>NZ_JAOWDO010000055.1:0-50560 GCF_030336535.1 Citrobacter sp. Ce006
TCAGGGCGCGCTTTGCAGGGATAATGAGATGGACGCTCCAGATTTTGCGGCATCAAAGTACCAGACTGGATCGTTGCAATACGTCCTGAAAATGAGGAGCGTCCACATGAAAGTATCAACTCTTGGTATCGACCTGGCAAAGAACGTTTTCCAGCTTCATGGTGTCGATCACGAAGGTCATACTGTTTTGCGTAAGAAGCTGACCCGGGCTAAGTTCGTTCAGTTTGTCATTCAACTGGAACCTTGCCTGATGGGCATGGAAGCCTGTTCATCCAGCCATCATTTTGCACGGTTATTCAGTCGCCACGGCCATGAGGTAAAACTCATTCCTCCGCAATATGTGAAGCCCTATGTCAAAACGAACAAGACGGATGCAGCAGATGCTGAAGCTATCTGCGAAGCGGTAACCCGCCCGAATATGCGTTTTGTACAGATAAAAACCGAAGAGCAGCAGGCCGTTTTAGCGTTACACACTGAACGGGGAATACTTATCCGTGAGCGGATCGCCTGTTCCAATAGTTTAAGAGCCACACTTGCTGAGTTTGGTATTACGATTGCAGCCGGACAAAGCCATTTAACCCGTGAGCTGCCAGCCATTCTGGAAGACGGCGAAAATGGTTTATCTCCCTTTGTCAGAACCAGCATCTACAGACAGGCTCACCATATCCGGGAACTTGAGGAGCAGGTTAAACAGGTAGAAGAATCTCTGGCCTCCTGGTACAGAACGCAGGAAGCCTGCAAGAGAATGGCCAAAATCCCGGGGGTTGGCATGCTAACGGCCACTTATGTGGTGGCAGCAGTGGGTAATGCCCGACAATTCAGCACCGCAAAGCAGTTTGCTTCATGGCTGGGGCTGACACCAAAGGAGCATTCCAGCGGCGGGAAACAGCAACTGGGAGGGATCAGCAAACGTGGCGATGGCTATTTCCGATACCTCCTGGTTCACGGCGCACGCGCACTTACCGCCTGGGTCAACCGGAAAGGCTCAGTTGAGGAGAACACCTGGCTTCAGGGATTGCTTGAGCGAAAGCACTACAATGTAGCTGTTGTCGCCATGGCGGCAAAAACATCAAGAATTATGTGGTCAATGTTGACACGTAACACGGAATATCAGCCTCGCCAGCCCGCCTGACACAAGGTCAGACAGTCTGACGAGGTGCTGAAAAAGAGTTAACGTCCTGGTAGGTGCAGGTGACTTCAGAAGATGGCAAAACAGGTAAGACCGCAGGCAGGATACACCGAGAGGTAGCAAGGGCAAGTCAGCCCGCAGAGGATGATTGGTACCTGCCTGGCGGATTTCATCATGGTTCGGGATAAATAAATCCCATCAGAAACCGGATATATGGCTGCATCTACCCGTTTTATCACTTAACTGAAAAATAAATTGCATCCCGGGAGCGTCCATATATGCTACCTCGCGCCCGGCCCGGTCGCCTGGAGGAATAAACGGAGGGGACCGCGGAGCGGCAATTTTCCCGCCGGGAGCCGGGATTGTAAAGGGCGTGGCGGAGAACGCCCTTTACACGTTCACAGGAATCGGTGCTTCAGAGAAACGATGTACATGAGGTGAACGGAATCCTTTCTCTGAAATAGCATGTTCATTACCTTCGCGAATACAGGTTGATGCTTTCTGATACACAGGCGTTAACTTAATGACATTGCCGCATGTGGGGGCTTTTATTACCTACGCTGCAAGCTCGCTATAACCGTTACCCGCCTAACTGTTTACATTAAGTCATCATTCTCAAAACATTCTGCTTGAGTTTTTCTTTACTGTAATGATAATCACTATCACTGTAATTTACTTTTCTTTTCATCAATTGACCGAGAATAACGTTTAAGGGTTCTTCGCATGTTTGTTCCATTTCTAATTATGTTGCGCGAAGGGTTAGAGGCCGCGCTGATTGTCAGCCTGATTGCCAGCTACCTGAAACGGACTCAGCGTGGTCGATGGATTGGTGTGATGTGGATTGGTGTTCTGCTGGCGGCAGCGTTATGCCTGGCGTTAGGGGTTTTCATCAACGAAACCACCGGTGAATTTCCGCAAAAAGAACAGGAGCTGTTTGAAGGCATCGTGGCGGTCATTGCCGTGGTGATCCTCACCTGGATGGTGTTCTGGATGCGTAAAGTTTCGCGCAACGTCAAAGTCCAGCTTGAACAGGCTGTCGATAACGCGTTGCAGCGTGGCAACCATCACGGCTGGGCGCTGGTGATGATGGTCTTTTTTGCCGTTGCCCGTGAAGGGCTGGAGTCGGTGTTCTTCCTGCTGGCCGCATTCCAGCAGGATGTAGGTATCTGGCCGCCGTTAGGCGCGATGCTGGGACTGGCTACCGCAGTGGTACTGGGATACCTGATTTACCTCGGCGGCATTCGCCTCAACCTCGGGGCATTCTTTAAATGGACCAGCCTGTTCATTTTGCTGGTGGCTGCCGGTCTTGCCGCTGGGGCGATCCGCGCTTTCCACGAAGCCGGTTTGTGGAATCATTTTCAGGATGTGGCGTTTGACCTGAGCAGTGTGCTGTCGACGCATTCGCTGTTTGGCACATTGATGGAAGGCATTTTCGGCTATCAGGAAGCGCCAAGCGTGAGTGAAGTTGCTGTTTGGTTTATCTACCTGATTCCGGCGTTGATTATGTTTGCGCTACCGCCGCGTTCAGGCACTACGGCATCGCGTACCGCACCTTGATCAAAACGCGATGCAGAATATCTTTTAGTTACAACATACTTATTTATAGGGCCAGGTTATGACGTTTAATTTTCGCCGTAGTGCGCTGCAGTTGGGTATTGCCGCGCTGTTTGCCTCCGCTTTTACTGCACAAGCCGCCGATATTCCGCAGGTGAAGGTCACGGTTAACGACAAACAATGTGAACCGATGACGATCACGGTAAACGCCGGGAAAACGCAGTTCATCATCCAGAACCACAGCCAGAAAGCGCTGGAGTGGGAAATTCTTAAAGGCGTTATGGTGGTTGAAGAACGCGAAAACATTGCGCCAGGCTTTAGCCAGAAAATGACGGCTAACCTGCAGCCCGGTGAATATGATATGACCTGCGGTCTGTTGACTAACCCGAAAGGTAAACTGATCGTAAAAGGCAGTGCAACAGCGGATGCCGCACAAAGCGATGCTCTGCTGAGTCTGAGCGGCGCGATTACCGAATACAAAACCTATGTGACAGCAGAAACCGCGCAATTGGTTGCGGGGACCAAAGCCTTCACCGATGCGATTAAAGCCGGCGATCTGGAAAAAGCGAAATCGCTGTACGCGCCAACCCGCCAGCATTATGAACGTATTGAACCGATTGCTGAACTGTTCTCCGATCTCGACGGCAGCATCGATGCGCGTGAAGATGATTATGAGCAAAAAGCTGCCGATCCCAAATTCACCGGCTTCCACCGCCTGGAGAAAGCGCTGTTTGGCGACAATACCACTCAAGGTATGGACAAGTATGCCGACCAATTAAACAGCGATGTTCTTGACCTGCAAACGCGTATTAGCGAGCTGGCTTTCCCACCGTCTAAAGTGGTTGGTGGGGCAGCAGGGCTGATTGAAGAAGTCGCTGCCAGCAAAATCAGCGGGGAAGAAGATCGCTACAGCCATACCGATTTGTGGGATTTCCAGGCCAACGTCGATGGTGCGCAGAAAATTGTCGATCTCCTGCGTCCTCAGTTACAAAAATCCAATGCTGAGCTGCTGGCGAAGGTGGATGCGAACTTCAAAAAAGTCGATACCATTCTGAGCAAATATCGTACCAAAGACGGCTTTGAAACCTATGACAAACTGACCGAAGCCGATCGAAATGCGCTGAAAGGGCCAATCACGACGCTGGCGGAAGACTTGTCGCAATTACGCGGTGTTTTGGGTCTGGATTAAGCACTATGCAGCAAGATAATGAAAACGGCGTGAGCGAACCGTCACGCCGACGTTTACTGAAAGGGATGGGCGCCCTGGGTGGCGCGCTTGCGCTTGCCGGGGGATGTCCGGTTGCCCACGCGCAAAAACCGCAAAGTGCACCGGGAACGCTGTCCCCTGATGCACGTAGTGAAGCGCAACCGTTTTATGGCCAGCATCAGGCGGGCATCCTGACGCCGCAGCAGGCATCGATGATGCTGGTGGCGTTTGATGTTCTCGCCAGCGATAAGGCCGATCTCGAACGTTTGTTTCGGTTGTTGACCAGCCGGTTTGCGTTTCTGACCACCGGCGGACCGGCTCCGGATACGCCGAATCCGCGTCTTCCCCCTATGGATTCAGGTATCCTCGGCGCATACATTGCGCCAGACAACCTGACGATGACGTTGTCAGTCGGCTCCTCGCTGTTCGATGAACGCTATGGCCTGAAATCGCAGATGCCAAAAAAGCTGCAAAAAATGACCCGTTTCCCGAATGATTCACTGGACGCGGCGCTGTGCCATGGCGATATGCTGCTGCAGATTTGTGCCAACACGCAAGACACTGTCATCCACGCGCTGCGCGATATCATTAAACATACGCCCGATCTCCTCAGCGTGCGCTGGAAACGTGAAGGGTTTATTTCCGATCATGCCGCGCGTAGCAAAGGTAAAGAGACCCCGGTTAATTTGCTTGGCTTTAAAGACGGCACCGCGAATCCGGACGCTACGGATGCGAAGTTGATGCAAGACGTGGTGTGGGTTACGGATGGGCAGGGCGAACCTGCCTGGGCGCAAGGCGGAAGCTATCAGGCCGTCAGGCTCATTCAGTTCCGCGTTGAGTTCTGGGATCGTACGCCGCTGAAAGAGCAGCAAACGATTTTTGGTCGCGATAAACACACCGGCGCGCCGCTGGGTATGCAGCATGAGCACGATGTACCTGACTATGCCAGCGATCCCGAGGGTGAGGTGATTGCGCTCGACAGCCATATTCGCCTGGCGAATCCGCGCACGAAAGAGACCGACTCCAGCCTGATGATGCGCCGTGGCTACAGCTATTCGCTCGGTGTGACCAATTCCGGTCAACTGGATATGGGACTGTTGTTTGTCTGCTATCAACACGATCTGGAAAAAGGCTTTTTGACGGTGCAGAAACGCCTGAACGGCGAAGCGCTGGAAGAGTATGTCAAACCGATTGGTGGGGGATACTTCTTTGCTTTGCCGGGTGTCAAAACTGCAGATCGCTATCTGGGACAGTCTTTGCTCGAAGCCTGATAATTATGCCCCGTTGTACAGCGGGGCTTTTCCTGACATCTTGATGAATCAACAAATTATTTTTTATGATCGGTATGGAACTGAAATAATTCTGTCATCTCTGGGCAAGAAACTGTCTCTGGTGATAAGATAGAATTTAAGTTAACAACAAGTAAAAATATTGTTGCATTAACGAAAGGTTATGATGTAATTATAAGTAATAGCGGTAGTTCCCGGCGGTGATAGTCGTTCACTATGGAGATCGCGAATGGAAAAGTCCTGTATTGGACACGTTTTTCACAGTAGTCGCAGTACTTTACGCGGACGTTTCTCTTCCGGTAGCCTCCTCGTCACCGCTAAATCTCTCTCTCATTCACTTCTTATCCTTGTTACTGACGCCCTGTACGGTGCGCGTAGCTGTGCGTGGCGTCTTATCCGAAAGCAAGCAATGGCTTACAAGGAAGCCAACCCTCAGATGTTCGTGCGCATAATCGTGCCGCCAACGGCGCGTGTGATGTATACCTACAACTCAAGGTGCTATCCATGGGAAGACAAAAAGCAGTGATCAAAGCTCGTCGTGAAGCAAAACGTGTGCTGAGGCGGGATTCGCGTAGCCATAAGCAACGTGAAGATGAATCGGTCACCTCGCTTGTGCAGATGGGCGGCGTAGAAGCGATTGGTATGGCGCGTGACAGTCGCGACGCCACGCCAATCACGGCGCGAAATGAAGCTCAGGCGCACTACCTGAATGCTATTGAGAGTAAACAGCTGATCTTCGCCACCGGTGAAGCCGGGTGTGGTAAAACCTGGATCAGCGCGGCAAAAGCAGCAGAGGCTCTGATCCACAAAGACGTGGACAGGATCATTGTAACCCGTCCAGTTCTGCAAGCTGATGAAGACCTTGGCTTCTTACCTGGGGATGTTTCCGAGAAGTTTGCTCCCTATTTTCGTCCAGTGTATGACGTGCTGGTGAAACGTCTGGGAGCCTCCTTCATGCAATATTGCCTGCGACCTGAGATTGGTAAGGTGGAAATCGCGCCGTTCGCCTATATGCGTGGACGTACATTTGAAAATGCAGTGGTTATTCTTGACGAGGCTCAGAACGTCACTGCTGCGCAAATGAAGATGTTTTTAACCCGCCTCGGGGAGAATGTGACGGTGATTGTGAATGGGGATGTGACCCAGTGCGATCTACCAGCCCACGTTCGCTCAGGGCTTAGCGATGCGCTGGCCCGTTTCGAAGAAGATGATATGGTTGGGATTGTTCGTTTCAATAAAGACGATTGCGTCCGCTCTGCGCTCTGTCAGCGGACGCTTAACGCTTACAACTGATAAGTACGCCGTCTTCAAGGCCCGGGAAACCGGGCTTTGTTATTTGACGTTAACACATGACTTTCTTTTGCTGCTCCCGTAGCTGACGCAGGCCTGGTAAAACGGTTACTGTTTAGGCCGAATAAGGCTCTTGCCATTCGCTACTTGCGCTCTTTATTACCAGAATTGAGAGTATTTAAAATGCTGTGCGCAGTTCCTCCAACACATTGTATTCCTCATCAACTAAATACAGGGCTTTCCATTTATCAAAGGTCAGGCAGGGGTGGGACGTGCCAAAAACAATAATGTCACCAACCTGGATGTTGCAGCCTGGCGCCAGAGATAGCATACAGTGTTGATCCATTATTCCTGTACTGGTGATTGCACCGGATTGAAATGGCAGCGCTTTGCCATTGCGATACAGGGCTACCGGTTGGGGTAATCCTGCATCAAAAGCTGCATCACGTTTGCCAAAATTGACCACGGCAAGTGAAGGTTCCGGTACCGACTGCACCATAGCCATCAGTTCCAGGGCGGGGGCTAAATCGCCGCCCAGATGGCTGGCAATGCTGTCGCGTGCCATTAATTCCTTTTGCGCCTGCTGGTAAATACCATTGTCATGCGTAATGTAACAACCCGGACGAATAACTATCCGGCAATGGGAGGGGGTTTTTGCTGCCAGCCAGATGTTACATACCACGTCATACCAGACGGTACCTGCGCCAGTGAGAACAAACTCGCCGTCGACATATTTTTCCATCTGACACGCCAGCAGCGCGGCGTCGCAAAGCAGCGTTTCAATTTGCGGCTGGGGATCGTGGCTGTGCAGCACGCCTTCATATAGTTCCAGTCCACGCAGGCGCAAACCTGACATCTGTGAAATTTCGGCGGTAAGCGCGAGCGCTTCTGCGGTCGTGCGGCATCCGCTGCGCCCGCCAGAAACGCCCAACTCGACCAACACATCCAGCGTTTGCTGATGCTCGTTAAAGAATCTGGCCAGCGTTCTGGCATTGTCCAGGCTGTCGACCAGACAGAGATAATCAGCGTCCGGATATGTGTTTTTTAACTGTGATACCAACAGCATGTTGGCTTTGCCCACCAGTTGGTTGGCCATCAGCACCCGCTGGATACCACATGCCATGGCTGCCTGCGCCTGCCAGGCGCTCCCTACGCCAATTGCCCATGCGCCCGCTTGCTGCTGCTGACGGAATATCCATGGAGTCATGGATGTTTTCCCGTGGGGAGCCAACGATACGCCTCGGGTATCTGCGTAACGCTGCATCCACAAAATATTGTTCTCCAGCGCCTGGGCCTTTATCACCGCGGCGGGCAAACAAACATCCTCATTCAGCACGCAGGCCCGGGCGGAAGAGGGGGTCAGCATAATGGCTGATTTATGTGCGGCAACTGTCATTCTGCGCTCCTTACGGGCGTTGCGTCCGAACGTGGCGTATGGCTGGTGTTTTCACGTTCATCAGTGATCATTTTTAGCACCTCTTCACGGGAGAGCTTATTCTGCGGCGTCAGCAACGTTACCACCACGGCGGCAACCAGGCTGACAGACAGCGCAGGAATCACCGGATTACCTAATGCTTTTGACCATACCGGTGAAAGGATCACCGCCAGCGAGGTCAGGCTTCCTCCCAGCAACGCGGCAATGCAGCCCTGCCAGTTAAAACGCAGCCAGAATTTGCCCAGTAATACGGTGACGCACATACCGGACATGATCATCGAGATCATTTTGGTGATGTAGCCAATGATATCGTTCGAGGTCAGGGCAAAAACCAGTGCCAGCGCGATGACGCACAGCAGGAAAATGCGTGACAGGTTAATTGCTTTTTCCGGCGGCGGCATTTTGCCTGTCACCATGGTGTATATATCACGCAGAATAATGGAAACCCCGGCGATGGCATCCGAGCTGCCGGATGACAGGTTAGCGGACATCCCTGCTATTAACACCACCATGGCCAGAACATACGGGAGCGAGTTTGTCGCGTAGAGGAATGCAAAACTCGGATTTTCAAGACCAGGATCCATCACATGGGTAGCCATACCGATAATCGCGGGAAGGAAAGAGAATCCCATGTAAAGCAGACCCGTTATCACAAACGATTGACGAATCGCGCGGGTCGAGGCCGCAGAGTATATGCGCTGGCGGTATGATGGCGTTGCCAGCACGCCAATGCCAATAACGATCGACAGCGAAATGGCGGGGAGAAGTCCCAGTTTGCCGATCCCAAACAGCGTGAATGCCTGTGGATCGGTCTTTGCGACCACGACATCCCAACCGCCGACGTAGCTGACGGACATTGCTGCTAACATGATAAACCCAAGGAACAGAACAATGGATTGCAGCGTGTCGATCCAAGAGACGGCTTTGTATCCGCCAATTCCGACGTAGAAAATAAAACCCACGGCGATAATAATTTTTGCTGTGGTGATATCGATGTTCGCTGCCCATGCTAAATACAGGCCGCCGCCGAGGATATGCGCGCCCAACCAGCCAATCGATGCGAGAAAAATCAACAGTGCCACCAGATTTTTGACGATTCGGCTACCACCTGTGTAATAGCAGATCTCCTCGCTCATGGTCATGAAGCGCATTTTGCGAACGGGCGCAAATAGCCAGGCTGTCAGCAGGATCCCCGTCGCGCCGCCAATACCGTACAACATTCCCGCCCAGCCGTTACTGTAGCCAAAGCTGACAGCGCCGATGCTGGAACCTGTGCCAACCATTGTACCGACGGTCGAACCCAGGGTTAACAGCATGGGTAACTTTCGCCCGCCGAGAATAAAATCCTCCCCGGTTTTTTGATGGCGAGTCACGTACCAGCCAACAAACATCATGGCGAAGGCGTAGATCAAAAACCACATCAGGAAATTTTCGTGTAGCATAATAGATCCTTGTTACTGAAGAGTGATCGTCAACAGTCAGCTTTTGAATTTTGAGTTGAAGCAGGTGATGTCTACTTCGACCATACAGTCGACGACCAGGTCGGCAACGCAGCACACGCGAGCCGGTGGATGTTCGGCAAAGAAGCTTTTAAAGACCTTGTTGAACGACTGGAAGTAACGGGCATCGGTAAGAAACACCTTCATATGCACAATATCTTCTTTGCCGAACCCGGCTTCAGTCATGATGTCGAGGCAGTTCTGAATGGCCTGCGTTGACTGCGCAACGATGCCGCCATCGATGATTTCACCATCGACCATTGGCGTTTGGCCTGAGACATACAACCAGCCGTCGGCAGCAACCGCTCTGGAAAAGGGTAATGCTTGTCCGCCAGTCCCTTCAGAGCCTTCAGTTCCGTATCGTTTAATCATTTTTATCTCCCGTTATTGTTCTTTTCTGCTTAAGAATTTGCCTGCGCGCAGGCCTGTCATTTGCTTATGGCTCCAGGTAAGGACGCCGTTAACGAACACGTGTTCAATCCCGTCGGCTGTCTGCTTAGGGTTCTGGAAGGTGCCGGTTTCGTTGATTTTCTGCGGATCAAAAATGACAAGGTCAGCGAAATTACCTTCCCGGACCAGTCCACGTCCCGTCAGGCCAAAACGCCAGGCGGACATGCCTGTCATCTTGTGAATGGCCGTGGTGAGTGGAAAGAGCTTCTCGTCGCGACTGTAGTGGCCGAGAACGCGTGGAAAGGTTCCCCATAAACGTGGATGTGGGTTGGGGTCGCACGGCAGACCGTCTGAGCCCACCATTGATGAGGGGTGTTGTAAAACCCGGCGAACATCGTCCTCGTGCATCTGAAAATAGATTGCGCCAGCAGGCTGCAACCGGGCGGCTGCGTGGTGAATATCTGTCTCCCACTGTTGCGCTATCTGTTGCAGTGTTTTACCGGACATCTCCGGATACGGTGTGGACCACGTGATCAGGATGTCGTAGTCCTCAGTGACTTGTTTCAGGTCGAGGTTGGAAGAGCCAGCTCGGTAAGGATAGACATCGCAGTTGATCTCCTGGCGTTGCTGATATTTCTCGATCAACGCAAGCGTTTCAGTGGTTCGTCCCCAGTTATTGGCACCTGCACATTTATGATGGGAGATCTGAACGGGAACCTGGCCATGACGACCGACCTGGAATGCTTCCAGCATGGCATCGATAATACCGTCGTATTCTGTGCGCATATGGGTGGTATAAAGGCCCTGATGTTCAGCGAGTAGTTCGGCGAGCGCGCAGATCTCTTCTGTAGAAGCATTAACGGCATTGCCATACGAAAGACCTGTACTCAAACCCAAGGCACCCTGCTGCAGGGCCTGATTAAGCGTCTCGCGCATACTGTTGATATTGTTTTCGTTGGCGGGTTCAAGCAGTGATTCCACGCAGTTATTGCGCAGCGTGGTATGACCAATCAGCGTGGCAACATTCACTGAAGGAGTTACAGCATTGATGCGCTCACGATAACGGGCAACGTCCGGGTAGTGAAACTCGTCCAGTTCACCCAGCAAATTGATTGGGTCCGGCACCTCATCTTTTAGGGTTGCGCAGGCGGCGCTGATACCGCAATTTCCGACAATAATGCTGGTGACGCCCTGGGACGTCTTCTCGATATAGTCTGGTTTTCTGATGACAACCAGATCGTCATGGGTATGGACATCAATGAACCCTGGGGACAGCACTAACCCGCGACAATCAATAATATTTTCTGCAGCGGTGGTGATGGATGGCGCGATAAGGACAATCCGATCCCCTTCAACCGCGACATCAGCCTGGTATTCCGTATTTCCTGAACCATCAACGACGGTGGCGTTTTTGAACAACCAGTTAATCTTCATATGTGCTCCATAGTTCGGGAGGATTGGGTAATAAAATGCTGATAGGCGGCGATAAAAGCCTGCGCCTGTTGCTGGGTGCGAGTGGGGGATTGTCCGGCACGATAGAGATCGCTGCCGAGCCCGGCTCCAGCACAGCCTGCGTCAAGATAGAGTTGAATGTTGTCTGGCGTGATCCCGCCAACCGCATACAGCGCGGTATGTGAGGGCAGGACAGATTTCAGTGCCCGTACATAATCCGGTCCAAACTGGCTGGTGGGGAACAGCTTGATTTGCTGAGCGCCGGCATCAATGGCACTGAATGCTTCCGTTGGCGTCGCGCAGCCCGGCAGAACCTGCATCCGATGTTCCAGTGCCCGGCGAATCACATCGGGTCTGGTATTCGGGGTGACAATCAGCTGGCAACCTAATTGCGCCAGGCGGTCCACATTTTCTACGTTGAGGACAGTACCCGCCCCGATTGTGGCCTGCTCGCTATATGTATGAACGGCCTGCGCGATGCTGACTTCCCATTGTGGAGAATTCAGCGGAATTTCAATCGCGCGGAAACCAGCCGCAATCAGTAAAGGAATATGGATATCAATTTCTTCAGGCCGTATGCCGCGCAAAATAGCGACAAGGGGGGCGATGTTATGGTTATTCATGTTGGAATTCCCTGATGTAGGACACTGGAAAATGGCGGCTGGCTAACGGTGTGGCGGCAGAGAATTGTTTCCATAAGGGCGAGGGCGCCAACGCCAGATAGAGGGCGCAGAGGATCGTCATCTGCCTGTACAATGCTGCCGGTAAAAAAAGAATCGGTAGAAATCAGCGATGCCAGCGCTTCTTTAAGCACTTGTTTACCGCTGATGATGATGTTGGTTTCAGGTGAGAGATTCAGGGCCATACTCTGCTTTATCGCCTGCAGGTCAGAGTAAAGTGTTGCCCCCAATAAATAGCTGGCTCTCTGGTTATGCGTGGACTGAGTAAACAGATCGAGCAGTCGCACGGTGAAGCAACTGCGCGCCAGCCCTACCCGGCGGCAGGATGCAGCCCCTTTTAGCAGGTAGTCGTTGTCCAGTTTGGTGACAAACTGGCCGTCGAGTGAATTCGCCAAAATGGTCTGATGAGTGAGGACATCCAAAAGCTCTCCTGCCATTGTGGTAACGCAACTGACGATCTGCTTTTTTTCATCCGTCAGAATAAACTTGGAGTGGGAACCGGGAAGCACGATCAGTGCCGGCCCTTTAACGTTGTGTTGCATCAGCAGACCAAATGTTTCAACTTCTTCGCCACGCATAACGTCCATGGCATCAATGTTTTCGACATCTACCGTAGCCACCGCATTTTTAACGCCAGGAATAAACCAGATGGGTTGTGCTGAAACTTCTGGGATTGTATGCGCAACGGTTCCCTCAACCAGGTCGTTGAATGAGACAGGTACGCTGAGGTGCGGGACGCAATAGAGTCCAACGTCTGACGTGATCATCCCTGACGCCACAATCTCATAAGGTTCGCTGATACCTGCCAAAGCGCGATCCAGGGCTTTTTTTACACCGTTAATCAGCTTGTTTCGATTTCCGGTTATCGCCGTATCACGCACTCCGACGGACTCACTGGTATCTGAAATTACCCGGCTATCCTTCCAGACACGGACTCGTGTGTTGGTCGTACCGGCGTCGATAGTGACAATAAGCATGCCGTTTCCCCTGCGTGAATTTTGTTTGGAATGACGTTCCGTTTATTTGAGGTTATTGATCAATTAACGGAATGTCATTCCGTATTTTTTGATTTGGTGATAGGATTCACAGAATACGAGGACGGTTAACTGCGTCGTAGATCGCAAATTACATGGTTAAAAAAGAGGTAACTGTCTAAAAATGAATGTGTTTTGCGGGTTATGGCATTACAGTTACAATAACGGAACTTTTTTATTGGGGATGAATGAATGTCAAACGGTGAAAATGCAAATTCCTCCGGTGTTGACAAGGTTCTGACGATCCTGGAAGAGATTAGCGAGCATTCCGACGGTATATCTCTGGCGGAGTTAGTCAAACGAACCGGGATCGCAAAGACCACAGTATTTCGTACGCTGGAGACGCTCAAGGAACGACAGTACGTTATGCAGGATAACGGAACTGAGCGTTATCATTTGGATCTGAAAAGTCTTGAGTTGGGAATCAAAGGATTGATGAACGTGAATCTGGTAGAGGTATCTATTCCTTACCTGAAAACGCTCTCAGCAAAAACCGCAGAAACCTGTTTTCTGGGGGTCTATAACAGTGGTCATGTTGTGTATTTGTATAAGAGTGAGGGAACGCTTTCTATACAGACTAATGCCCGTCTTGGTGCCAGATTGCCTGCATACTGTACAGGGATTGGCAAAGCGTTATTGGCTTTTCAGCCGTTGGAAGAGATTGATCGGGTGCTGAGTGAGCCGCTTATCCCATTTACTGAGAAGACGGTTGTTGATCGTGTTTCGTTGTATGAAACTCTGGCCGATATTCGGTTGAAGGGGTTCTCGCTGGATAATGAGGAAAATGAAGAAGGGTTAACGTGTGTCGCCCGGCCTGTGTTTAATTATACCGGTACCGTCATTGGCGCACTCAGCGTGGCAGGCCCCACGCACCGAATGCAGCGTAAAATTGATGATGTTAATGATGAACTGGAGCTGGTCTGTTCACTCATTTCTCGACGGTTGGGTTTTATTAACCGCTAACACAACACGCTTTTATGTAAAAGCCTGCTGTTATGTAACATACAGGCCGGATAAGGCGCTAATGCCGCATCCGGCAAATGAAATACGCGAAAAAAAAGCCCGTACTTGCGTACGAGCTCTTCTTTAAATATGGCGGTGAGGCGGGGATTCGAACCCCGGATACGTTGCCGTATACACACTTTCCAGGCGTGCTCCTTCAGCCACTCGGACACCTCACCATATTGTTGTTCCTGTGCTACCGGAACGGGCGCTAATTTAGGGAAATACCGCTCCGGCGTCAATCAACTTTTTGAAAAAAACGTGCATTTACACAAACTTCAATCAATATGCAGCTTAAATAAGCGGGAATTGTTTTTTTTGCCAGCATCCTAAAATTTGTTACTCTGATGTTCCCTCGGAAAATGATGATAATAAGTGCGAGAAAGTTCCGCATAACAATGTTCAGGAGACTCTATGGATATAATTTTCTATCACCCAACATTCGATACGAGCTGGTGGCTTAATGCGCTGACAAAGGCCATACCTGGCGCGAACGTCCGTGAGTGGAAAACGGGTGATAATGCGCATGCTGACTACGCGCTGGTCTGGCATCCTCCGGTTGAAATGCTCGCCGGAAGAAAATTAAAAGCCGTATTCGCGCTGGGGGCGGGCGTTGATTCTATTCTTAGTAAACTGAACGCTCATCCGGAAATGTTGGATGCTTCGATCCCACTTTTCCGTCTGGAAGATACGGGTATGGGCCTGCAAATGCAGGAATATGCGGTCAGTCAGGTACTGCACTGGTTTCGCCGCTTTGATGATTATCAGGCATTAAAAAACCAGGCGAAATGGCAGCCGTTGCCAGAATATTCCCGCAATGAGTTTAGCGTCGGGATCATGGGGGCAGGGGTATTGGGCGCAAAAGTTGCAGAAAGTCTGCAAGCATGGGGGTTCCCGCTACGCTGCTGGAGCCGCACGCGTAAATCCTGGTCTGGTGTGGAAAGCTTTGCCGGTACCGAGGAACTGGGCGCGTTTTTGAGCCAAACTCGGGTGCTTATCAACCTCCTTCCCAATACAGCAGAAACCGTAGGCATTATTAACGCGAGTTTACTCAACCAATTGCAGGACGGAGCCTATGTGCTGAACCTGGCGCGTGGTGTTCATCTCAATGAAGACGATCTTCTGGCATCACTGGACAGCGGCAAAGTGAAAGGCGCTATGCTGGATGTCTACAGCCGCGAACCGCTGCCGGAAACCAGCCCGCTATGGAAACATCCGCGTGTGGCAATGACGCCGCATATTGCCGCGATAACGCGCCCGGCAGAGGCGGTGGACTATATCTCCCGTACGATTATGGGCCTGGAAAGTGGCAAATCCGTCACCGGTCAGGTCGATCGCGTGCGGGGATACTGATGGTAACCCGGCAAGTGCCGGGTTTCAGCTAAACTACCCGTCATACTTCAAGCTGCATGTGCGTTGGCTACGTTTGTTCCCCCGCAACACTTACTGCAGTAAGTGATGTGGGTGTCACTCCCTTGCCGCCTGCCTGCAACTCGCATTATTTAGGGTATTAATGCCGGCGATACCTGCTATCCTTGACGGAAAATGACTACAGGAGAGAGTTATGTATCCCGTTGACCTGCATATGCATACCGTCGCCAGCACCCACGCCTACAGCACCTTAAGCGATTACATCGCTGAAGCCCGTCGCAAAGGCATCAAGCTGTTTGCCATTACCGATCATGGACCGGACATGGCGGATGCGCCTCATCACTGGCACTTTATTAATATGCGCATTTGGCCTCGTATTGTGGACGGCGTAGGGATCCTGCGCGGCATTGAGGCGAATATTAAGAATATTGAAGGCGAAATTGACTGCTCAGGTCCTATGTTTACCTCCCTGGATCTGATCATTGCGGGCTTCCATGAGCCGGTTTTTGCACCTCACGATAAAGACACTAATACCCAGGCGATGATCGCCACGATGGCCAGTGGTCATGTGCACATCATCAGCCATCCGGGAAATCCAAAGTATCCCGTTGATATCACGGCGATTGCGCAGGCGGCGGCAAAATATCAGGTCGCGTTGGAAATCAATAACTCCTCGTTTTTGCATTCACGTAAAGGCAGTGAAGACAATTGCCGCGCGGTCGCTGCGGCTGTGCGTGATGCCGGGGGCTGGGTGGCGTTAGGATCGGATTCACATACCGCTTTCACATTGGGAGAATTTGGCGAATGCCGTAAAATTCTCGATGATGTAAATTTCCCGGAAGACAGAATTTTAAACGTCACACCCAAACGCCTGCTGGCGTTTCTGGAATCGCGAGGCATGGAGCCGATCGCGGAATTTGCTGAACTGTAATTGTTACTAACTGGAATAAATGAATGAACGAGTTTTCTATCCTGTGTCGTGTACTGGGCTCGCTGTTTTACCGCCAGCCTCAGGATCCTTTACTGGTTCCCCTGTTTACCCTGATTAGCGAAGGTAAACTCTCCGCCAACTGGCCGCTGGAACAAGACGAATTACTTACTCGCCTGCAGAAAAACTGCGATATGCCTCAGTTGGCTGCGGATTACAACGCGCTTTTTGTCGGCGACGAGTGTGCGGTGCCGCCTTATCGTAGCGCCTGGGTAGAAGGGGCGAAAGAATCTGATGTTCGTGCATTTCTTTCTACCCGCGGCATGCCGCTGGCAGATACGCCTGCAGATCATATTGGTACGCTGTTGCTGGCGGCTTCATGGCTTGAAGACCAGTCTGCGGAAGATGAAAGTGAAGCACTAGAAACCTTGTTTGTGGAGTACCTGTTGCCCTGGTGTGGTTCGTTCCTTGGCAAAGTTGAAGCGCACGCAAACACGCCATTCTGGCGTACCATGGCACCGTTAACGCGTGATGCTATTGGCGCGATGTGGGATGAATTGCAGGAAGATACGGAAGAATAAATGTGATGTAAGTCACTTTAAACTGCAACGCAATTCATCACTTGCATAAATTGTGTGCACGATCTCATTCCTATGCCGTTTTTCTGCTAAGATACGCGGCATGAACATACTTCTCTCAATTGCAATCACAACGGGCATTCTCTCTGGGATCTGGGGATGGGTGGCCGTTTCTCTTGGCTTACTCAGTTGGGCTGGCTTTCTGGGCTGCACGGCCTATTTCGCCTGTCCGCAGGGTGGGCTGAAAGGGCTGTGGATCTCGGCGTGTACGCTGCTAAGCGGTGTGGTGTGGGCGTTGGTGATTATTAACGGTAGCGCGCTTGCCCCACATATGGACGTTATTGGTTATGTCATAACGGGAATCGTCGCGTTTCTGATGTGTATCCAGGCAAAGCAATGGTTGCTTTCATTTGTGCCAGGCACGTTTATTGGCGCATGTGCAACGTTTGCAGGGCAGGGGGACTGGCAGTTGGTCGTGCCGTCTCTGGCGCTAGGTCTGGTATTCGGCTATGCGATGAAAAACAGCGGGCTGTGGCTGGCGTCTCGCCGTGAAAATCGACTATCGTCTACGCTGACCAGTAAATAAAAAAGCGTGAGGGGTTCCTCACGCTTTTTATGCCAGAGAGAGCACTCAGGATTCCGGAGGTACCGACATATGGCGGTATTTAACCAGAATGTCATTATCAACCTGTTTCTTGTCCTGCAAATCCCACAATCCGCGATCAATCCCATCATTAATCAGGAAGATAACACCGGTTTCGATTGCTGACATCAGACACAGCATGACCGGTTCGTTAGAGGTGTAACCAATTTCACCTTCCAACAGTCGCTGGTAGTCAATGAAACGGAATACCCCAGCCTGTACTTCATAAGATAAAATAGTTTTGCTGGTATTCACCGATGAGAGAATTTCGCCGGTGCTGACGTTAACCACGCGCAGGTTCACCGCTATCTGGTCGAGCTGGTATTGCGTATCGGCGCCAATACCGAAATAGCGTGCACCAACACCTCCCGATTTAACGTTGCTTTCATAACCAATAATTGACCCTTCCACCATGACGTTTGCTGCGGTCAAAGATTGCAAAGGGATGCGGTTATTAATGGCAACAGTGCCGTTTTCCTGAGCCGCACGAATGATTTTTCGTTCGTTAAGCAGGTTCTGTAACCCCTGACGTTCCAGTGGGACGAACCAACGAGAATCCTTCAACGCGGTGACTAGCATAGCCGTTGCGCTTTGCGGGACGGCGGTTGAGAAGTTACTCGCAGGGTAAGGTTTAAACTGACCCGTTTCATCCTGGATATTGTAAACCGACACAAAGATCTTACCTGTAGGCATGGGCAGATGCGTCAAGTCTTTATAGCTTTGGGCTCGGGGCATTAATGTCGGCTTAGCGGCTTCTTGCGGCGGGGCTGTTAGACATCCGCTGAGTAAAATTACTGCCACCATGATAAGTAAGCGCTGCATGATTTTTTCCTTTCGTGGCTATAATTTAGAAATCGGTCGACTGATTTTGTAAACCCGACACTTCGATAGTCGACGTTCTCCCCGTTTTCCTGTCCGTGACATTCAGTTGCAGTTGCCCATCCCGGTTGGCGATATCAATGATAAAATCATTGGTTACCATCCTCCCCGGCTTACCGGTATTGATATTGGTGAGTAAGCCACCGAGTATTTGCGACTGTATCGCCTGGGTAAAGTTATCCAGCGCAGATGGCGTTTCAATCCCGAAATCATCGCCACTCGGATCTTTATACGAGTTTTGTGCCTGGGCGCTGTTGAGTAAAAAAGAACCGTTGTTTGGGTTGCCACCAAAGTTAGGGTTGCGGAACTGGAACGTCATATTTCCGGCCCAACTTAATGGTGAAATCAGCATGAGCAAAACCACTGCATGTTTGACACGCATGAAAGCCTCCGGACAAAATCATGTTTTAGAATTCATCGCGCGCTAAATCGCTCGTGCTTAATAGTGTTTGATCTATTTGCCGACGATTTAATGCTTCCTCAGTTTCTGCCAATGCAAAGACCACAATTTTGTCGAAGTCTCTTTTCGTCGGGAATAAAAAAGTCTGGAAGATAACGTCCTGATTGACCGTTATGGTGATCCAACTTCCCCAACGTGCACTGGGTCTTTCATTAATGGTTAAGTTTCCTGTGTACTCGCTTTCCCACTTGTCACTAAAGGCCCGGTAGAAATCATGGCCAATGGAAGAGACCGTGTGGTCAGTTAACAGTCCGGGAACCTCCACCTCTACAGCCGCGTGTAGATTCCCGGCAGCAAAGAGCAAATTTGCTGCCACAATCCAGGTCAAATAGCGTTTCATGGCTTTATCGCCTGAGGTTATCATTGGCCCACGAGACCGCCTGCGTACGATTTTTGACAGCTATCTTTTTGAAAAGATTATAAAGATGTGTTTTCACCGTATTTTCACTAATAAATAGTGAACGTGCGATTTCAATATTTGAGGCACCGATACGCAGTTTATTAAGGATCTCTTTTTCACGGTGAGTAAGTAATGCCGACTCCGTGCTGTTATAGCGGTAGTTCCCGGAATGCGTGATTAGGTAGCTGGCTAGCTTTTGCGAGAAGTAGCATTCGCCACGCAACACCCCTTGCAATCCGCTGACTACACGCTGTTCATCTTCAGTTGCGTAGAATACGCCATTGATGTGCGGCCAGTTTTCAATATCCCGGTAAGGATAATCATCTGGGGTATTCAACAATAAAGTCTTTATATTGTTGTTTTTTCTGCTCAAATTATCTTGCCAGTAATGGATCAGTTTTTTATCTGCCTCCATCATATCCAGTAAAACAATGCAGCTGGAGGAAATATCATCCAGAGAACGTTGAATATTATGTAGTTTTCCGGTTAACGCCAGCGACTGCTTTAAATGCTGTAATAACGCAGTTGCCTGCAGGGATGGTTTAGTGATCAACAATAATGTATGACCATGAATACTATGGACTTCATTAAACATGATGAAACTCCACTTTTTAGTCGCACACCTGACAGCTGTCTCTACTAAAATAGAGGCACCAGAAGTACTGACAGATGTTGCACTGCTGTGTAGAAATAAAATATCGACCCAATGGGGTGAAAATATTAAAACAAATGGACTTCAACTGATTTCAATCTAGCTATTACAAATCTTAAAGCAAGTGTTAAACATGTAACTGGATGTAAATTTATATATTAAATTGTGATTTTTGGGTTTTTGTGTAGTTTAGATTTGATAGTAAAGTTGTACATTTTAGCGTTATTGCATAGATTTAAAAAATCATACAAATTATAATATGTTGTTGATTTTTAATGGTTAAAACTATAATTAGATGGTTTTAGATTTCTAATGAATTCTGATCTTTTTGTCTCACTTTAAGTTGAACAATTTTAGATAGAAAAAAATGATGCTTGTCACGACTTGTACCGAGCACTATCCCGGAACCATCTGCAAGGCCCAGAAAACGCGGGAGAGGCGTTTTTTTGTTACTGCATAGAAATTCAATCTTCAGGTTACAGAAGAAATAAAAAACAGCGAAGTAATGGTGTTCTCTGCTGTTAATTAGTACTTTGGTGTGAATCTGGATATAAAAATACAACTGGCGGGTGAGTTATTTAAAATGTTTCAACGGACATACTCTTCATCGTAACGTGGCGTTAACAAATGTAAGTCACGTTAACAACAATTTGAGTGGTAAATAATTTAACCTTATGTACGACCAGGTCCAGGGTGACAACATGAAAAACAAGTTGTTATTTATGATGTTTACAATGCTGGGTGTGCCTGGGATTGCATCCGCAACAAGTTATGACTTGGCTAATTCAGAATATAACTTTGCGGTAAATGAATTAAGTAAGTCTTCATTTAATCAGGCAGCCATTATTGGTCAGGTTGGCACTGCGAACAGTGCAAATATTCGCCAGGGGGGCTCGAAGTTATTGTCGGTTATTTCGCAAGAAGGTTCTGGTAACCGAGCGAAAACAGACCAGACGGGATCATATAACTTTGCATATATTGATCAAACGGGTAGTTCCAATGATGCGAGTATTAAACAAGGGTCATACGGTAATACGGCGGTGATTATCCAGAAAGGCTCTGGTAATAAAGCCAATATTACTCAGTACGGTACACAAAAAACAGCAGTTGTGGTGCAGAGACAGTCGCAAATGGCAATTCGCGTTACTCAACGCTAATCCATTAACGACGTTTAAATCAATCCGATGGGGGTTTACCATGAAACTTTTAAAAGTGGCAGCATTCGCAGCAATCGTAGTTTCTGGCAGTGCTCTGGCTGGTGTTGTTCCGCAATGGGGCGGCAATCATCATGGTGGCGGTAGTAACTATGGCCCGGACTCTTCAATGAGTATCTACCAATATGGGACTGGCAACGTAGCGAATGCTCTGCAAAGTGATGCACGTAAATCAGATGTCACCATCACACAAAACGGGCGTGGCAACGGGGCTGTAGTGGGTCAGGGCGCTGATGACAGTACCATTAACCTGAAACAGACTGGCTTCCAGAACAGCGCTACTATCGATCAGTGGAATGCTAAAAATGCTGATATTAGTGTAACCCAGTTCGGTGGCCGTAACGGTGCGCTGGTTAATCAGACTGCGTCTGACTCCAACGTTCTGATCCGCCAGGTTGGATTTGGCAACAACGCCACAGCTAACCAACACTAATTCAGTTTTATGACTGATAATAAACAGGGCGTGAGCCCTGTTTTTTTTTCGGGAGAATAAGATGCATACGTTATTACTCATTGCCGCGCTGGCAAATCAAATAACATTTAATACAACTCAGCAAGGTGATATGTACACCATTATTCCTCAGGTGACGTTAACCCAGCCTTGCGTATGTGAGGTTCAGGTCCTTGCCGTACGCAAAGGGCAGGGGGGACAAAGCCAATCGCAGCAGAAAACAAGCCTTTCGGTCCCTGCTAATCGGCCGATTGAATTAACCAAACTGAGCTTTAATATTTCACCTGAGGATTCGGTCAAAATTATCGTTACCGTTTCAGATGGGCAGTCTCTGCATCTATCACAACAATGGCCTGACTCAAACAGTCATCCATAATTTTTTGCTTTATTTGCATTAAGGGTGTGGCTGGGAATGCGGTGCTGTTCTATGAATATAGAAACGTGTGAACGTTTGTATTTGATCGTTAATCGCAGCGGTGAAGGATCATTTCGATCCCTCAAGGATGGCTAATCATTGAGGAACCCTTATGTGTACATTATTAAAGCGTATTTTAAGTGCCAGTTTGTGTACTTTTTCTCTTTTGACTCTCCCCACAATGGCGCAGCAAATCACAACCGGCGGGGTTATTCATTTTCGCGGTGCAATCGTTGAATCGCCTTGCGACGTGAACACCCAGCAGCAGCAAATTGAATTATCATGTATGCGTGACGGCACTACCCGGAATAGCCTCTACAATCAACAACAGCTCGCGACAACCTCTCAGAACGTGCAACAAATTGCCACAGTCAAAATGCACTACCTCAATGAACAAAAAAACATGGCAATTCTTAATATTGAATATAAATGAGTCGCTGTGGCGTAGATATGCACACTTGCGGTTAAAAAGTGAGATTTCAAGGAAAACCCTGCTGTACACTTAACGAATAGTGTTTTGTCAGGGGGTACTTATGCAATCGCGTGTTCATGTGTTACATGGCGATATTACGACGGTCGCTGTTGATGTGATTGTCAACGCGGCCAATTCATCACTACTGGGCGGCGGTGGCGTTGATGGCGCGATCCATCGCGCTGCCGGACCCGCATTATTGGCAGCCTGCAAACAGGTAATCCAGCAACAAGGAGAATGTCCGACGGGGCATGCGGTTATCACTCTGGCGGGGGACCTTCCGGCAAAAGCGGTCATCCACACCGTAGGACCTGTCTGGCAAGGTGGAGGTCATCATGAGGCCGAACGACTCGAGGAAGCTTACTTAAACACGCTGCAACTGGCCCTGGCTAATGGGTATCAATCCATTGCTTTTCCGGCGATCAGCACCGGGGCTTATGGCTATCCCCGCGCCGCAGCGGCAGAAATAGCGGTAAAAACGGTGTTGAAATTTATTACCCGCCGCGCACTTCCTGATCAGATATACTTCGTGTGCTTTGATGAAGAAAACGCTCAACTTTATAAGAGGTTGCTAACACAACAAGGCGATGATAACACGGACTGATATGACCCGACTTGAGCGCGCCATCACGCCACTTTGCGAAAACCACCCGGGAGAATGCGGCATTCTTGCGTTGGATGATAGCCTCGATGCGTTTGCAGCTCGCTATCGGTTAACGGAAATGGCGGAACGTACCCTTGATGTGCAGTATTACATCTGGGAAAACGACATGTCCGGGCTATTGCTATTTTCCGTTTTGCTGGCTGCGGCGAAGCGGGGCGTCCGGGTGCGTTTGTTGCTGGATGATAACAACACGCCAGGTCTGGATGACACGCTGCGTCTGCTGGACAATCACCCTAATATTGAAGTTCGCCTTTTTAATCCCTTTTCCTTTCGCATTCTGCGCGCGCTGGGCTATTTAACCGATTTTGCCCGGCTTAATCGGCGCATGCACAATAAAAGTTTTACCGCTGACGGTGTCGTGACTCTCGTTGGTGGACGTAATATTGGCGATGCTTATTTTGGCGCGGGTGAACAACCGCTGTTTTCCGACCTGGACGTCATGGCTATCGGACCGGTTGTCAAAGATGTTGCGGATGATTTTGAGCGTTATTGGCACTGCCGCTCGGTTTCAACGTTGCAAAACGTGCTTGAGATGTCTGAGTCAGATTCTGTGCAACGTATCGAGCTACCTGAATCCTGGTATAACGATGATATTACCCGTCGCTATCTGCATAAGCTGGAAACCAGCCAGTTTATGTCCAGTGTCGATCAACGTTCGCTGCCGCTGATTTGGGCGAAAACACGTTTGCTGAGCGATGATCCTGCAAAAGGAGAAGGGAAAGCGCCGCGCCACTCGCTATTACCGCAGCGTTTGTTTGACGTGATGGGCTCGCCAACCGAACGTATTGATATTATTTCTGCCTACTTTGTGCCGACTCGCGCCGGCGTGGCGCAGCTCCTGAGACTGGTAAGAAAAGGCGTCAAGATTGCTATTTTAACCAATTCACTGGCGGCGAATGATGTGGCGATCGTCCATGCTGGCTATGCGCGCTGGCGAAAAAAACTGCTGCGCTACGGTGTAGAATTGTACGAACTTAAACCGACCCGCGATCGCGTTTCGGTCGTTCACGATCGTGGATTAACAGGTAATTCAGGCTCCAGCCTGCATGCGAAAACGTTCAGTATTGACGATCGAAAAGTGTTTATCGGCTCGCTTAATTTTGATCCCCGTTCGACGCTACTCAATACGGAAATGGGATTTGTGATTGAAAGTGAAGTGCTGGCCGGATTGATTCATAAACGGTTTATGCAAAGCCAGCGTGATATGGCCTGGCAGCTGCGTCTTGATCGTTGGGGAAGAATTAATTGGGTTGACCGACTTGCCGGCAGTGAACAGGTATTAAAAAAAGAACCCGCCACAGGATTCTGGAAGCGGGTTCTGGTAAAGCTGGCATCCGTGTTACCCATTGAGTGGCTGCTTTGAGCCACACGATGAATGCGAGAAAATCTAGCCTGCCACGGCCTTGTTTTTATCCTGCTTCACGGGCGGTTTACCCGAGAAGAGAAACTTCAGCACCGGTATACGTAAATGGATTTCGTACAGTATGACCGCAATCCCAACCACAAACAGCAAACCGCAAAGAAAACCCAGCAGATTCGACGAGATATGCGGTGTGATGTAAGCGCCAAAAAACAGCGTTAACGGGTGGTGCACCAGATAGATAAACAGCGACGCGTTGACAAAATAAGTCACGCGGGCCGACTGGAAATTAAGCAAACGGTGACCCAACGAAAAGACGACGTTCACCATCCACAGTCCCATGACCATGGTAATGACATATTCGGTTTCATACATCCAGGCATCACCATTGCCGTAACGCTGATTGAGCAGGTATGCAACAAATGCGAATGCAGCGCCCAGGGTGCAACCGCGCGACGGCGTGGTAAACAACGCCTTCAGATTCGGGTTGATAAACGCCAGTGCGCCGAGCATAAAGAAAGGCACATAGAACAGCGTTTGCATAACGATAAAATTGAACATGCCATCGCTGAGAATCGAAGGGTAAAGGATGAAAATCGTCCTTCTGACGGCGGCATAGCCGACACCCAACAAGATAAAAATCAGCGTTAATTTAGCCATTGACACCGCAGGCGCGCTGGCGGAATCGCTTTGCGTAAGCCTGTTTTTCATCAGGGTGAACACCCACATGCTCACGGTCGTTAACACCACCAGAACCAGTAGAAACCACAGATGGGAAATCAGCTCCCAGGCCAGCGCATTGTACTTATCGTAACCGCTGAGAGTATGCCAACTGTCTGCTTTTCCCTTTACATATTGCAGCATGATAAATTGCGGCAGCGTAAGCAATGGAATGGCGGTGAGCATTGGGATCCCCACGCGTTCTACACGCACCTTCCACCAGCGCTTTAAGGGATAGCGCAAAAACAGCATGTAGGAAAAATAACCTGAAATGACAAAGAAGACCTGCATGCGAAAAGCATGGATAAAGTCGTTAAACAGAGTCAACCACCACGACGGTTCCGCGCTGTTCACGTGCCAGGTGTGGGTCGAGTAAATCAATGAAATATGGAATGGGATCCCTAACAACATTAGCCAGGCACGGATGGAATCAAGAAAATATTCGCGTGGTGGTGATACAGAGCTCATAGACAGTTATGTATTCTCAGACTTTTCGTCTTATCCCTAAGACGAATAATGGTTACATTCGAGGGCAACCCTACACGAAGTCCAACAACCTGTCTCCAGGATAAGCACGCAAAGTGAAAACAGGTAGTTGAACCTGATTAAACCATGAGCCAGCGCGCGAACAATACAGGGATTCAGTTGTCGGAATACCCGATTATCCATTAAAATGGATCGGATCAATATAAGCACACAAAGGGGGAAGTGCTTACTAATTATGAAACATAAACTACAAATGATGAAAATGCGTTGGTTGGGTGCAGCAGTTATGTTAACGCTGTACACATCATCGAGCTGGGCGTTCAGCATTGATGATGTTGCAAAACAAGCTCAATCCTTAGCCGGTAAAGGCTATGAGGCGCCAAAAAGTAACTTGCCCTCCGTTTTCCGCGACATGAAATATGCGGATTATCAGCAGATCCAGTTTAACCGCGATAAAGCCTACTGGAGCAATCTCAAGACCCCATTTAAGCTCGAGTTCTACCACCAGGGTATGTACTTCGACACGCCGGTCAAAATCAACGAAGTTACCGCCACCGCGGTGAAAAGAATCAAATACAGCCCGGATTATTTTAATTTTGGCGATGTTCAGCATGATAAAGACACGGTAAAAGATCTCGGTTTCGCCGGGTTCAAAGTGCTGTATCCGATCAACAGCAAAGATAAAAACGACGAAATCGTCAGCATGCTCGGTGCCAGCTATTTCCGTGTTCTGGGTGCAGGCCAGGTCTACGGTCTGTCTGCGCGCGGTCTCGCGATTGATACCGCTCTGCCTTCTGGCGAAGAGTTTCCCCGCTTCCGTGAGTTTTGGATCGAGCGTCCGAAACCAACTGATAAACGTTTGACCATTTATGCCTTGCTGGATTCTCCGCGTGCAACCGGAGCGTATCGCTTTGTCATCATTCCTGGCCGTGACACGGTAGTTGATGTTCAGTCCAAAGTTTATCTGCGTGACAAAGTAGGCAAGTTGGGCGTAGCACCGTTAACCAGTATGTTCCTGTACGGACCAAACCAGCCTTCTCCGGCGACTAACTATCGTCCGGAACTGCATGATTCTAACGGTTTGTCCATCCACGCTGGCAACGGCGAGTGGATTTGGCGCCCGCTGAATAACCCGAAACATCTGGCGGTCAGCAGCTTCGCCATGGAAAACCCGCAAGGTTTCGGCCTGCTGCAGCGTGGCCGTCAGTTCTCTCGTTTTGAAGATATCGACGATCGATACGATCTGCGCCCAAGCGCCTGGATCACGCCAAAAGGTGACTGGGGTAAAGGTAAGATTGAGTTAGTTGAAATCCCAACTAACGATGAAACTAACGATAACATCGTTGCGTACTGGACGCCGGATCAACTGCCAGAAGCCGGCAAAGAGATGAACTTCAAGTACACACTGACGTTCACGCGTGATGAAGACAAGCTTCATGCGCCTGATAGCGCCTGGGTACAGCAGACTCGTCGTTCTACCGGTGATGTAAAACAGTCCAACCTGATTCGTCAGCCTGACGGTACCATCGCGTTTGTGGTGGACTTTACCGGCACAGATATGAAAAAGCTGCCGCAGGATACCCCGGTTACCGCACAAACCAGTATTGGCGACAACGGCGAAATCGTTGAAAGCACCGTGCGCTACAATCCGGTATCTAAAGGTTGGCGTTTGATGCTGCGCGTGAAAGTGAAAGACGTGAAGAAAACCACTGAAATGCGTGCTGCCTTGGTCAATGCCGATCAGACGCTGAGTGAAACCTGGAGCTACCAGTTACCTGCCAATGAATAAGACAACTGAGTATATTGACGCAATGCCGCTTTCGGATATCGAAAAAGCGGCACTGCCGAAAACTGACATCCGCGCCGTTCATCAGGCGCTGGATGCCGAGCATCGTACTTACTCGCGCGAAGATGATTCACCGCAGGGTTCTGTAAAAGCTCGCCTTGAGCAAGCATGGCCGGATTCTCTGGCTAAAGAGCAGTTGGTTAAGGATGATGAGGGCCGCGATCAACTGCAGGCGATGCCAAAAGCAACGCGTACCTCTATGTTCCCCGATCCCTGGCGTACCAACCCGGTTGGCCGTTTTTGGGATCGTCTGCGTGGGCGCGATGTGACTCCGCGTTATCTTTCTCGGTTGACGAAAGAAGAACAAGAGAGTGAGCAAAAATGGCGTACCGTAGGCACCATTCGCCGCTATACGCTGTTGATCTTAACTCTGGCGCAAACGGTCGTAGCAACCTGGTATATGAAGACGATCCTTCCGTATCAGGGGTGGGCATTCATTAATCCTGTAGACATGATGGGGCAGGATTTGTGGGTCTCCTTTATGCAACTGCTGCCCTACATGCTCCAGACCGGCATTCTGATTTTGTTCGCCGTGCTTTTCTGTTGGGTATCAGCGGGATTCTGGACCGCGCTGATGGGCTTCCTGCAACTGCTGATTGGGCGAGATAAGTACAGCATCTCCGCCTCAACGGTTGGTGACGAACCGCTGAATCCCGAACATCGTACGGCATTGATTATGCCTATCTGTAACGAGGACGTAGACCGCGTATTTGCGGGACTTCGCGCCACGTGGGAATCGGTCAAAGCAACGGGCAACGCTGAGCATTTCGATGTTTATATCCTGAGCGACAGCTACAATCCTGATATCTGCGTGGCAGAACAAAAAGCATGGATGGAGCTGATTGCCGAAGTGCAGGGCGAAGGGCAGATTTTCTATCGCCGTCGTCGTCGTCGTGTGAAGCGTAAAAGCGGCAACATTGATGACTTCTGCCGCCGCTGGGGAAATCAGTACAGCTACATGGTCGTGCTGGACGCGGACTCCGTGATGAGCGGCGACTGTCTGAGCGGGCTGGTGCGCCTGATGGAAGCGAATCCAAATGCCGGGATTATTCAGTCTTCACCGAAGGCTTCCGGTATGGATACACTGTATGCACGCTGCCAGCAGTTTGCGACCCGTGTTTATGGACCGCTGTTTACCGCCGGGCTTCACTTCTGGCAATTGGGTGAATCGCACTACTGGGGTCATAACGCGATTATTCGCGTGAAGCCGTTTATCGAGCACTGCGCACTCGCGCCGTTACCGGGCGAAGGCTCATTTGCGGGCTCGATCCTCTCCCATGACTTCGTGGAAGCGGCATTGATGCGTCGTGCTGGTTGGGGCGTGTGGATTGCCTACGATCTGCCGGGCTCTTATGAAGAGCTGCCGCCGAACCTGCTGGATGAACTCAAGCGTGACCGTCGCTGGTGTCATGGCAACCTGATGAACTTCCGTCTGTTCCTGGTGAAGGGGATGCACCCGGTTCACCGCGCGGTGTTCCTGACTGGCGTTATGTCCTATCTGTCGGCACCACTCTGGTTTATGTTCCTCGCGTTGTCGACCGCATTGCAGGTGGTGCATGCGTTGACTGAACCGCAGTACTTCCTGCAACCGCGTCAGCTATTCCCGGTATGGCCGCAATGGCGACCTGAACTGGCAATCGCGCTGTTTGCCTCAACGATGGTCCTGCTGTTCCTGCCGAAGTTGCTGAGTATTTTGCTCATCTGGTGTAAAGGAACGAAAGAGTACGGTGGGTTTATCCGCGTTACGCTGTCGCTGCTGCTGGAGGTTTTGTTCTCCGTCCTGCTGGCGCCGGTGCGTATGCTGTTCCATACCGTCTTCGTCGTGAGTGCTTTCCTCGGTTGGGAAGTGGTGTGGAATTCGCCGCAGCGTGATGACGATTCGACCCCGTGGGGTGAAGCGTTTATGCGTCACGGGTCTCAGTTGCTGCTGGGGCTGGTGTGGGCGGTGGGTATGGCCTGGCTGGATCTGCGTTTCCTGTTCTGGCTGGCGCCGATTGTCTTCTCGCTGATCCTGTCGCCGTTTGTGTCCGTTATTTCCAGCCGTTCTACGGTTGGGTTACGTACCAAGCGCTGGAAGCTGTTCCTGATCCCGGAGGAGTATTCTCCGCCGCAGGTGCTGGTGGATACGGATACCTATCTGGTGATGAACCGCAAGCGTACGCTGGACGACGGTTTTATGCATGCGGTGTTTAACCCGTCATTTAACGCACTGGCAACGGCAATGGCGACTGCGCGTCACCGTGCGAGTAACGTACTTGAGATTGCCCGCGACCGCCATGTGGAGCAGGCGCTGAATGAAACGCCGGAGAAACTAAACCGTGACCGCCGCCTGGTGCTGTTGAGCGATCCGGTGACGATGGCGCGTTTGCACTATCGCGTCTGGAATTCACCTGATAAGTATTCTTCATGGGTGAATTACTATCAGGGGCTGACCCTGAATCCGCTGGCACTCAGGAAAAAATAAGCGTTATGTAATGTGAAAATACCGGCCTGGTGCCGGTATTTTTTTATACTGAATAAAAGAGGCGGGAGATATCAGGTGCGAATAGTAGCCGTGGGAATTATGGTGATCTTCTTGAGCGGATGCGGCAGCATTATTAGCCGAACTATCCCAGGACAAGGGCACGGAAACCAATACTATCCTGGTGTGCAATGGGACGTACGCGACTCCGCGTGGCGTTACGTCACCATCCTCGACCTGCCATTTTCGCTGGTATTTGATACGCTGCTGCTACCGCTCGACATTCACCATGGACCTTACGAATAACTATCGCTCGTCCCATTCATCGGCTGCGGTCTGACCTTCTTCGGTATCCAGGGGAGGCTCCAACTGGAATTCACCTTCATCCCATTCGTGAAGCGTGTTTTCTTCCTGCCACTCCTGACGAATCTCAATTTCATCGTAGTCACCATCAAAAACACTTTGCGCGGCTTCGCCACTCAACATTGGCAGGCATTCACCATCTACATCATCCTCGTCAGCAAAGAATTCCGCCTGCCACATAATGTCACCATCCTGTAGCACGTATTTTTGGACGCTTAGCTGTTGAACGCTGGCGTCGTCTGACTCAAGGTCAGGGTTATCAGCGAGAAACACTTCCCGAGCCGCATCAATAGCCTCTTCCAGCGTGGCATAAAAATTCATGTCATTCTTTGCCATATTCCTTCTCCTAAGGCGAACAATAAAGGGTGATGATTCAATCTATAGACGGCGATTCGCAGAGCGTCAAACCCGTTGGCAGCGTGGCTAACTCAATCAGATGATCACCGCCTGCAATGTCTATGAAGCTGGATAAAAGTAATCTCGGTAGTTTATGCAAAAATTTACATTGGCAGATACTGAAGCCGACGTAATATCAGGAAAAAAAATCAAGAAAAAATAGTAATGTATGTGGTTTGCAATGTAGTAATGAAAATCAAAAAAATAAAAGCGGACGTCATATAAGAAAACCTTTATCACCAACAGGCTTTTGCTAAGGTTTTGTGTGGATTCCTGCAGGCAGTCATGCACTGAATTTTTTATAACACTCTTAAATCAAAGGAGAAAATTAATTTTACGGTCAGGAGTATTGCATATGCAATTATTGAAAAACAATAAACCAGCAAGCATCAATGGTAATGCTAAGGTATCCTTAGTGTATGGACTTTGTTAAAGCTTTGATGAGCGTTTCAAAAGCATACATAATAATAGATGATTAATACCAGATGTTATAAATCTATATAAAATCATTAATTTGGGAATGAATCAATATCATTGAACTTGTGCTGTTATAATGTTTGCAAAAATTAATGCTTTAATATATAAAATGCAGAATTAAGAATTCTCCTAAGGTTGTTATGGATAACAGTAATTCAAATAATGGAAGGTTGATGGCTTTCTATGTAGTCTGTTTGGCTGGTTATATTCTAGGGGGGGTGTGTCTTACACAATTTAAATTAACAATACAGAGTGTACCGCAAACAGTATATTTAATTATAATTGTAGGCCTATTCTTTTTATACGGAATAATTTTCCTGTTTATGTTGTTCCAGTATCTTTGTAGAAAAGATCTCACCTGCTTAATGATACTAGGAATGGCATTTCTTGGGAATGATGTTTTTTTTGCTGAGACTATCTACATCGTTCAAAATTTGATTAATGACAATGTTTCGATCGAAAAAAGAACAAACGATATTGCTATATTCTATTATTTTCGACAGGTCAGTTTTATAGCATTGTTATTCATATCTTTAAAGTCTTACAAAGAAACTTCGACAGTTATTGAAACCAACGAAAGAGAACCTTGCTATATCGTTCTGGCTTTTTTAATCATGCTGGTAATCGCTGTTGTGGCGCACATTCTGGCCAGTTACAACCCTAATTTTACAATCGAGATCACAAGCCTGAAACCTGATAATGTCACGGTGCACTGGCATATTGGGTATATTTATTCACTTATTGTGTCCTGGAGTCTGGTTCTGTTGTATTTAATCATTAAAACCAGAATGAAAAATATATTGTGGAAAAGCATAGGGTTGCTGTGTTGCTCGGGAATATTAACCAACGTACTACTTCTGAGTCTGGATGAATACAGCATGTATATTTGGTATGTCAGCAGGGGCATTGAGGTGATAAGTACCCTGTGTATAATATCAATACTTATGTACAACACCTTCATTATCCTGAAAAAAGAAACGGATTCAGCTATTAAAGACGCAATGACGAAAATATATAACCGTAAACTGTTCTACAGGTCATTAAAATCAGCGTTAGCAAAAGGCGTAGTGAGTGTAATGGTGTTGGATATTGATAAATTTAAACGGATTAACGATACCTACGGTCATCAGGAAGGTGACAGAGTAATAATCAGTGTTGTCAATATTATCAATAAATCAATTAGGGATACGGATATTTTTGCAAGGGTAGGTGGCGAAGAATTTGCGATCCTGCTTAAGTGTAACGATAAAGATGAAGCTATTGTGATAGCGGAACGGATTAGACGGAATATTGAGAATGGTACGGCAATACCAAATGCGTATGAGTTGAAAGAAAAAATGACGATAAGTATTGGCGTATATTGTAGCAAAACTGCTGATGAATCAGCGGACAAAGTCGTTTCATATGCAGATGCTGCGCTGTATGAGGCCAAAAATACTGGCAGGAATAAGGTATGTTACTATTACAATTAAGACTTAAATGAGTGTCGGGTGAAAAATATCATTCGATTCTGAGAAGATAAATACACTCAAATCATCCTGCGGCCTCAGGACTCCGGCGACGGCGCAGGCTATTCCATGAATAGAGGGCGTTAAATAGTACGACGCCCGCGGTCACACAGAAGACGGCGCGAAAACCATAGTTGGCAGATATCGCCGCCCCCATTAATGGTCCTGTTACGTTGCCGATGTCGCGAAATGACTGGTTATAACTGAAAATCCGCCCGGCGATCTGATTCGTTGAGTTATAGACCAGCAGCGTTTGTACCGCCGGGAGCAAAGCCCCATCGGCGGCACCCAATAAAAAGCGCAGAACCCCCAATTGCCAGGGCGTCTGTACGAATGACATTGGAATAAGTAACAGCACGGAGATGACCAGAGCCACAATCAGGATCTTCTCCGGGCCAATTCGATCACCGAGTTTACCAAGCCTTGGGGCGCTTATTAACGCAGCGACACCCGGAACGGAGGCAATCATCCCGCTGATAAAAGCGATGTTACTGACGTTACCAGCCAGCTCGCGAACGTACAGCGTCAGAATGGGTGCAATAGAGCCGGTTGCTACCTGAATGATAAGCGTAGTGACAAACAGGCTCAGCACCAGTTTTGGGTTCTTTAAAGAGGTTACCACTTCGCGAATGTGCAGCATCTCTTTCTTGCTTACCGCCTGGAAACGCTCGCGGATAAAAAATAGCGTCAGGATAAAACAGACCAGCAGCACGCTGGCAGTGATGAAAAATACCGGGCGTAAACCGTACTGATCCGCGAGCAGCCCGCCGGCTAACGGTCCGAGCAGCGCGCCGCTGACGCCTCCGGTTGAGAGCGTACCCAGCGCCCAGCCGCTTTTGTTGCGCGGAACCTGGGTAGCGATCAGCGCATTAGCGTTGGGAATGAAACCGCCGAGAAGACCTAACAGGGCGCGCAGGATCAAGAACTGCCAGATATTTTGCGCCAGGCCCATCAGCAGCATCACAATAGCCATGCCCAACGCGGAACGCAGCAGCATGATTTTTCGCCCTTTGCGATCGGCAAGGCCACCCCAGAAAGGAGAGGCGATGGCGGAAAAGAGAAACGTGATGCTGAAGACCAGGCCTGACCACATGTTCAGGGCGCTATGACCCGTGACGCCCAGACTCTCGACATAGAGCGGCAAAAAGGGCATAACCAGGCTAAATGCTGCGCCGGTTAAAAAACAACCCAGCCAGGCAACGGTGAGGTTGCGTTTCCAGTTTATGGGAGCATCTGAGGGTGACATAGCGTTCCGCAGTGTGACGCGCTGTTTGCGCTATCGATTGAATATAAGTAAGCAGACTAATTATGCGCCTGGTTGATAGTTGCTGCAATGCGGATAGCAGTTAAACCTAAAGCGGGCAGGGAAAGTGTTGCAGCCCTCAGGGCTGCAACAGCGATTTAATACAGGGAAGGGGAGCCTTCGGGGCGCGTCTTGAAGCGACGGTGCAGCCACATGTACTGCTCAGGAGCCATCATGATGCATTGCTCAACAATCTTATTCATCCACGCAGCCGTAGTTTCCGCGTCGTCTAACGGCGGAGAACACTCCGGAGGCAGCATAATCAATTGATACCCTTTACCGTCAGGCTTGCGGCGAGGAACAAACGGGACCAGACAGGCATTGGACATACGCGAAAGCATCCAGGTCCCGGAGGTCGTTGCGGCTTGTTCAACAGCAAAAAGCGGTACGAACACGCTGGCGCGAGGACCGTAGTCATGATCCGGCGCATACCAGACCACTTCGCCTTTTTTCAACGCTTTAATCATTCCTTTCAGGTCTTTACGGTCGAGCATTGATTTATTCGAACGCATACGGCCCCAGGTTTGTAGCCAGTCGAGCAGCGGGTTGTCGTTAGGGCGATACACACCAATACCTGGCTCCTGCAAACCAAACTGACGCGCACCCAGTTCAAGGGTCAAAAAGTGCAGACCCACCAACAAAATTCCCCGCTTTTGTGCCTGAACGTCGCGGATATGCTCCATCCCGATAACTTCCGTCCAGCGTGAAATACGCTTGTCGGACCAAAACCAGGCCATTCCGGTTTCCATCACGCCCATGCCAACGGACTCAAAGTTTTTGACGATCATCTGCTGGCGTTCCTGCTCGCTCATCTGCGGAAAGCACAGTTCCAGATTGCGGGATACAATTTTTACCCGACGTTTCATCAAACGTAACGCCAGGCGACCTAATGCGCAGCCCAACTTATAAAGAATCGGGTAGGGTAACTGCACGATTAACCAAAGGATGCCAATGCCCAGCCAGGTTAACCAATAACGTGGATGCAGTAACGCAGCCGAAAACTTGGGTAAATTCGTCATGTCTATCCTGTCTTCAAACGACCAATTCCCTGTATTGTCGCATTTTTTCGTGCATTTCAAAAATTTGTGACGGGAGAACGGTGATTAAACCAACAATTGTTGTCGCGCGTTTATATTGAAGTAAGAAATGTAGCGCAAAATGTGTGGATGTAAATTGGCGATGTTTGCTTTATGATGCCGCCGATTTCCATTTACTTCCAATTTGCAGGATACGTACACCATGCCAGTGTTACACAACCGCATTTCGAACGACGCCCTCAAAGCCAAAATGCTGGCCGAGACTGAGCCGCGCACGACGATCTCATTCTATAAATATTTCACTATTACCCACCCTCAGCACACACGTGATGCACTGTACCAGATGTTCACCGCATTGAACGTCTTCGGGCGCGTCTATCTTGCTCATGAAGGAATCAACGCACAAATCAGCGTACCGCAAAGCAACGTCGAGACATTTCGCCAGCAGCTTTATGCGTTTGATCCCGCATTAAACGGATTGCGTCTGAATATCGCGCTGGATGATGACGGTAAATCGTTCTGGGTGCTGCGTATGAAAGTACGTGAACGCATCGTGGCGGATGGGATTGACGATCCGCAATTTGACGCCAGCAACGTGGGGGATTACCTGAAGGCGGCAGAAGTAAACGCCATGCTGGACGATCCTGACGCGGTATTCATTGATATGCGCAACCACTATGAATATGAAGTGGGCCATTTCGAGAATGCACTGGAAATTCCGGCAGACACGTTCCGCGATCAGTTACCGAAAGCGGTTGAAATGATGCAGGCGCATAAAGATAAAAAAATCGTTATGTATTGCACGGGCGGGATCCGTTGTGAGAAAGCCAGCGCCTGGATGAAACACAACGGATTTAGCAAAGTCTGGCACATCGAAGGCGGTATTATTGAATATGCCCGCAAGGCGCGTGAACAGGGACTTCCGGTACGTTTTGTCGGTAAAAACTTCGTTTTTGACGAGCGTATGGGCGAAAGAATTTCTGAAGATGTCATTGCGCATTGCCATCAATGCGGAACGGCGTGCGACAGCCATACCAATTGCAAAAATGATGGCTGCCATCTGTTGTTTATCCAGTGCCCGGCCTGCGCGCAGAAGTATAACGGCTGCTGTAGCGAGTTGTGCAGCGAAGAGAGTGAGTTGCCGGAAGAAGAGCAACGTCGTCGTCGCGCTGGCCGCGAAAATGGCAACAAAATCTTTAATAAATCCCGCGGTCGCCTGAATACCAAGCTGGGCATTCCGGATCCCACGCAATAAAATGATGCCGGCTGAGGGGTAAGACCTCATCCGGCAACTCATGTTTTACTTCTGCTGGACACCTTCCACTGAGATTATCAGATCCACTTCCTGTGACGCCGGACCGAGATCGGTGGTGATGTTGAAGTCCTTCAGTTTAATTTTCCCTTGTGCTTCAAAACCAGCGCGCGTACCGCCCCACGGATCGCCGCCCTGACCTATCAGCTTCGCGTCCAGCGTAACCGGCTTAGTGACGCCGTTCAGGGTCAGATTACCGGTGATATCCAGATCGTTCCCTTCTTTTTTCACGCTGGTGGAGCTAAACGTCGCCTGTGGGAATTTGGCCACGTTAAGGAAATCTGCGCTGCGCAGGTGCTTGTCGCGTTCAGCGTGATTGGTGTCAACGCTGTTGGTGTTGATGGTCACGTTGACCTTATCGGCTGCGGGATTTTTCTCATCAAAGGTAAATGTACCGTCGAAATCTTTAAAGGTGCCGTACAGCCAGCTGTAACCCAGATGCTGGATACGGAAATTAACAAAGGCATGCTGTCCTTCCTTGTCAATCTTGTAATCTGCCGCCACGGCCGAGCCAGCGGTGAATAACAAAGCGGCGAGTGTCAGTCCAGGCAGGTTTTTTTTCATTTTAAGCTCCATTGTCAGATGACGATTTTCCCAACATGCGATTGAGGGTATCGTCGTGATCGATAAAGTGATGTTTCAGGGCCATCAGTCCGTGCAGAAGCGATAAAACCACCACGGACCATGCAAGCCACAGGTGCAGGCTACCTGCGAGGTCGGCCTGAGCGCCCGCATTGGCAAGGGTCGCTGGGATGTCAAACCAACCAAATACGCTTATCGCTTTGCCATCAGCGGTGGAAATCAAATATCCACTGATGACAATAGAAAAGAGCAATGTGTATAGCGCGAGGTGACCCACTGCCGCAGCGATGCGGGTTAAACGGGAATAATTTGTCAGCGCAGGAGGTGGAGGGGAGAGCAATCGCCAGACGACGCGGATGACTAATCCCATCATAAGCAGAACGCCGATGCTTTTATGCAGTTCAGGGGCCTGGTGATACCAGCCGTCGTAGTAGCTGAGCGTGACCATCCATAAACCCAGCGCGAACATGCCATATACAACAATCGCAGTCAGCCAGTGTAATACGGCAGACACTATGCCATAGCGTTGTGGACTATTATTGAATTGCATAAGCACACCGTTAGATATTTCAGAAGTGAATGAAAATGGCGCGGAAAAGACATTAATGCAACTAATAAATAACAATGGCGCTGATATTTATTGTTAACTCAAAATAATTGATTGACTTGTGAAGTTATCATCAGGCATTTAGAGAGGAATGCGAGTATCAAGGCCTGCTTTCGGGGTTTGTAGGTTTTTTTCTTATTCAATTTAATGCAATGAAAATTCAACTAACATCAGTTTATGTCAATTAATGTCAGCGTAATGAGATCAAAAAAACATAATATATATAACATCCATAATTGCCAGTAGCGACCATAAAATAATGTAGAGCATAAAATGCTCGCGAATATTATTAACCAGATAGTGAAAGATGCGGCGCATCGATGTTATTCCTGTCATTAAAAATGGCCTCACCAACGAGGCCATCATTTATTATCGCTTAAAACGGCTTAGCCTGAAGGGGGTCAGGTCAAAGTCAGACTGTTTGTCCTGGGCGAAGTTTGCCGCAATCTCTCCCAGCACGGAGGCAAACTTAAAGCCATGTCCGCTCAACCCGGTTATGATTAGCGTGTTGTCATGCTCCGGCAGAGTATCAATAATAAAGTCTTCATCCGGTGAGTTATCATAGGTGCAGGACGCACCGTGCAGACAGCAACCAACGCCTGGCAGAATTGTGCGCAGGAATGGGAAGGCTTCAGATCCATCGCTGGCAACAGCGGCAAACGGCTTACGCTCTTCTGTAGAATGAATTACCTGTCCACCATTGTGCTTGCCAATTTTTAGCTCATCGTTTTCTGCCGGGAAACCGTAATACTGATCGCCATTTGGCAGCTCTCCGGTGAAGGCAGGGAAGTTATTCTTGACGCTGTAACGTCCATCGGCCTGATACCATGCGAACACCTTGCGCACGGGCTGTATCGGAAGTTCGGGGACTAAAGCCTGCACCCAGGTACCGGCGCTGATCACCACTTTTCGCGCGTGATAGTCACCGTCGGCGGTTTCTACCGTGACGCCATCATCACCGTGACGAATTGCGCTGACCGGGCATTTAAATAGCTGCGCGCAGCCTGCTTCTTCCGCCAGACGGATCCAGGTTTTAATCGCTAACTCACTGCGTAAAAAACCTGACTCGGCTTCAAACAGGCCGATATAGTTTTCAGGTACGCGAATCTCCGGCCAGCGCGCCATGATGGCTGCAGCATCCAGTTGTTCAACGTTGAGTTGCCACTGTTTTGCGCTTTGTGCCGCGGTCGCTAAGAAGGTTGAATCTGCCGGGCCGAGGTTGATTACACCAGAGCGAACAAAAATCGGTTCTTCATTTTGGGTGGACAGTTCATCCCACAATGTCTGCGCCCGCAGTACCAGAGGAACGTATTTTTCGCCTTCGCCATAAGCATGACGAATTAATCGAGTGTCGCCGTGGTGGCAGCCCTGCTGATGCGGGGGCATATGCGCATCGATCATCAGAACCTTCAGACCGGCGCGAGTGGCATAGTATCCGGCTGCGGCGCCTACCGAACCGCTGCCAATAATGATTAAGTCGTATTTCATCCGCTTCTCTCTGCAATCGCGATAGTATACCTTAAATAATTCGAGTTGCAGGACAAAACGGCCCGGCCGTTTTGAACAGCGCTCGCGCTGGCCCCGAAGGGGTGAGGCCGTAAGGCCGAATCACGCGGCAACGCAGCGAATCCCTGGGAGCGTACATTAGTACGTGACCAGGGTGAGCGAGGAAAGCCAACGCACATGCAACTTGAAGTATGACAGGTATAGCAGGGTAAATAACTGACCCGGAATATTCAACCTGGAAATAAGAAAGGCACCGATAAGGTGCCTTTTGATGGTTGGATGTATCAGGTTTAATGTCGCTGATACTCATTTACCTGGTAATCGCCGGATTCAATTTTAGCGATTCCTGCTTCTAATATCGAAATAAATTGCCTGGCAACATCAGTGGTTAACCAGAGCGTTTGCCCAACTTCAGTCCCATCCGGATCTGGACGATTCGGGGTCTGGTAATGCAAACGCAGCATCAGCGCATCGTAGCTATCAACGGTGCTGATGTCCCATCCTACAAGCGGATGAGTCTGAATGACTTCATTATTCTTTTCCATCATGCCCCCTAATTCGTGTTACTAGACAACGGTTTTCGAGGTTCAATGCGTTTTTTTCTGAAGCAACTTCAGTATATCAATAAATAAGGGTATTCATTGGAAATTTAAAGAGGGGAGCGCATAATTTTTTTGTTTTCAGCGTTATCTGAGTAAGAAACCAACATGTTATTCATTTTTTTTTAGCATGTTGCACAATTATTTTGGTGTTGTGGTTAAAAGATGACCAGAAATTGATTATTAAAATATTAGTTTGCCAGCAGGAATTCGCTATTGATTTAAAGATGGCGTGTATAAAAAAGCCGGGGCGACCCGGCAAACAAACATCACTGCATATCATTATTTATTCATTGATGAACCAGTCATCCGCGCTTTCCCACGTCTCCTGGAGGATCTCGCTGATACGTTCTTTGTCTTCTTTGCTCGCACCAATAACCGACAGATTGTTTGCGCCAGCATAACGCACGGATACGTTACCTTCGTTATCCGGAAAATGGTGCTGAATACGGCGGGAGAGTTCACCTGCCAGCGCGTCAATTGCGCCGGCGGGTAGTGGTGAAGTTTTAGCAATAGTGACTTCAATACGCATAGTAGCCCCCTGTGGAATATACTGTTTATTTATACAGTTAATCGCCTCAGTTGGCTACACTTATTTTAATTTTTTACTGACCAGCGTACCGTTTCGCCACCCAGGAAAGGCACCAGCGTATCATCGTCCAGTGCAATGCTCTCCGGGACCTGATGCTCCACGCGCTCCAGCTCAATAAAGGTCTCATTCACTGGCAAACCATAGAACCGTGGGCCATTGAGTGAGCTGAAGGCTTCGAAATACGCCAACGCATTCATCTCTTCAAACACGGTGGCATAGCTGCCCAGCGCGGTCGGCGCATTAAAGCAGCCCGCACAGCCACAGCTAGACTCTTTACGATGACGCGCATGCGGCGCAGAGTCGGTACCAAGGAAGGCGCGGTTAAACCCGCTGGCAACCAGCTCTCGCAGCGCCTGTTGATGGACGTTACGTTTGAGGATCGGCAGGCAGTACAGGTGAGGGCGAATCCCACCGACCAGCATGTGGTTGCGGTTAAACATCAGGTGCTGTGGCGTAATGGTCGCAGCCAAAAGCTCGTTACCGTCGCGCACGTAGTCGGCAGCATCTTTAGTCGTAATATGCTCGAACACCACCTTCAGCGCAGTTAAACGCTGACGCAGTGGTTCCATCACCGTTTCAATAAAGCGTGCTTCACGATCGAAAATATCGATATCCGCATGCGTTACTTCGCCGTGCACCAGCAGCGGCATACCCAATTTTTCCATCCGTTCCAGCACCGGCATGATAGCGTCAATAGAGGTTACGCCATGCGTCGAGTTGGTGGTGGCATTGGCCGGATAAAGCTTTGCGGCGGTGAAAACGCCTTCGTTAAATCCACGTTCCAGTTCGTTGGGATCCAGCGTATCCGTTAAGTAGCAGGTCATTAATGGCGTGAAGTCGTGTCCGGCAGGTACCGCGTCAAGAATTCGCTGGCGATAAGCGATAGCCGCGTCAACCGTGGTGACGGGCGGAGCCAGATTCGGCATGACAATGGCGCGGCCATACACTTCACTGGTATAGGGCACGACAGTTTTTAACATGTCGCCATCGCGAAAGTGAAGATGCCAGTCGTCTGGGCGGCGGATCTTTAAAACCTGGGATGGTGCAGTCATCAATATGCTCCGGCTGAGGATAGTCTTTTTTGCCGGAAACAAAGGATAAGCGGAAACGTTTTCGTTTGCACGAAAAAAAGCGCGCTGTCTGTAAGCGTCACCAGCAGTATCACACTGCCAACACGCCAAATGTTTAATCGTTAATTAAGACTTAATTTTTTTATTTCATTGTGTAATTATATATATTGATATAATTAATCATAAAACAAATGATTTTTATTAATCTATTTTATTTCTGGATGTTTGAATAAAAATGTTATGGCACAGGAGGTGCAATGAAGATTTTTCGTCCGCTATGGACAAAAGGGATCCTCCTTTCTCCCCAGTATTTTCAACAGCAAACGTTGCTTAATTCCCGTGATGACCAGGGTATAGCCCAAATGAGCGTTATGCATCCGTGGGGGGTATGGCGTGCAGAATTTGATTCACAAGTACTGACACAAGGGCAACTGAAACCCCTTTGTCTGAACTTACGATTTCAGGACGGTACTCAGATAGATACTGAGCAGATGGATGCCCTACCTCCAACGTTAACGTTGACGGGGGAGACAAACGAAGCCACAGTGCTGTTGGCCCTTCCTCAGTTTTATTCGAATGACCGTAATTGCCTGCAACCGGAAGACATTGCTGAATATCCGGTGCGTTACCGCCAGGTGTGGCGCGATGTACGCAACCAGTTTGATGATGACATAAAGCCGATGGCGGTGATGCAACATGAACTCACGCTACGGCTTTCAACTCAGGATAATGCCAATTACCTCACCTGCCCGGTGGCTCGGATATTAAAAGACGTACAAGGTAACTATGTCCTTGATGGGACGTTCATCCCTCCGCTGCTGGCGATGCACGGTAATCACGGGTTGTGCGACAAGACAGAGATGTTATTGACGCAACTGCGTGCTCGCATTATCCGTTTGTTGGCAATGCGTCGGGAAAGTAATGAGCGGATGGCGGATTTTGCTGTAGCAGACGTCTCGTTATTTTGGCTGCTCAATGCGCTAAATACCGCCGAACCCGTCCTGGGGATGTACCAGCGTTTCCCACAGGTGCATCCGGAACGCGTGTATCAGGAGTTGGCGCGGCTGGCGGGGGCGCTGCTGACGTTCTCGCTGGAACATGAGATTGGCGTTATCCCATTGTATCAGCACGATGATTTAAGCAACACGTTTTTGCCGTTGTTCAGGTTGTTGAACAGATTGTTGGAAACCAGCCTGCCATCACGGGTCATCGCCATTGATATGGAACGCGATCTTCGTCTGCATCAATGGATCGCCCGACTACACGATCCCCGTCTGCGTGAAGGTGCTGATTTTTGGTTGTCGGTGCGTTCATCCCTGCCAGCTGCGCAGCTTTATAACCAGTTCCCACAATTATGCAAGGCGGGGAGCCCGGACGATGTAAACCAGGTTGTGAATATTGCGCTAAATGGCATCCCGCTGAAAGCGCAAACTCACGTCCCGGCGGCGATTCCCCTGCGCCTGGAAAATCAGTATTTCTCCCTCGATCTCAATCATCCGTCGGCTCAGCGAATGCTGGACTCTGGCATCTGCGTATTTTATGTACCGGGCACGTTGGGTGAACTCGAGCTTGAGCTGTTTGCGGTGTTGCGCACATGACCTTCAACGTCGATGAATGTCTGGCCGATATTTGGCTTCAGACCGTTAGATTACGGCAGGGGGAGCAGTTTGCTACCGGGGAAGGGCGGCGGTTGTGGCAGATGTGCGCGGATAATGTGACGTGTGTGCGAGAGGTGACGCGTACGACGGGGTTAACCGAGGAAAACATTCTGCACATCACCTATGCCTGTTGTGCACTGTTGGATGAGGCGGTGAAAAGTCGCGAGGTACAGGATGATGCCAGTCTGGTGTGGTATCAGTCCCCGCTCCAGACGCACTACTTCAACACCCTCGACGCCGGAGAAGCGTTGTATGAGCGGATGCGTGGTGTTCTGCGCGAGCCGGCACCGGAACCAACGGTGCTTATCTGTTTCCATCGGGTATTGATGTTGGGATTTCTCGGTGGACTGAGTCCGGACGCACCAACACGGACAGCGTTACTCAATGAACTGACATCGCATATTCCCGCTTTTCAGTTTCAGGAATCACAGCCGGTACTTAATACCTTACCTGCGCGAAGCTCGCTGGGTTTATGGCTGCGTGACGTCCGAATTCGGCTGATGTTGGGCCTGTTTGCGGTGGGACTACTCTGGTGGGGGCTGGACTGCTGGCTTGACTCACTACTGGTCAGTTTCGCCGCATAACACAGGCGAATGGCAACGTTGGGCTTCGCCAATTTCATGTGTTGATCAGTAGGGACATTCAACGCGGTTACTGAGAACGGGGAAGTATTACCTTAATGGGCATAGGGTTACGGCCATGGGCGGTAGCGTGCCCGAACGCCAGGAGGGCACAAAATGTTGTTTGATCACAACCATAACAAACTGACTATTCGTGGGCTGGACGTGGAACCAGACGTTCTGGCTTTCAAAGGACATGAATATCTCAGCCAGCCTTTTCGGTATGACATTCAGTTCACCAGCACTAATCATGGTATTACGCCGGAAACAGTATTGATGCAGGACGCTTCGTTCAGCTTGTGCGCACCGCCGGAACAGGGGATGGCGGTGATGACTCCGCAGCGCACATTGCATGGGGTGATTACCGCATTTAAGTGTCTGTCTGCCTCACGTGACGAAACGCATTACGAGGTGCGACTGGAACCCCGTCTGGCGCTACTTTCCCGCAGTCATCAGAGCGCGATTTTCCAGGATATGTCCGTCTCGCAGATTACGGAAAAAATCCTGCGTGAACGTCATGGTCTGCGCGGTCAGGATTTTGTTTTTAAGCTGAATAATGAGTACCCACGTCGCGAACAGGTGATGCAGTACGGCGAGAATGACCTGACGTTTCTGTCACGGTTGCTGGCGGAGACCGGGATCTGGTTCCGTTTCGCGGCAGATTCACGGCTGAAAATTGAGGTGATAGAGTTTTACGACGATCAGCAGGGATATGAACAGGGAATCACTCTACCGCTGCGCCACCCGTCCGGTATGTACGACGGCACAGTTGAAGCCGCATGGGCGCTGAATTCGTCGCATTCGGTGGTTGAAAACACGGTTACCACCCGAGACTACAACTACCGTGACGCCCAAAGGGACATGGACAGCGCGATGGATGTCACTGCGGGCGACAAAACTACCCGTGGTGAAGCGTATCATTACGCAGATAATTTTCGTGAGGCCGGTAGCCCGCAGACTATTGAGAGCGGGGGATTTTATGCCCGTATCCGCCACGAACGCTATCTGAACGGGCAGACGCGACTGGGGGGCACCAGCAACAGCGTAACGTTAATGCCTGGCCAGGCGCTGAAGGTTACCGGCGGTGAGGCTCCAGATATGTTTGCCCACGGCGTGGTCATCACCGCGATTCATACCCGTGCCGCTCGCGACCGTAGCTATACGCTGGAGTTTGAGGCAATACCCTGTTCTGAACGTTACTGTTTTCGCGCACCTTCGCCGGAGAAACCTGTGATGGCGGGCACTTTGCCTGCACGGGTGACCAGTACCCAGCCAGGCGATCTCTACGGGCATATCGATAAAGACGGACGCTATCGGGTCAATTTACTCTTTGACCGCGATACATGGCCCGCCGGGTACGAAAGTCTGTGGGTGCGTCAGGCCAGACAGTATGCTGGAGATACCTATGGTTTTCATCTGCCACTGCTGGCCGGCACGGAAGTGGCTATTGCGTTTGAAAATGGCGATCCGGACCGGCCATATATCGCCCATGCACTGCATGACTCCGCCCATCCTGACCATGTCACCATCCGCAACAATAAACGCAATGTCCTGCGTACCCCTACGAACAACAAATTCCGCCTCGATGACACCCGTGGGCAGGAGCATATCAAGCTCTCGACGGAGTACGGCGGAAAGAGCCAGCTAAATCTGGGTCATATCGTGGACAGCGGCAAGCAGAAACGGGGGGAAGGGTTTGAGCTGCGCACGGACAAATGGGGGACGATACGCGGTGGACAAGGGCTGTTTATCAGTGCCGATATGCAGGCAAAGGCGCAGGACCTACAGCTTGAAATGAAAGCGGCGCTGGAAACCCTGCAACAGGCGCAAGGACTGGCGCAATCGCTGAGCGAGGCGGTGAAAACGGCCAACGCAGAGCTGGCACAAGTAGCAGCGCAAAAAAGTCTGATGGAAGGGTCGCTAAAAGATTTACAGCAAGCGGCTTTGCTGTTGAGCGCACCTGCGGGTATTGCACAGGTATCTCCGGAAAGTATTCAAATTAGTACGGGTAATAATTTTATTCAGACCTCGGCTGAAAACAGTGATTTCAGCGTGTTCAAAAAGTTTACCGTCGCTGCCGGGGAGGTTATCAGTCTGTTTGCTAAAACGTTGGGGATTAAGATTTTTGCCAACAAAGGCAAGGTTGAGATACAGGCGCAAGATGACCACATGGAGCTTACTGCCATGAAAGATATGAAAATACAAAGTAAGGACGGGGAGGTTTATATCTCGACGGCGAAAAAAATTACATTAGCATGCGATAAAACGGCACTCATTATTGAACGTTCAGGCGTGACCATTAAGACATTGGGTGATGTGAATGTGAAAAGCGCTACGTTTAATCGTCAGATCCCACAGCCGTATAATTATACGCCCCCGGAACTTCCTCCCGGTGCGACCTGCAAGGAGCGGACGTAATCGTGAGCAACTATAAACAGTTTCAATCGGATGATATATGTAGCGATTTTAACGGGCGGTACCAAAATGAATATCGCTATTTACTGGTCGATCCGTTAAAAAATGTCACTTTTTTAAATGATTTATGCCTAAGTAATTTAAAGGAAATATATGGCGCTGAAAACGTCAAACCCGTACTACGTCCTGATCTTCGTTACTCTCCGGAATCTTGTCCACATTTGATATTACTGGCCGCACCCGGAGAGGTGTGTTCAACCGCCGTGATTAATGAAGTTGTAAGATATGGAACCTATGAGCGGAAATATAATAAGCGCTATATTTGTGGGCTATTGAGCAGCGCTTGTGGGCTTCAGGTGTTGTCGCAAAAGATCGCACATAATTGCCGAACTCTTGGTGACCAGATAACTACAGGTTATTCATTACCCTTTTTTGAGCCATTGCGTATGGAGCTTTTGTATCTAACGCAGTTATCTCCTGTGATTGAAGAGGTTCTTTGGCCAATTTCAACCTGGTGGTATATAGCCTATACGGGAAAACTCAACGGCCTGAACAGCATCGAAGCAACGACAGCAGGTAAACTGACGTGGGGAATGCAGGAAGGCCAACTGAATATCAGGGATATATGGCGCATATTATATGCCTGGGATAATGGGAAAACGATCCTACCGGATAACGCAGTTTATCTGGCTGCACAAGCCTGGAAAGAAGTCGGTAAAATAGGATTGCATCAGTTGCGTGATAAAACTTATCTCGCACTAAATGCACTCAATTTTCCCGTTGATATAACCCGTCATTCAACCATTGCGTCTCTTCTACAACAGGCGAGAGAAAATCCCTCGCTACTGTTGACGCAGTTACTTCAGACATTACCCGATTCAGTCTGGCTGGAACTGGAACAGCAAAGCACCGTTCAATAAGGAATGTTTATTTATGTCGCTTAAGGATCAATCTCAAGATAATGCCGCAGCAGCAGATCAGTCTGCCCAGATTCCGTCAGATTGTAAGGTGTGTCAACGAGAAGGCATTCCGGTTCTTCCCCTGCGGATTGCTGTTGTACCCAACGGGATGGTCTCTTCTGGTTGGCAACCTAACATTCAGCCACAACCTGCACCCTCGCTGAAAGGAGGGGAATATAAATATGCCTTAAGAACGTTGCGCATGGGATATCTGTACGTACTTTTAAAGCCTAAAGAAAGTAATGGCGATAAAAAAACATGGCAGGGTTATGAAGTTACAACAGAAGGCGCATTGCGGCAATTTGAAGCCACTCTGATGCCTGAATGTGATGCGGTAGAATCGCTTTGCAGCGCCTGTCGCACGCAAGGGCATTGCAATGCGGGAAGTTTTATCAATTTTGATACCAAAAAATACAGCGAAGCGTGGCTGGCATTTAGCAGCGATCCCTGGAGCGATGACGTTTTAAGTCAGTATGAGAAAGAACCGTCCGAAGAACGCTTTACGCATATTATTCTGGATAGTCTGCAAAGCGCGCCGTCTGCTGAAAAAGGCGAATTTGCGATCGATAGCGCGTTGTCATCATTGAAAGAGAAGGTGGCTGAATATGCAACCTTACTTTATCCCTGGCTGGAGAAGATTAATGAACCCGAGGGAGGAATGCATGGATTTTACTCACGCCAGGATGAGTCCACCTCATTTGGCGATTATGTTGATCGCATTACGCAGCAATACCAGTGTCCGCCGGTGGCAATTACCCTCACAGACAGTGTAGGGATTATTCAGGAGTTAAAAGCAGGGCAACTGCAGTTGGTGAGCGCCATGGAAGATTATATTAGCCAACCAGAAACCATGCACAAACATATCATCGCCCTGGCAATTGAAAACTATCTGGCGGGGTCGGAAGAGAGTATTAAGCAAAACAGCAAAACCCGCTGTGTGTATACCTCTTCCCCGTATCCTGCTGCTAACAGTGTGGAATGTATTGATAAAGACGAGGTTGGCCGCCAGACGTGGGATGAATACTTTACGCGTTTACAGCAAAGTTATGATGAAAAAGGGCGAGCCGATTTTGCAAAAACCTATAAGGAAAAGGTGGAATCCCTTCAACAGCGCATTGACAATGTGGGTAAAGATTTAGCTCTCTGGTATGTCGCGCCTCTCTGGAAATATGTTATCGATAATGACTATTCAAAACAGCAGGATCTGCTCGAATGGTATCGCCAGTTCACGACGGTCACTACCTGCCTGCAGGGAGGGGCAATTGATGATAGTACCCGTGATGTGTGGTGTACATGGTTCGGCGACACTAACAGTCCTGTATATAAAGGACTGCTAGGATATAGCACTGATGATTACAGCAGCATCTACAGCGGGCTAAGCGTCTATTCTTATTTGAAAGTTATTGTTGGTGCGGATGAAATCGGTAATACGCTAAAAAGCGACAGAATCCAGGCGATGTTTAACACCCGTATTCTGGCGATGAATGGCGCGTTTAGTCGGGGAATTGACAAACTGGATGATGCGACCCGACACGGGGTCATACGCATGCTTCAGGGGGCTGGGTATGTCGCCACGGGGCAAACGGTGACGCTTTTTTCCTTATCGATGACCATAAGAGAGTTCCAGCAGTTTTATCAGGAATATGGCACGCGCCTGGGCATGGAGGTTGCCAAAAATTCATCCCCGTTTAGTGGCACGATTCGTCAGGGAGGCGTGACAAGCACGCGTTCAGCCGTAGGATATTTGTTGGCGATCACGGACAACGAGTTGCTGGGCCAGCGGATTAATATGCAACTCAGCAGTATGGTTGCTTTAGAAAACCTTTTTAAACCGCTGCGTAAGTCCGGAGTGAGTCCTTCATCAGTAACAAAAGCGCCGATTACTCACCAATCACATGTCGGCAATTTTGCCAGTGAACTCCGTATATCGTCACTTTCATTGCTGGATAAAACCGAGTCCTCTCTGCGCACGGTGGATGCGGCGCAATGGGAAAATATTCGCAGCAACATCATCAGTGAACGAACCGGGCGATTGGTGAGCGGTAATGCTATAGGTATGGTGCTGTCTACGGCCATGCTAGCATTCCAGACTTACGATCTCTGGGAAAATAACCGAGCACTTCAGTTTACCGACGGTAAATTTAAGCAGTTAACGAACTATCTGATGATCGCCAGCGCGGCAACGGAAATCGCCGGTTTTGGACGTATGTTAACGAAAAAAGGCCTCTGGCAAGTGCTGGGTAAGGATGTCCATACACTGATTAAAGCGGGCGGTGTTCTGGCAGGAGTAGCTTCGGTAGTGGATGGGATAAGGATGTTGTTTTCTGCTTGGGATGCTAATAAACAGGGAGACACGAATTCAGCAATCTTTTACTTTTTCGCGTCTTTATCAACGGTTGCAGGTGGGGTTATTGCAGGGTTTTATGCTTACTATGGTGTATTCACACTTTTTGGCCCCGCAGGGCTGGCACTGGCATTAATTTTATTAGGCGCTGCATTAGCGTTTCGGGGCGATCAGTTACGCAGTTCACCGATTGAAATCTGGCTGCGGCGTTGCTGCTTTGGTCTTCGTCGCGAAGCAGATGATATTCCCTGGCAGGCTACGAGTCTGGAGGATTTAAACAGCGCCTTAGCCGATTATAACGCAATTATCTCCGGTATGCGGGTTCAGGTCGCCTTTAGCACAGTCTCTTCTATTCCTGGTGGTGGTGGAACCTACCGACAAATTGAGTCCAATATTACGTTACCCGGTTATAATAGTGAATTATCTGCCTATGAATATCAACTGCAGGCATTTGCTGCTGATGGTAATGCACTATCAGTGACGTCAGAATCGCATGAAATGTTCCCAGGTCAGGATGATAAATATCATAATGAAGCCGAGTATTTTTTTAAAGGTTATATTGAGCATGAAACGGATGAAGATAACAGTTTTCTGATTATTAAAAATGGCGGATGGGTTTCATCGTTTTCATACAATAGGGCAGTGTTAACGGTGAGCTACTGGAAAAATAAATATAACGTTGAGGATGTGCTTTCATTAACGCTTAATGTAAAAGGATGAATATAATCACATGGCTAAAAAACCAGGCAATAAAGTAAAGCGTCGCGCATCACTTTCCGCCTCTGACAATAAAAAAAAGAAACAGCATACAGCAAACGTTGAAACGCAACGCCCCAAAAACCCTTTTTATCGCCGTTCCGTACTGATCCCGCAGGCGGAAAGATGGCAGGAGGATCTGCCGGTTCAGTGGCTGGAGCACGATGTTGAACCCAATGCTATCTGGCTGAATGAAAAGAATGATATCTGGCTGGAAATTCCCCGTTATGAGAATCAGATCTCATGGGGCGGCGGCGATATTTTTGCCTTCCTTTTAGTGCCATTTATACTTTTTTACTTAATAGCTCCTTTTGTAATTAAATGGGATGTGAGTATTTTTTTAGGCTCTTTATTAACTTGTGCTTTTTTTATATCTTTCTTTAAATTATTGATCAGAATGACCTATCACACGCCACGCGGTACGCCCGTGCGCCTAAACCGTAAGCGGCAGAAAGTCTATATTTACGAACATCACCGCAGCAGCTGGAATCCGTG
>NZ_JAOWDO010000056.1:0-161839 GCF_030336535.1 Citrobacter sp. Ce006
TCAGGGCGCGCTTTGCAGGGATAATGAGATGGACGCTCCAGATTTTGCGGCATCAAAGTACCAGACTGGATCGTTGCAATACGTCCTGAAAATGAGGAGCGTCCACATGAAAGTATCAACTCTTGGTATCGACCTGGCAAAGAACGTTTTCCAGCTTCATGGTGTCGATCACGAAGGTCATACTGTTTTGCGTAAGAAGCTGACCCGGGCTAAGTTCGTTCAGTTTGTCATTCAACTGGAACCTTGCCTGATGGGCATGGAAGCCTGTTCATCCAGCCATCATTTTGCACGGTTATTCAGTCGCCACGGCCATGAGGTAAAACTCATTCCTCCGCAATATGTGAAGCCCTATGTCAAAACGAACAAGACGGATGCAGCAGATGCTGAAGCTATCTGCGAAGCGGTAACCCGCCCGAATATGCGTTTTGTACAGATAAAAACCGAAGAGCAGCAGGCCGTTTTAGCGTTACACACTGAACGGGGAATACTTATCCGTGAGCGGATCGCCTGTTCCAATAGTTTAAGAGCCACACTTGCTGAGTTTGGTATTACGATTGCAGCCGGACAAAGCCATTTAACCCGTGAGCTGCCAGCCATTCTGGAAGACGGCGAAAATGGTTTATCTCCCTTTGTCAGAACCAGCATCTACAGACAGGCTCACCATATCCGGGAACTTGAGGAGCAGGTTAAACAGGTAGAAGAATCTCTGGCCTCCTGGTACAGAACGCAGGAAGCCTGCAAGAGAATGGCCAAAATCCCGGGGGTTGGCATGCTAACGGCCACTTATGTGGTGGCAGCAGTGGGTAATGCCCGACAATTCAGCACCGCAAAGCAGTTTGCTTCATGGCTGGGGCTGACACCAAAGGAGCATTCCAGCGGCGGGAAACAGCAACTGGGAGGGATCAGCAAACGTGGCGATGGCTATTTCCGATACCTCCTGGTTCACGGCGCACGCGCACTTACCGCCTGGGTCAACCGGAAAGGCTCAGTTGAGGAGAACACCTGGCTTCAGGGATTGCTTGAGCGAAAGCACTACAATGTAGCTGTTGTCGCCATGGCGGCAAAAACATCAAGAATTATGTGGTCAATGTTGACACGTAACACGGAATATCAGCCTCGCCAGCCCGCCTGACACAAGGTCAGACAGTCTGACGAGGTGCTGAAAAAGAGTTAACGTCCTGGTAGGTGCAGGTGACTTCAGAAGATGGCAAAACAGGTAAGACCGCAGGCAGGATACACCGAGAGGTAGCAAGGGCAAGTCAGCCCGCAGAGGATGATTGGTACCTGCCTGGCGGATTTCATCATGGTTCGGGATAAATAAATCCCATCAGAAACCGGATATATGGCTGCATCTACCCGTTTTATCACTTAACTGAAAAATAAATTGCATCCCGGGAGCGTCCATATATGCTACCTCGCGCCCGACCCGGTAGCCTGGAGGAATAAGCGGAGGGGACCGCGGAGCGGCAATTTTCCCGCCGGGAGCCGGGATTGTAAAGGGCGTGGCGAAGAACGCCCTTTACACGTTCACGGGTATCAATGCTTCAGAAAAATAACACTGCTGAGGTGAACGGAACCCTGAGAAAGAATCACATGTTCACCCTACATGCTTAACTGGACGGTATTGAACGTGGATGAGCCGTTAAACTGACTTATTTGATGTACGAATCCAGCACTTTCAGGATCACATCCAAATCCTCTTCGCGCTTAATTTCATCGCCCTGATGCACAATGTGCTCGGTTAGATGACCTTTAATCACTTCACGCATTAATCCATTTACCGCACCGCGGATCGCCGCTATTTGCTGCAATACCGCCGCGCATTCATGCGGTTCATCCAGCATGGTTTTCAACGCCGCTACCTGCCCCTGAATCTTGCTGGCTCGGGCTTTCAGCTTTTGTCTGTCGCGGATCGTATGTGACATAGCTTTACCTTTTTAACGTATGGCTGTAGCGACAATACCATCCTCATTCTACTGGGGGGTAGTATTTAATACTGGGGGGGAGTAGAATCAAGCAAAATTAAACAACTAAGAATCATTCTCATGAGTGAGTTTTCTACGCTTCTTCAGCAAGGCAACGCCTGGTTTTTCATTCCCAGCGCGATTCTATTGGGTGTGTTACACGGGCTGGAACCAGGGCATTCCAAGACGATGATGGCGGCCTTTATTATTGCTATTAAGGGAACCATCAAACAGGCGGTGATGCTGGGGCTGGCGGCAACGCTGTCGCATACCGCCGTGGTATGGCTGATTGCGCTAGGCGGCATGTATATCAGCAAAGCGTTTACCGCCCAAGCCGTCGAGCCCTGGCTGCAGTTTGTCTCGGCGATTATTATTCTCGGGACCGCATTCTGGATGTTCTGGCGGACCAGGCAGGGAGAGCAGAACTGGCTTGCCCAGACGCATCATGACCACGATCATGGGCATCATCACCACGCTCACGAGCATCACCATGATCATGACGGTCATCACCACCATCATGATGACCACGATGACGATCATCACCATCATCATCACGAGCACGAGCATAATCACGACCATGCCGCACTGGCAGGACTCACCGAAGGCTCGAAAGAGTATCAGGATGCCCACGAACGAGCGCATGCCACCGATATTCAGCGCCGCTTTGCGGACAAAGAGGTCACGAACGGCCAGATATTACTGTTTGGTCTGACCGGCGGGTTGATCCCCTGCCCTGCCGCCATTACGGTACTGCTGATTTGCATCCAGCTCAAAGCCTTCACGCTGGGCGCGACCATGGTACTGTGCTTCAGCCTCGGGCTGGCGCTGACGCTGGTAACGGTGGGCGTGGGAGCGGCAATCAGCGTGCAACAGGCGGCCAAACGCTGGAGCGGATTTAACACGCTGGCACGCAAAGCTCCCTATTTTTCCAGCGCACTCATTGGCATGGTGGGGTTGTATATGGGGATCCACGGCTATCTGGGAATTGTCGGCTAACAAGCAAAGAGCGCAGCAGCGATTGCCGCTGCGCGTAAAACCAGATTAGCTTGCGACATTCCCCCATACCAGTTGCCCTTGATGGAAGGTCGCGGTGCGTGGGGAAATTCGCGCGACGGCTTCTGCCGAACAGGAGGCATCCACCAGCACAAAGCTGGCTTCATCCTGCGCTTTCGGCCAGACGCGCTCACCTTTATCGTTGAGCGGCAACACATCGCCAGTGGCGAGGAACAACGCCCGCGACAGGTTGAGTTCGTTGGGGCGAATATAGAGCTGCGCGTACAGATTTGCCTTTTCCAGCATGTCGCCCAGCCCGTACGGCGACCAGTGGTCAATCACGCTGTCAGTTCCGGTAATCACTTCCACACCTTTGTCACGCAGTTGCTTGAGCGGCATGTGCAAGGTACCGATCGGCACCGTCGAGGCAATGGTAATCTGCTGTGCCGCCATGCGGCCCGCCAACGAGTCTACCTGCTGTTCGTTCAACGTTGCCAGCGCAAACGCGTGGCTGATGGTCAGTTTGCCCTTTAACTGTGGCGTTTTCTCCACCGTCTCCACCATGTAATTCACTGCCGCCACGCCCGCCGGGCTGGTTTCATGCAAATGGATATCCACGCCTTTATCGTAATCCAGCGCAATCTGGAACATGGTGTCGAGGGATTTTTCCATCGCCCCATCGACGCTGGTGGGGTCCAGACCGCCGACATAATGCGCTCCCGCCTGCATCGCTTCACGCATCAGCGGTTCAGATTTTGATAACAGCAGGCCATGCTGCGGAAACGCCACGATTTCACAGGCAAAACCCGGTTGGCGACGCGCCAGTACCGCCTGCAGGTTTTCGAGATTTTTCAGCCCGGAAACCGGTTCGATATTACAGTGGCTGCGCGCGATCGAGGTGCCTTTTGACTGCAGCAGATCGATGAGCTTTTCCGCGCGCTCCTGTGTGTAAGGCTGGAGTTCAGGCAGCAGCTTTTGTTCCAGGCGGATCATATCCTGAATGGTAGTGCCTGCCGGACGGTTCAGCGAGCGCCAGGGACCGCCGTAAAAGGTTTTATCCAGATGGATGTGCATGTCGCGCATGGCGGGCAGCATCAGCTTTCCTCCCGCATCATAGTGCGGCAGCGTCGCATCCGGATGCTGCTTATTCTCGCGCAGCGCAACAATTTTCCCGTCCTGGATTTCAACGGTTTGTAGCGCGGTACGGGTATGCACCACCACCGAGTTTTCGTAATCAAACCCGGCTTCCAGCAGGACGTTATCCAGGTAATAGTGCTTATCGTTAATCGTCATTGTGCTCTTCGACCCGCAGGTGTTCCCGACAGGATTAGCAGCATACGCGACCGGAGCCACTGCGCCAAACAGCGCGGCAGCTGTCACCATTTTTCCACTCTGACTTAAAAATTCACGGCGGCTGTTACTTTCCTTCATTCACGTTTCCTCTCAGGAATGGACAATATGGGTGCCCGTTTCGCCACGCAGTGCAGCAGGCAGGCATTCCGGTGTGGTGATGATCACTCGTCTACCGCCACGCTCCAGAAACGCCAGACTGGCAACGATCTTGGGTAACATGCTACCCGGCGGGAAATGCCCCTCCTGCATGTAACGGGCCATCGTTGCGACATCCACCGTATCCAGCGCCTGCTGGTTGGGTTTACCAAAATGAATACAGACCTGCTCGACGCCGGTGGTGATGACCAGAATGTCAGCGCGGATCTCCTGCGCCAGCAGCGCCGTGGAGAGATCTTTATCAATCACTGCGTCCACGCTCTGGTAATCTCCCTGCTCGCTACGCACCACCGGGATGCCGCCACCGCCCGCGCCAATCACCACAAAGCCTTGCTGGGTCAGCGTTTTGATCGCCTCCGCCTCGACAATGCGCTTCGGTTGTGGAGAGGCGACTACCCGGCGGTAACCGCGTCCTGAATCCTCAACAAAGCGCCAGCCCGGATTGACCCGCTGCAGTTCATCGCGCTGCGCTTCACTAAAGAACGCCCCGATAGGCTTGGTGGGGTTAGCGAAGCCCGGATCGTTTTTGTCGACCTCCACCTGCGTGACCACCGTGACCGCCTTCTGCTCGCCGCGTCGTGCCAGTCGGTTGTTCAGCGCCTGTTGGATCAGATAGCCGATGCCGCCCTGCGTATCGGCGACGCAGTTTGCCAACGGGGTAAGCGGCAGCCCTTCACGCTCGTGTGCGATTTCCGCACGCCGTAGATCCAGCCCAACCTGCGGCCCGTTACCGTGCGTCAGCACAATGTTGTAGTCCGATGCCAACATCTCCAGCACCGTATCCGCCACCGCTTTCACCGCTTCAGCCTGATGTTCAATCGACTGGCTGGCGTTATCTTTGATAATGCTGTTGCCGCCAATGGCAACGACCACAAGTTCTTTCATAGTGTTATCTTCCGCGTGCAGGCGATTCAGGTCGTTTTCGTCGGTTCCTGCTCTGGCGCAGTCACCGCTTCACGGCTATCAAGAACATGCTTGAGGACAAACATGCCACTCATCATCAGGTAGGCCACAACAAACATCATCGAGCTGCCTTCGGCAAAGCCAACCGCTGGAGAGTGGATCACGCCAAACAGCGATAACAGCGCGCCAAAGGCTGCGGCAATCGCCCCGCGCAGCGGCTTATTCATAATGGCGAAGATAGCGACGCAGCCCCACAGCATGCTGGCCAGCGGCGCGCCGCTTCCCAGATGCACCAGTCCGTCGTAATAGACACCTTTGCTGTGCAGCAGATCGCTCCCCAGTTTCCCCGCAGATGTTCCGGCGGCCCCCATCACGCTGTTGACGATGGTCAATGCCCAGTTAGCAATCCACGGGAACAAGCAGATGAAGATAACGGGAACCTCGACTTTGGGCGTCTCTCGCACCACCTGATTGGCGGTCACCACACCGATAAATACCAGAATCGGCACTATCGCGGTCATCGGAATAATGGCGAGCATAAACGCTCCTAACCCAAATAACGGCACCAGGAACATGGTGATGCCTGAAGCGAGGGTATAACCGATGCTGGCACCCATCGCTTTCCAGCCCGCATGCCCAACATACACGGTCACCGGGAACGGGTTGCCGAGCATGCAACCGAGCATGGAAGCAAAACCGTTCGCCATCATGACTTTACGGGTGTTGTACTCATCCCCCGCCGCATGCGCGCTTTCAATGTTCTCGAGGTCAAAAATGTAGTTCGCCAGACCCAGAGGAACAGCAGAAGCCAGATACGGCAGCGCGTGCGGCAAACCTTGCAGGAAGCTGTCGACATGGATTTCCGGTGGGTTAAAACCAAAGGAAGCCATCGACGATTTAATGGCCTCCGGGCTTTGCAAACCAGAGATCCACGCCAGGGCCGTACCAGCAATCAGCAGCAGCAAACCGGTAGGAATACGGGCAAAAATCGGCTTCTTACCGAACCAGTTAATGAAGATCAGCAACAGGACGATGAAAGAGACGGTCGGCGCTTCAAATGCCTGCAGCATCGGGTTCATCGCCAGCAGCAGCAACCCCAGACCGGACAGACAAGACAGCAGTACCGTGCGCGGGATCATCTTGCGGATGGTCTCACCCAGGAAGGAGCCGCCCACCAGGATCAACGCTTCAACAAAACACCACACCAGCGCGATTTGGATAGCGAAGTTGGCATCTTTGGTTTGCTGATAAACCGGCATCAGCACCAGGAAGGTCACGGTAAAGATTGACGGTGCGCTCGGTCCGGACGGCAGCGCCGTCACGTCTTTACGCCCGGTGTGCTTTGCCATCTGCAGGCCAAACCAGGCATAGCAGACGCTGGCCACCAGCACCGCCAGACCAAAGGCTGGCGCAATGCGACCATAGACAATTTCGGTAGGGATCCCGACAACAAAAATGAGCAGCCCCATCATTGTCAGCAGGTTAGTCAGGTTGTTGGTCATCAGCCCAAAGTAAGCCGCCCAGTCACCACGTTTCCATTCTAGTTTTATGCTGTTCATGGAATATCCTTCACAGGTTAAGCATCGTTTGCGATCGCGGAGATCGCCCAGCCCTGCAGGTAAGCAACGTTTTTCGCTTCGCTACTGTGGGGCTAACCGCGTTAGCCCCGGTTATTGTTATTGGCAGTAGCGGTCGCGCCAGTTGAGGATCGCCTTTTCAAAACAGGCGAACGGCGGGTGAACTATTCCAGCGCCGATCATGCCGATCCCCGCATCTTTGTGCGCAATGGCGGTGTTGATCACTGGCAGAATGCCGGTGCTGCCCACGCGCGTAATATCGATAGCGGTCGGTACACCCATAAAACCAAGCAATGGAATGGTGACGTTGGGGTTTTCGCCGAGGGTGATTTCACGCATCTGGCGCGAAAAATCAACCGCCTCCTCGACCGTACCGCCCACCAGCGCCACGATGGCCGGTGCCGTCGCCATGGCGAAACCGCCAATGCCGTAGGTTTCGGTAATCGCACTGTCGCCGATATCGCGCCCGGAATCTTCGGGCTTGTAGCCCGCAAACATCGGACCAATCACCTGCTGTGCCGGACCGGTAAACCACTGACCCGGTAAGCCGCTGATGCGCAGACCGAACTCAACGCCGTTACGCGCCATCGTCGTCACCACGGTGCTGTATTCGATACCGTGTGCGGCGTCCATTGCGGCTTTACACATCGCCATCCAGGTCGGTCCGGAGAAGTAATCGCTGCTGAGGACGAACTCGAACACCTCTCGCTGTTGCTCAACCGGATAGCCGGTCTGAATAATCCACGGCGTCAGCGCCTGAATCAGCAGCGCCGTCCCGGCGTTGTTGCGGTTGTGACACTCATCGCCCATATGCAGCGCCTGAGCCAGCATCAGACGCAGATCGATTTCGCCCGCCAGCTTCATGGCGTCGCGCAGCATCGGTCCCATCACATCGCGCATCCAGTTCAGGCGCTCGATAACGCTCTGATCGTTCGCCCCCATGCGCAGGATCTTCGCCATCTGCTCGCTCATATTGGTATATGCGCGGTTGCCGTAAGTTTTGTTCTCAACGATGTGCATAAACATCGATGCCGAGGTCACGCCCGCCATCGAGCCGACACAGTCATGCTCGTGGCAGGGTGAGAAGATGATTTCACCCGAGGCGGCCAGTTCGGCGGCTTCATCCAGATCTTTCGCCAGCCCTTCAAACACCAGCGCACCGGTTACCGCGCCCTTCATTGCGCCGCACATTTTTTCCCAGCGGATTGGCGGCCCGGCGTGCAGGATGGTGTTACGGGTCATGCCCGGTACGACGTTGATCGCCTGGTCATAGCCAATCAGCACCGGATGCGACTGAATAATGCGTTCCAGCGCCTGCTGGTTAGCGGCAGCAATTTTGTCTGCCAGCGGCGAATCGGCAATGTCGTCCAGCGCAGCCACGACCTGCATGTTGCCCTGGCCCGGCGGCGTCCAGTCGAGTTGAGTCACGGGTACGTTTTGCTTTTTCAGGTCATCGCTGAACATCGCGATGCCGACGTTAATCACGTTCAGCGGCTGGTTAAACAGTGTCTGGCTCATCAGGCTTTCTCCCCCTTACAGATAAATTCACGCGCCAGCAATCCGGTGTTGGTGCTACTGCTCGCCCAGATAACGCCAGCATCGGTCAGCATCTGACACTGTTTTTCCAGTGACGGCGTATCAAGATCGGTTCCCAGCACATAGCCGAGGATCTCAAGCGGACGCCCCTCTGCGGCGGCGATCGCTTTGGCTTCAACGATCGCCTCAAGCATCACGCCAACCGGATCTTCATGCGATCCAAATCCAAGAACGAAGTCCATAACGATCACGCCGACTTCAGGATCGCGCGCTTCCTGCAACAGACGACTAATGCGGTTGGTCGGATCGATCATCGGGTGCGGTTTACCATTGGTAAAATCGTCATCACCGAAATCGAGGAAGGTATGCGCCACGCTGCGATTGAGATCCGTTAGGCGGAACGCCGGATCCGGATGAATGTTGCTATAAACTTCGGCATGTTTTTCCATGGCGGCAAACATCGCCTCATCGCACAACGTGCCGCCGCAGAATAAGCCACGGATGTACTTTTGCTGCGGGGTGAGGCGGGCGCGAACCTCTTCAATCAGCGGCCAGTTGAGCGGATGGAGATCCAGGCTCTCTTTTTTCACGCCGGTCAGCAATACCGCTTTCAATGCCGCCTCTTTAGTTCCGCGTGCAAACTGCAGACCTTTTTCATCTGCAGGCGCGGCTTCACGGCCGAGGAAACACACCACAACGGGCTTATGACAGGCGCGCGCACGTTCCAGCACCTTGCGCGCCACCGCGGTCGCGGGAGGTTTGGAAATAAGTGCGATGATCTCAGTTTGCGGATCGGCCTCCAGCATGCCAATCGCGTCAAGCATCATCAGGCCACCAATCTTTTCGCTCAGATCGCGCCCACCGGTGCCAATCAGTTGGGAAATCCCGCCGCCAAACTCGTGAATACGTACGCTCAGTTCCTGGCTACCGGTACCGGACGCACCAACAATCCCGATGTTGCCGCGACGCACCGCGTTGCCAAAACACAGCGCCGCGCCGTTGATAATGGCGGTTCCGCAATCTGGCCCCATCATCAACAGCCCTTTTTCATGCGCCAACTGCTTAAGCGCCAGTTCGTCTTCAAGAGAGACGTTGTCAGAGAACAACATCACATTGAGGTTATTTTGCAGCGCCTGACGCGCCTCACGCGCGGCAAACAGGCCATTGACCGAGATCACCGCCAGATTGCTGTCAGCGACGTGCTTCTTCGCGCTGGCCAGCGTGGCATAGCGCGCTTCATGCTGACCGCCCTGCTCTTTATGCGTAAACAGATCGTCAATCGCCATCAGCGTCTGGTCATTCGCCGCCTCGCTGACGCCTTTAATGACAATCATCAGGTCGCCACTTTTCGCCTCTTCAAGTTCAGACGTCAGCAGGCCGAGATTCTTCAGTACGCCCTTATTCATTTCTGTCGCCATAGCCACGAACGCCTGCTCAACGCCATCGAGCTTATTTGCGCGTGTGGAAATAGACATCAGTGAGACAGAATCAAAATACGTGTTCTTTTTAACAACTATCCTGATCGACATAATTCCCTCCGGACCTGTGGCTCAGGGCGCAGGCATCCGCCATGCCATACAGCATGTCGCAGCCAGAACTTGAGCCGATATTTTTAATGTCAGTAATATATTGCGTAGAAACGGGTTGTTGCTCAGTAATAATATGGTTCAGCAGCCGTCCGACGCTTTCCCGATAACGTTGATGAAAGGCTTCCTCCAGCGTTATTTTGCTGAGTAACGTTGTATTATTTCCGGCACGTTGTAAGGCAACTAAAAAATCTTCACGATATTTCCCCAGCGGATGCCCGGGAATAAATAGAATGGTGCTTAAGCCCACTAAATAATCATCCGATGAGGGCGTCAGACCAATCCCCAGACCAATTAAATGGCTGACCGCTGTAGAGATATTTTCTCCTGTATGTAACGCCGCCAGTAAAGTTTGTCGGCGGTTGAGTAATTGACGGGTGATTTCCTGATAAAACGGGTTATCTCCCTGGTACAAAAATAATGAGTCATCGCTTCTTAGCTGTTGGCGGATAAGCTCTTCCCAGCACAGCCAGCGGATTGCGGCAAGGCTTACTGCATCTGGCGTCCAGCGTGGTATGCGCCACGGCAGGCACCCGGAGGTTTCTATCCATTTATCGTTGCCAACCGCTATCCCCGACCGGGTAAAACTGACCCACTCACCGGGGTAAAACAGCTCTTCACAATGCGTCAGCGCCAGCCGACAGCTGTTAGGCGCGTTATCACAACCTTCACTCAGTAACGTCAGCAGTCGCTGCTGTTCGGGTATTAACAGGTTTACCGCGCGGGAAAAAACCTGTTCCACCCGTCCCGTTCCCCGGAAAGCGAGAAACGCGCCGTCTGCGGTTAGCGCCTGTACGCATCGCCGTGATGGCGTAGCGATAGTGGCGCTCCTCTGTCAGGCTCCGGCCGCAATCAGCAGTTCGGCAATCTCGTGATACCCTTTCTCCCGCGCCAGTTCCAGCGGGGTTTTACCGTATTTATCCGTCATGTGCGGGTTTGCGCCATGGTCGAGCAGCAGCTTAACGATTTCTTGCTGCTTCGCGCCGCCGTCATTAAGCACGATGGCTTCCAGTAACGGCGTCCAGCCGACAAAGTTGGTATGGTTAACATTGATATTGGTACGCAGCAGTAGTTCGCGGACGATCTCGACATGGCCTTTTTCGCTGGCAGGCGTAATACCAACGCCGCCAAACCGGCTCAGGCAATTGAGATCGGGGTTGGCCGGCAATACGATACGCAGCAACGTTAAATCATTAGTCAGACAGCTAATCAGGAATGGATTAAAACAGGTTTGATCCTGTTTATTAATATCGGCACCAGCGGCAATCAATAAAGAAACACAGTCATAATGCTTATTCAGGCTGGCAATAATAATGGCGGTGCGTCCCTGGCGGTTAGTGGCATTAATATCCACACTTTTTGCCAGGCAGGATTTTAATCCATCAGCACTGCCCTGCTCTGCCGCCAGCAGAAATTCAGTAATGAGTTCTTTCTCTGACATAATCGCTCTCCTGCAGTTTTTTAGACTTTTTAAATATCCAATAAGCTGAGAATAGCAACAGAGCGCAGAGAATAATATCCGCTTAAAATTCATTCATCGTAAGCGTGTCGATTATTGAATTATATTTAACAATGAGAACAAAACGTGCTGTAGTGCAATCTTTTCCTTATGACAGAGCTGCTTTTTGCCATTAATCAATAGTCAGGAAAATCAGGCGCGATGCTGCACGGATAGCGGCCTGCAATTAATATACAGAAGTGTGATTGCCTTCAAATCAAATGTAAAACTAGTGTTAAATTCTGTTCAAAACTGATTGCTCTGTATAAGGATTACAAATACATTCAACAATCATCGCATCGCGGATACGCGTTTGCCGCCGGAGGGGAGAAAGATGAATTCAATTTTTACCGAGGAAAACCTGCTGGCATTTACCATGGCTGCCCGCTATAGCAGCTTTAGCAAAGCGGCTGAAGAACTTGGCTTAACCACATCGGCAATTAGTTACACCATTAAGCGCATGGAGCTGGGGCTTGATGTGGTGCTGTTTACGCGTAGCACCCGTAGCATTGAGTTGACCGAATCTGGTCGCTATCTGTTTCGCAAGGCCACCGACCTGCTCAACGATTTCCACGCCATCAAGCGCAGCATTGATACCATTGCTCAGGGTATTGAAGCCCGGGTACGTATCTGTATTAACCAGCTGTTATATACCCCTCAACACACGGCGCGACTGCTGCAGGTACTCAAGAAACAGTTCCCTACCTGCCAGATAACCGTCACCACCGAGGTGTATAACGGCGTCTGGGATTCGATCATCAACAACCTTGCCAACATCGCTATCGGCGCGCCGGATACTTTACTGGATGGCGGCGGGATTGATTACACCGAGATCGGCGCGATCCGCTGGTCGTTTGCGATTGCCCCGGATCATCCGCTGGCTTTTATGCCTGAACCGATTTCTGAGAGCCAGTTGCGCCTGTACCCGAACATCATGGTGGAAGACACCGCGCACACCATCAACAAAAAGGTCGGTTGGCTGTTACACGGCCAGGAGTCGATCCTGGTTCCCGATTTTAATACCAAATGCCAGTGCCAGATCCTGGGTGAGGGCATCGGTTTTCTGCCGGACTATATGGTGCGCGAGGCGATGGAAAAGTCGTTGCTGGTCACGCGGAAGATCCACAACCCGCGTCAGGATTCACGGATGTTGCTGGCAACCCAGCATTCAGCAACCGGTCGGGTAACACAGTGGATTAAAAAGGAGTTTGGCCCACAAGGGGTGTTGACGGGAATTTATCAGGATTTGCTGCATCGGGAGTGATGCCCCGGACGGCGGTTATGCCATCCGGGGTACTTAATCTTTTCAGGCGCGAATATCGTCGTACTCACGGGTTTTATCAAACTCATGTTTGGCAAACGGGCACAGCGGAATAACTTTGCGGTTTTCGGCACGCATTTTCTCCACCACCTTCGCCACCAGCTGTTTACCAACGCCCTGACCTTTCAGGCTGGGATCGACATCGGTATGTTCAATAATGCTGAGATGCTCACCCGTCGGCACGAAGACAATCTCGGCAACCTGATTGCCTTCAGCATCGTTAACATAAAACTTATTGTGGCCTGCAAGAATTTCCATGGTCCCCTCACTCATTTCTGGCGATATTTCAGCGCACCGCTCGGACAGGTATCAATCACTTTAATGACCGTTGCGACATCCACTTCATCCGGAATGATCCACGGTTTACGCTTCAGATTAAACAGCTTAGCGCTTCCCCGCACACAGTTGCCCGAATGCTGACATATCGCCGTATTGAAGTAGACATCAATCTTCTCGCCGGTATAGGCCCGGTAACCTGCATCCAGTAGTTCCTTATCCACGACATTGCCTCGCATTTTTTATTGTCTGGGTCTAATCATAGACCTGTGCGAGGCCGAAGAAAGCAGTTGGCACCAGAAATATCACTCAGACCTTTTCTGCATCGACGGCTGCGGCTCTGGCGGCAAATACTCCAGCATCGCAGGCGTCGGCGGCGGCAGGCGGTTATCGGCGATATCCCTGTCCACATCGATATGACTGATTTCACCATTCTCATGATGGTGGACCGTCAGCACCCGCGCTTTGTTGAGTTCTGTAACCAGTTCCCGGGTAATGCGTAAACTTTCCGCCAGCTCATGGTCTTCCAGTCCGGGCCTGCGGCTGCGGCGTTCTACACGAAAACGATACTGGTTGTACTTCGCCCAGCTTATCAGCACCAGTCCGTTGACCAGCGCGACAAGGATGTAAAACGTGACCGTATCCAGCGTGGTGAAAAAGGGTCGCACGCCCATATAAGGTGAGTGCGCCAGAGCCGCGATCAGCCCTTTATAGATCAAATAGATAAATCCAACCCAGGCGATGACCGTCAACAGCACGTCAATAATGCGCGGCAACAAACGCCGCTCCGTAAAGATCAGTGGCTGGCTCATGATTCGATCCTCCCAATTCCACGGTCGGGACTCACCCAACGCGCCCTGCCGCGTTTGCGTTTGAGCATGACTTTCGGGAAAGCGACCAGCGTGGTGAACAGGCTTAGCATCCAGTACACCACCGGAAACCAGATAATCCAGAACAACGACGCGCCAATGCCTTTTTCGTAGCGCCGCTCAATCATCAGGCTCACCGCAAACTGCAGCAAGCACACCACGCCGAGGATAAGTCCGGTAAAGGCCGGCGGGAACAGATGTTGTACATACAGCGAGTCCGGCATCGGGATCATCAGCCCTAACAGGAACAACACGATACTGACAGCATAGGCAAACGACCAGGCGGTAGAAAAACAGAACTCAAGAAACAGCGGCCACATGCGGCGGAACTCCCACGACCACAGGCGGCGCATGTTAACGATAAACACCTCTGCTCCCCCCTGAGCCCAGCGCAGACGCTGCTTCCACAGCCCTCTTAACGTTTCAGGCATTAAGATCCAGCACAGTGCTCGCGGCTCAAAGAATACTGACCAGTGGCGCAATTGCAGCTTCCAACTGATGTCGATGTCTTCGGTGATCATGTCCGGGCTCCAGTAACCGACCTCGGCCAGCGCGCGACGACGAAACGCCGCAACCACGCCAGAAACGGTAAAGATCTGCCCATAGACTCGCTGTGTACGCTTAATCAAGCCGATAATGGAAGAAAACTCACCGACCTGCACCCGACCGATTAAGGTGGAGCGGGTTCGAATACGTGGATTCCCGGTCACTGCACCGACGCGCGGGAACTGGATAAGCGGAGCCACAATATAGGCAACGGCATCACGGTCCAATAACGCATCGCCATCAATACACACCAGGTAATCACTGCGCGCCGCGGCTGCCCCGGTCTTAAGCGCCAGCGCTTTGCCCTGGTTTTCAGCCAGATGAATCACCCGCAGACTGGGGTATTCCACAGCCAGTTGTTCCAGCACGTCGTGGGTATCATCCGTTGAACCATCGTTGATGGCAATCACTTCGATGTTCTTATATCGCTGCGCCAGCGCGGCCTCAATGGTTTCACGCGCATTGATCCCTTCGTTAAAACAAGGGATCAAAATGGAAACCAGCGGATTTCCCTGTAGCGTCGGCGGCGGCGTGTCATCTCCCCATTTCCAGTGGCGTTCACGGTAAAACCAGAAATAGACCCCGCCGCTTATCCACAATGCTGACATGAATAAGGGCCAGAAGAAGACAAAGTTCAACATCACTTCACCTGTAAAGACGACAGCCACGCCAAACGGCAGGCTGAACATCAGGCAAAGTATCAGGAAAGCAATAATGCGATCTGTCATTTTTGCGGGTACCAGTATGAGGAGAACGTCGAGCGAATCTCTGACATCTCAGGTTTGTCGCTGATGAAATCATCCGGGTAATAGCCGTAGTTACCTGCACCGCTTAATTTCAGTTGGCGCATCCATTCGGCTATTTGTTTTCCGCTGATTTCAGCCTCGTCCCCGGATTTACGCCAGTCTCGTGCCTGTAGTTCAAACACGGTTTTGTCCAGCGCGCCGGGCGTTTGTGCAACGGCATTCACTAATCTGTCGAGCCAGGCGTTGGCATCATTAGCCGGGATCTGCTCCATGAATGGCATCGCCATCGGTGCCGTCCAGTCATAGGTATTGAGGAAATCATTCAGATTCTGCGCAAACCAGGCTTCACTCTCCGGCTCCAGTACCGGCATCGCGTAAATATTGCGCGCAGTTTGCACCTGCGGACCGCGAATATTACGCACCGCCTGGGTCAGCTGTTTGGTGAAGTCGATCAGCACCTTACTTTTTAGTCGCGTCCAGCGCTCAAACGACTGTGGGTTGCTACGGATTTGCTCAATGCTGCCCGGAAGACCTGCGGCGCGGTAGGCGGCTACCGCCTCCGGTGACGCATCTTCAAAATCCGTCAGGAAAGCATCGTCGTGGAACAAAATCCCTTTAAAGCTGGCATGCTTCGCCAGGTCTTCATAGATTTCAGTGATGCGTTTACGCGCTTCGCTGTCCCAGGGAGACAGACGAACATAGTTCTCGCGGTTGATCGTAGTACGGCCCGTTTTCGGATCCCAGGCGGTTACGCGTGGAATGGAAGCGTCGAGATCGAAAGCCAGAACCGGCATCCAGGCATACACCGTCACCCCTGCCCGCGTTTGTAACTGCCAGGAGATATAGTTAAAGAGGTCGGCGCGCATTGGCAGCCAGCGGTTGGGGAAATAGAGCTCGCGAATATTCCCGTCGCCCTGCGGATCGGCGTAGGCCTGCAGGAAGACATGAGAAATGCGCATGTCATAAACGCGCTGGATAAGCTTGTCGATGTTTCGCTTCTGCTGGGCCGGATCTTTGTCATATACGTAATCCAGATCGACATGCATCACGCGCATCGTCTGCGGTTCACGTACCTGCGCAACCTGGCTGGCAAAGCGCTTCAGAGAGGGGTTATCAGAGATCAGCACGCGTGGAATATCGTCGAGAAACGCGGCATTCGCCAGCCCTTCGTTGAGCGTGAAGGCCATCTTATAGCCATGATCTTTAGCCAGGTTTAACGTTGTGCCGTTGGCCGCGCCGTAAGGCCAGACCCACGCGCGCGGCGATTTCCCGGTCACCGATTTAATCTTATTGGTGATAAGAGAGATATCCGCGTTTATGCGTCGCGTGTACTGTTCGTCCGTTTCGTAAGCGCCGGTCTTCTTATCATACAGGCGGTTCGCCACCGCCGGTTCTTTACTTCCCTGCGGGTTGGCTTCGCCACCGAAATGCGAGTTCCAGGTGTGCGCACCGACTTCCACCAACGGCGATTTGCCCATTTCTTCGACCATTTTCCAGGTGGCAAATTTATCTCGCGCCGTCATTAGTCCGCCAAAATCGACCTTTTTGTTGGCGGGGGCATCAACCCAACTCCCTACCGGAGCCCAAAGCGCAGGCCAGTTGTAGGCTTTCAGAAGCGGCCAGACGCGGGTATAAAAACTGCTATATCCGTCATCAAAGGTGAGCAGTACCGCTTTTTCTGGCAACACGATTTTACCGTCATGGGCGTCCAAAATTTGCTGCACGCTGATCGGGTTATAGCCATTATCACGCAGCCACGCCATTTGGTCGCTCAACGCGCTGGTGCGCACAGAAAGATAGCGCTGGTCGGCGGCGCCATCCTCAACGTCGTGGTAGCCGAGCACCAGAAAGCTATTTTTCGGCCACGGATGATCCGCCGTCAGCGGCGTTCTCTGTGCGGGAGGAACATAGCGAGGCGTTGTATTGTGCGCGCTACTGCACGCGGTAATCATCAACCAGCCAGCGATTAATGCGCTAAGCCACAGGCATCTTTTCAGCATGAACAATCCTTAAAACCTGACATTTAAATCGAAAGCGAGGGAGATATTCCGCTCACGTTTACCGTCGTAGGGGCGTTTATCCCAAATCAGCATCACCCCACCATCTACGACGTTGTTCCATTTGAGCCGTTGTCCATATCCCACCTGAACGATGGCACCAGCGTCCTGGCCTTGCTGCCAGTAGCCACCGACACCTGCCAGGCCTTGCTGAGTCCAGACGGTGTCATAGTGGCGGTAAAGAACCTGCTCCGCGCTCAGGCCCGGAACAACGGAAAAATCACTCTTCGGGTTGTAATACGGCACATTCTCTTTGGTGTTAGTGCTCCCGCCGATGCCTGGGGTAAAGTCCAGAGTGAAGCGCGGCGTCGTCCACATGCGTTCTTTTCCGCTGAGTCCGTATTCGATGCGATCGTTACCATCTGAGAAATGTGATGCGGCGAACGACAGTTGATATTCACGTCGTTCGTTTTGATACCAGCGGACAAACATATCGCCGCCGTTGGCATACACGCCGCTACGCAGCGCGCGCAGTGGCGTATTACGCGACAAACGCTCGGCCGAACCGCCTACGCGCCAGTTGTCATTGAAGTCATGCCAACCGGAAAGACGTCCACCAATCTTCTGACCATCGCCATAATTTCGGCCAGACACTTCCATTTCCGCCCAGTAATCACGGGAAGTCCATTCCGCGCCTGCCGCCAGATCGCGGCTGATCCCCTTGCCTTCTTCAAATTCACCGGTAGCAAAGTTGAATCCGGTAAACAGTCGCCAGTTGTCGTTAATTGGCGGGGAGTAAATCGCCGTGTTGATGTTGAAATCATTCTTACCGCTGACTGGGCTATCGGAAGAGATCCCCTGCGTGCCGCTAATACGCACTTCCGACATTTTGTGGACATCACGAATACGCGCGAGGCGCAGCGTCGCTTCGTCATCCGGGCTACGGGCGATAACGTCATCCGTCAGTTCATCGGCTTGCTTCCACTCCTGGAGATCCAGCGCAACGTAAGCCTGCTGACGCTCCAGCTCCAGGTTGCTTGGCTCAATCACTTCCGCAAGCTTCAGCTCTTTCTCCGCCGCATGTGGCAAGCCACGCGCTTCAAGTACAGAGGCATAAGATATGCGCAGTCCCTGGTTACCTGAGCCTGTTCGCGCCAGATGCTCTGCGAGCTTTTCTGCCTCTGGCAATTCATTGGCAGCAATATGATATTGCGTCAGCAGCGACTGTGCGAGCAGCCAGTTATCGTTAGGCTGCGGCGTTGGCGAACCATAGATACGTCGCAGGTACGGACTCTCTTTGATTAAGTTTTCGGCCTGCTTTTTAGCAGCATCAAAGTTTTCATTATCGATATGCGCGTAGAACAGATCCTGTTGATCCTCTGGGCCGAGCGGCATAACAGGAATCGGTCCGTTCGGATAGTAGATGCTCATCAGCATCGCTTCGGTTTTTTCTGGCTGGCGCTCGCTTAACCATGCCGATGCTACCCAGCGTTTTGCGTAGTTTGGCACTTCGCCGCTTGCAGACAGCGATTCGTATTCATTAATCACTTCAGAAGTACGTTTACGAACCAGCAAAGCGCCCATGCGGTCAATTCTCGCCCGACGAACATCATTCTGCGCGGATGGTTCATCCTTCCAGGCAACCAGTAACTGGTCATAACGGGCCAGGGCTTTATCCGCCACGATAAACCGTTCTTCTTCATTCCGCGCGGACGTATAGGAGGAACGTACCATTTCGGCGGCAGCATCAAGTTCAAGGCGACGCTTCACAGGATCTGCTGTAGGTACTACCTCCGCCATATTTAGAGCGGGCCCGGAAACGCGGTTTGCTGACAGAGCAGATAGCAGCGTGGATTTTGCATTTTTATTATCTGGATCAACGTCATCTGCCTGGCTGGCAACCAACAGCGCGTCCCAGTTTTTCCCCTGGGAATGATAGACATAGGCAAGTAACGCGTCGGAGTCTGCGCCCGGATGCGCCTGTGCCCATTTATTCGCTTCAGTAAGGGCTTGCTGGTTGTAGCGAGCATCCGCCAATGTCATTATCCAGCCGGTACGTACGTCAACGTTGTCAGGTTCTTCCTGTAAAACGCTTTCCCATACCGCCAATGAATCATTCCAGTTTTTCTGGTTACGGTACGCACGAGCAGCGGCGACTTTGCCGCGCGCAGGCACTTCCATCTGCCCACGATAGCGCTGCCAGATTGCAATGGTGGTTTTATCGTTGTTCTCAACCCAACTGGAAACTTGCAGCCAGTCGGCAACCTGATTTGGCGATAGCGCGCTTTGCTTTCCCTGATCCTCAAGATAACGCAATAACGGCGCACTATTACCACTTCGCGCTTCAATAACCAAAGCGTCATAATCTGATACCGCTGCAGAGATTTGCATAGGAAAAAGAACGCTTGCCGTAAATAAACAGCTTAAAGACTTAAAACGTTTAATGAAGTTGGCATGTCGACGCATACTTAACATATCTGCCCTTATAACTTACATCAGAGTAAAAATAAGCGTTTTCAATAGATTACGGTCAATCCCTGACGGTTGCCGACCATGTAAGATGCACTATCGCTTATTTCGTAATAGGGTTATGAAGCAATTAATTCTTTCGTCTTATTGACTACCCGAGCCTCGTCCTCTAATCGTTGGAAAGGAGGCGTAAACTCAAAAATTTTATCACTCAGCGTAGTTCGTGGCTATGCGATAAGAAAACTCTTAGACAAAAAAAGTATTTTAGACCAAATTATCCTAATACTCTTGGGATTGAATTCTGGATTTAGATTAAGTTTGCATGACGAAACCTTGTGCTGCTGATAACTATTGCTGGTTAGCATAGCTACACCGCGCAACTGTTTGCATGGTAACTATTTTGCGAGATGGATAGAGAAAAATCTGATATGTGCACTCTGCTAAGAATAAAGATAACAATATACGTAATATAACTTAATTTCCGTCCTCAAACAGGACCAATAAGATGAAAATAAGGATACAGTTGCGAGAAGAATTAGGTACAGTAAAAATTCAATGAAATCAAACGAGTTTTTTAATCCATGAGTAAAACCTACCATAATTGGTATTTTGATATTCGACAGAATTCCTGCGCAAGAAATTGTGTTTTGCTCTACTCGGAAATGTATTTACCAACCTTGTGTATTATTGACAATATCAACCACAAACAACTTTTTAACCCTACAGATAGCAAGCTTGATTTTATTGAGCGTAGCGCTTCCAGCATAATTTTTTGCACTTACCTTCCCTTCAGCCTTTCAGGTAATCTTGACTAAGACGCCAACAGGGACTGAACAATGAAAATCGTTAACGCAGAAGAAGAGCACATCCACGCCATACGCGATATCTACGCCCATCATGTTATTCACGGTACTGGCAGCTTTGAAACTGACCCGCCGGATACCCGCGAGATGCTGGCACGTCTGGAAAAAATCCGCAGTCTGGGACTGCCGTGGGTTGTTGCACTGCAGGAAGATAAGGTCATAGGGTATTGTTATCTCACTCGCTATCGCGAGCGATATGCCTACCGCTATACCCTCGAAGATTCGATTTACATTGACCCGACGGCACAGCGTCAGGGGGCGGGAAAAGCGTTGCTCCGCCATGTCATTGACTGGGCCGAAACGCACGGTTACCGGCAGTTGATCGCCATCGTCGGCGACAGCAATAATCAGGGATCGCTGAAGGTCCATCAACAGGCCGGATTTACGCAAATCGGCACGCTAAAGAACATTGGCTTTAAACATGGACTCTGGCTTGATACGGTATTACTGCAACGCAACCTGGGCGCAGGCGACAGCACCCTACCAGCAGATTCCGGTGCCGCTATTTAACACTACTTAGGGATGACTTCAGGATACTGCCCTCTGGTAACCCACAGCTAAATTTGTGTGACCCAAGCGCATAGTAATGCCTCCTGTCATCCGGCCAATATGTCGTACATTCAGACCAACAGAATAACAATCCCGGCATAACGTAGTTATTATTTAATTCTCAAATAGTTAAGCCTGTTAGAACGAAAAAAGCACCCGAACGTTAATGAACGGATGCTTTAAAAATACACTCACTCAGTTTTACTTAGCGGGCGGTCCCACCTGATGCGTCATAAGCATCGTAGGACTGACGTCTTTTCAGCCCGAAGTTGATTCATCCCTACGCGTGATGTTTCGCCAAATCCCTCCCGAAAGTCTCAGGTTTTCCGGACCGCTTTTCAGGATTTGAGTAACACATTTAAGGTAATTGTCCTTCCAGCGAGCAATGAAAGAAGACTGACTTTCGAATCTATGCGGAGAGACCATTTTCTCCAGCACAAAATGGATGCGCCCGTCTCGCCAAACCGGAACACCAAATACGGTTGGCAAGTGCATTTTCCAGGCAAGGCGAGAGCAAAAGGAAGAGTAGGTAATCTGCTGACCGAAAAAGTCGATAGTCGGCGCACTCAAATTCAGCGCACCGTCTATCGCCACCACAAGCGACTGCCCACTATGTAAGGTCTGCATGCATGCCCTGACCACGTCCGCTTCGCTTTTATCGCTAACCGAAATCAATCGCTCACCGTAGCCCCCTTTGAGCACGCCAGGAGTGGAAGCCACCCATTTGCTGTTCATCTCCAGCAAAGACAGGATCATCGGCCCGGCATACATTGCGCCCAGATGAGCCGAGACAATAATGCAGCCACGCTGATCGAGCTGCAGCCCTCGGAAAAACTGCTCAACATGCGATATATCGGCCAATCGGTACATGGGTTCGTCGGCCTGCTCTCCTCGGCATTCAAGCCAGTCGAGGAGAAAATTATCTGCAAGATAGCCCCACTTCGCTCGGCGCTCCCATTCATGGCGCTCGATACCTGACTGTTTGCCGGCAATTTCCCATGCCCAGTCAAGGCGCTCATGCGGCAGGTTAACGGCGGAAATTTTCCCATCAAGCGCCAACAGCCCCTCCTCGAATGACTGAGGCAGATGATTTCCCCTGGCCCGAACATAGTGTGCAAAAACGTTTTCCGCTTCGCTTGTTTTCCCCGCCTGTAACAACGCCGCCGAGGCATAACGGTTCCATTTGCTCGTAACCCCTTTTTCCTTTGCCAGTTGTACAAACTGATCGCTGGCAGCAGCGTATTGCCCCACCTGACGCAGCGCTCGAGCATACATTGCTCTGACATAATGAAGTTCAGGATGACAAGCGAGCGACTGTTGCAGCAACGGAATGGCTTTCTCGTTCTGACCTGTTCTGATTAAGGCATCGGTATACAGGGTCACGATACGCAAATTATCAGGGGTAAAACGTAGGGCATGACGCCAATGCTCAGCGGCCTGAAGCTTCACTTCCTGGCTGCGGCCGGATTGATAGCAGGCAAGCCCCAGGCTACGACGCAGCGCAGCGCCATCTAACCCACGGGCTAATGCGGATTCTCCAGTCTGAATGGCTTCCTGATATTTGCCAACAGCGCAGAGCGTATCAATCGCCAGACCCGCCGACTCCTGCTTTTCTAAAGCGAAGAAAGGGAGCAATGCGCAGGCCAGGTCATAATCGCCTGGTAGGGGGCTTTTATTTAAGAAACTGAGGCAGGTCGCAATCATATCTACCCGTGGGGGAACTTCCTGCGCCTGAATTCTGGCCAGCGAGATTGCCTGTTGCCCTTTATCCGCCAGAGTCAAGCTGCGCAAATGGAGCGCAAAAATTTTGCTGTTACCAGAAAAAGCGAGCCGTGCCCGCTCGGTTAAATCAGCAACAGTCGTATATTGTTTACTTTTAAGCAGTGCGCTTGCGACCAGCAGAACATCATCCGGCTGGCACGCATTCACCGCCAGCAGTTTGTTAACCACCTGTAGTACAGTGTCCCGATGATGTGATGCCAGCGGCGAAATAACCCATCGTCGCAATAAATTACGACTATTCCTTGCCGTCAGCACACGGTCGGACAATAACGCCATCCCGGCATCTGTTTCATCTTTACGTAAACACGCAATGGCGAAGAGAATAATATTCTGCTCATTTCCGGCACTATCGAGCACTTTTTCAGGATGCTGAGCAAAATAGCGGTATAGCCCATCCCAATCCTCTTGTTTGAGCAGGGTGGTAGGCGATATTTTTTCACATGTAGAGAGCAAGCTCATCGTTTTTCCTTAATAAGCTTTATTCACGCATCCGCCTGATGGTTATCAGGAGCGAGGTCACCAGGTACGCGATACCCAGCAACACAAAGAACAGTAACCACTTTGTACCATCGGCATAGCGGGTGGTGTCCGACACCACCATTGGTTGAGAAATGATCAGCAAATACCGCCTCTCACGTAGCGCTTGCAGCTTCCCCTGCTGTAAGGTTTGTAACGCAGATTCCCAGCGTGTTTTAGCGATTTCACTCTGCAGGCGAAGATCTTCAAACAAAGACAAACTTTCTGAAGATCCCTGCGACCCTAACTTATTGGACAGACGGTTACGCTGCTCGCCGATCTGCTTTTCCAGGACCTTGATTTTGGCCGACAGTCTGGGAATAAGGGGGTTTTGATCCAAACCATTAGCCATTAATTGCGCATATTCCGCTTTCGCCTCCGCCAGTTGCGTTTCAAAACCTGCAATCAGTTGATAAATCGCGGTCACTGTTTCCTGTGGTTCAATATCTTTTTGTATATGCTGTATTTTTAGCAATTCAAGCCGAACCGCCCCCAGATTTTCCTGGGCCGATTTAACATCGTTCTCCAGCCATAATATCCGTTCCTGCTGCATCCGCGCTGAAACGGTATTAACGTGCTGTTCCGCAAAAGCCAAAATACGCTGGGCAAAAAACTCAGCCTGTTCCGCACTCCGTGCCTTCACGTTTAAACGCAGCATGCCCTGTTGAATATCAATAGCGACCGAGACTTTTGATAAATAGTAACGATAGGGATCATCATTAATTCCCAGCGGCGCGTGATAGCGGGAAAATAATGCGATATCATCCTGCGCAAAATAAGATAAAAAGCCGAGTTCTTTTTCCATTCGATCCATCATTTCTTTCGAAAGAATAAACTCGCGAACCTGAAAGCCTTCTGACATCTCATTACCTGCGCCAAAGAAAGCTGTTCCAGAAAAATTATCCTGGCTGGCATCAGTTTGCACAATAAAGGTGGCATCCGCGCTGTAAAAACGCGAGGTAAATAACCACGACATAAGCATAATAATCAGTAGCGGCAAAGCAATATAAAGAAAGAGTCGACGTAGCGATCGTTTGGCTTGCTGAACACGCCGTTCTTTAATAACCAATGATGCTCTACGGACAGAATCAGCATCCGTCGCAGACCAGACTGAGTCTGGTAGATTATGACTTATCGATTCTGCCATTTTTTCCTTCTGGCGAAGGGCGTATTCTTCTTTTTGTTGCAGTCGCGAGGCTCGGTTTTCTTCTGCTACCTTCGCCCTTCCTTCTTTCCATTTTTTAATACGTTCTGAATTTTCCACACGCTATCCGTATATTTTCTATTTAAATATCAAAAGAATAATCATCAGCTTGCATCATCGCCTGATTTAACTGATATTGTTCAAAAAGCGCAGACGCTTGGGCTAAATCTTCACACATGGTAATTTTCCCATGCAGCAGTACGCCAAAGGCATGGCAGTGTTCTTTAATAAGCCGGGGGTTGCGTGTTAGCACAATCAACCCTTTCTGCTTTAGCTCATGAGCTAGCGCCTCCTGCATACGCGATTGTGAGGCATTGTCCCCGGTATACAGCTTGTCATCGGCAATATAAAGACGGCAGGGAAGCAGTAAATTAATGGCAAATGCCAGATGCGCTTTCATCGTGACAGAGTATTCACTCACCCTGTCGGTATAGCGCTGTTCAAGCTGGGTCAATTGATAGCAAAAATGTGAAAACTCATCTCCATCCAGACCATAAAGACTGGCCATCATGCGCGCATTCTCTTCGCCGGTTAATCCGGGCAGAACAAAAGCATTTGCCCCCAGCGGAAGTGCATCACCCCGCAGCCCCAGAAAATCCCCTTCATCAGGAGCATCTATGCCGCACAGCACTCGAGTTAGCGTCGTTTTGCCTGAACCAGGAGCCGCCAGAATACCGATATGCTCATGGTAATCCATGACAAAATCTGTTTTATCAAGGACCACTCGCGGGCCTTTATCAGACTCAAAATAGCGTGTACAACCTAATAAACCGAACACGAACGCGTCTCTCCTGAAGCTAAAGTCAGTGATTTTTAGTGTCATAAACCCGGTGAAAAATGATGCCCGCGAGGAATAACGTTGCGGAAAATGCCAGAGGATAAAAAGGTTCAAGGTAAAAAGAGTGGTACCCTTCAAACATTCCTTCTCTGACTATCTCATTGACATGAAGAAGAGGATTCCAACTGAATATACTTAATAATGAATATGGCAATTCATTCGCAGTATAAAATACAGCTGAAATCAAAAACATAGGTCTTAACACCACAGGAACCGCTTTATAGACCAGCGAAAACCGTTCAGACAGAGCATCACAAAAGTAACCAAACGATAGCCCCAGCAGCCAGGCGATAACCATCCCTTCAAAAATAAGGATCGGTTTATGGGCTTCCCAACGGGAGAAGATAAGAAAGTTAATCAATGAAACAATAATATAAATGATAACCGCATTAACAAATTCGACTGCGGCGAGAGCAAAAATCACATATCGTTTTTTAACCTGAGAGACAACCGCCAGTGATGTAAAGAATGAACGAGTGCGCATGGTAGCAGTAATGGTGTAGCGAAATAACAGATACGGTAATATACCTGAAATAACAAAGCTGATATCGTCAGTAAATATTGGAACTGCACGATTCAAATATTGGAAGGAAATAACGGTAATGGTTATCCATACCAATGGCACGGCCAATACCATCATATAATTTAGCACATTACCATTATATCGCGTCTTGATGTCGCGCGACATGAGTAAAATAATCAACTCACAGACGGAAATGAGTTTTACAAAATAATAAGTATTATTTTTCAAAATATTCATATGGCGACATTAGAAAGAATTAGAGCCACGGATCAAAAAGCTATCGAATGCGGCTTTTACCTTAGCGAAATCTGTCAAAGAGGCGTTAGAGATATAGATAATATCACCATCTTCCACTCGCATGGCCTGCGCTAAAAAAAATGAATCAGGTAGACCCATATTGACATGATAGATATTCAACTTACGCATCTGCTGCTTCGCTTGTTCTGCTTCATTATGCTTGTACAGAAATACCGATTGCGGATCGGCAAGATTGTCGTTTAATCCTTTAGCCAGCGCCAAGGCATCCACTACGCTGGAATGACGCTGAACCAGAGCATGTTTCCCCTGAACACCCGCCGCACCAAGAACATTCACATATTCGGTCACCTGGCGCAGAGTAATGCGATCATCCGGCTGTAAGACAATATCCAACGCTGGATACTGATAAATATCTGACAGGCGCGCATTAAAACAATGCTGCTGACGCGTCACGTGAACTTCCATCATATCTGCGCTGGTAGTTTCCATCGCCGCCGCCGTTGCCAAAAAATGACTTAGACGATTCATACTCCGTTCAAGAGGGTAACGCCCCGTTTTCCCACTGCCCTCGACGGTCACCATGGCCCCCGTGCGGGCAGTGAGCGTTACCAGTACCTGAGGGTTCAGGACAACGCGCGAAAGCCGCTTTCTGACCTCTTCAGCCAGTTGCGTCACATCCATGCCGGTAACAGGAATTGTCCCAGCATAAGGCACCTGAACAATATTACTGTCAGTCACAAGAATATTTTCAAAATCCGCCCGGTCGCCGCTCGCGTTATTGGACAAATACCCCGCGCCGCCCGAGGATAAAATAGTGATATGCAGCACATCACCTTTAGCCAAAGATGTCCAGTGCCAGTTATTTTCGGCAAAGACCGGATCGACAATAGTTTTCGTCGCATTATCGGCATCACTCAGTTTTAATTCTGGCGTGACTTCGACCAGACGATAATGAGGATCATCCTGATTAATCAAGCTGGACTTAAATCCCGCTCTGGGAATAGTGCATCCTGAGAGCAGAATAAATGTCATTAATACAATAATAATTTTTTTCATAACTTATTATATAAATAAAAAAATTGAAAAAATGCCGTCCAATAATTAACGTGGCTGTGAGGCAATGGTCTGTACAAACGTTTCCACCATATGCTCCACGGTAAAACGCTCTTGTAAAAATGACTGCGTCTGTTCGCAAATACCGGTTCTGCTACGCCATAAATTGACCAACTGTTCTGCATAGCTACAAGCCTGGTCAAGATTGACCGTCTGTGCATCATCAAGAATAAAACCTGAAATACCCGCAATAAAGCATTCAGCCGATCCGCCTGCAGGAGTCGAAATCACTGGTACCCCGACCATTTGTGCTTCAATAAGCACATTGGGCAATCCCTCATAACGAGAGAACAAAATGAATAGGTTCATTTTTTGCAACCAATACCCCACGTCACGCGAGACGCCGACAAATAATATCCTCTCCAGAATCCCCAATTGCTCGGCGCGTTGCTGAGCTTCAACGCGCAAATCCCCATCGCCAACAAGCACAAAACGCGTGGCGGGATGGTGATGTAAATAGCGTGCTGCAAAATCAATCCAGGCGAGAGGATTCTTATCGCCTACAAAGCGGAAAACACCGCCAATAGTCGTGTCCGCATCCTGCGTTTTTTTCGTAAACTGCTGCCAGATTTTTTGTGGCACCTCAGAAGAAGGTTCGGTGGATGGCGGTAAGACGCCGTTATATACAACCTGGAAGTGCTGCGCATCCAACTGCAACCAGTCGGCATAATGCCGGGTCACACAATGGTTGTTACTCATAAAATCAACGCCAGGCACGACCGCCAGTGCCCGGTAGAGAGGCTCATATTCCGGCTTGAAAAGACGTTTTCTCACCACAGGCGGCAACCCGCGTAATCCTAGTTGAATTCTGGGTACGCCAGCAATCAGCGCTGCAAGCGCAATCATCAGACAAGCGCCATCCTGCCAGACGGAGAGATAGTCCGGCTTACGCTCGCATAAGTGGGGCACCAGATGCTTGATGCCATAGTTACACACTGGTGGGAGATGAGAGAGCAATAGGCGCAGTTCCGGAGATTCGATTGTCGCATCGTCAAAGAAGTTTCCGGTAATCTTTGCGATTTCCAGTACCTCAACCTGTTCCTCCAGCACTTCTTTTAGGAAAAAGTCTTGTCTGAGCTCCGGTGACAGGGAGCGAATAATAAGTTCCACCGGTTCTTCTACTTTTAGGCCGCCAATTTTCCCCTGTTGCCGGTATTTTCTGGCGATCTCGATAGCCAGCCTGGAAATCTGACGCTCTGCGCCACCGCTACCTAACGAGCCAGTACAGAGTGAAAGGCGACCGAAAGACCCGACAGGAAGCCGCCGCGTCTGACGATTTCGATATGACAAGATGGCATGCTTCATCGCAATAATACGGGTGTTGGTCCCCACAGGGATCGCTTCCCCTTCAAGGCGCTCGAGTAAATCGCAGATCTTATTTATTTTGCCTAAATAATTGTTATATTTTTTCTGAACGCCGCTGCTAACGTTTGTCAGAATCATCTGTGCATCTTTGGCTAGCCCAGCATTATATAAACGACGCGCATACTCATAACGAGCTTCGTCATTGTTTTGTGCAATCAGCGTTTCATAGAGCGCGTACGCACGCTCCGTTTCATTAAAATCATGAAGAAATTCTGCTTTTTTTAGCGTCGCTAATGAAGTTAAATCCTCGGCCGGTAATTCACTGTCAATTAACGCAATAGCTTGCGCAAGCTTCCTCTCTTTTTTCAATGCTGAAAGCGTGTTTCCTAGCGCCGCTAACTTTTCTTCCTGCGTTATCATTATGACTTCCCTGATGTATTCTTTTGTAATGCGGCTATGCAGGTCGTTACCTGCCTTGTCACCGAATCCGTTGGCCCGTTCACTTTCTCCAGTCGCTGCCAATACTGCAAAGCCTGCGAGTAGTCGCGCAAATGCATCGCATTTAATGCGGCATATTTCAAGGCGTAGGCATTTTCGCTATCAAAAACGAGTAATTTTTTCGCATAATCAAGATGTTCATAAGAAGCGATAGCGCTACCGCCATCCCTCAGAGAATCATTAAATAATCTGATAATTTGCTTATATTCACGCATCAGACGAGAAACATCAGGATCAATACGTTTCATGCTAATCAATAAAGACAATGCTTCATCCAGACGCCCTTCGCTTTTCTTCTGGCGGACATATTTAAGGGCTCTGGTAGCGACATTGCGACATTCTTTCTCGAACAAGTCGTTCATTGATGCATTCTGGAAGGATGGAGAAATGCTCATGACGTTAGCAATCAAATCTATGAGAAATGGGATATCGTTAATGTGACGTATGCTACGTAACATAATCGACTGCAGGCTGGTAATGTTCGAGTTACGAATCAAGGTCATGTGGGCCAGTGTGCACGCTTCTTTCCAGGCACCAAGATTCACCAACGTTCTTGCACAATATACGGTGCTAACAGGATCGAACTCCAGAAGCGGCCACACAATTTTTGCCCCGGCCAGGATATTTTCATAATCCTCGCGCTCATACATTTCTCTTAATTTATCGCGCCATGCCGCTTTAACTTCATTATTAAAGCGAGAAATACGTGCGTGGGGATAAACCATAAATGCAGAGTAGCTGTACACCAGCGAAGTACTCAGTGAGACAAAATCTTCAACCGAATGTAGCGACAGCGCAGTATTGTTCCATGCCTCAAAAACATCGTGGAGTTTATCTTTATACGAGGTGCTAAGCGCCTGTTGATAGTTCATATTCTTGATGCAGAAAGCCGTTCGGATTACGAGACCGGTATCATGAATTGTCGACAACACCGTCAGCGCAAATTCTGACTCATGGCGGAGTAACTGCTCGAGCGCCTGCATGAAAATCAATTCATCCCTGAATTTGACTGCCAATGATAGCGCTGTCTCCATAAACGCATCATTTAAACACTGCGATTGAATGCCGGCCTGGAAAGCGTCGGAAAATGCGTTGCCACCATTGAAATATTGTGTGCTACTCAGGAAACTAACCCATCCGCTTTGGGTTACAGGATTCAATAACAGTACACGTTTCCAGTATTGATATGACTTGTCAAATAGCTGTAAAGCATCGGCTGAGCTGGCGGCAACGGTAAGTACTTCTTCATCTTCAATCTCATTAGAAAGCATCATCTCGGCCGTCGATAAAGCTTCCTGCCAACGCGCTAATCCATGTAGAGACCTCAGCCGGCAACGTAAGGTACTGTCAGTCGTACCGATAATTTTCTCAACATCACTAATATCCTGATAAGCCTGTTCATAATAACCTAAGCGACTAAAAATTACGGATCGAAGTTGAATCAGAACGGGCTCTTTCTGTTGATGTCTTAATGCGGCAAAAAGTTGCTGTGACGCGGCAATAATGTCGCCATCCGCAAGCTGCTTCGTGATCGATAAGGTAAGTTCACGTATTTGGTCTTGTTTCTCTTGCCGCCCCTCATCAAGATGATGATTAGTACTGTTGATCACATTCTTAAAAATGGTCGCAACGATAGCATCACCAAACATGTCGGTATAATGAGTAAGATCGTCGCCATTTTTTTCCAACGCACGTTTTTGCCCCCATTTTTCCATCAAATTTGTTGGATTAACGCAGGGAATACCCATCCTTGCGGCGATGGTGTCGACATTTTTAATCAACCGACTGCGGGACTGAATGACAGTTCCTGCACGAGTGACAGCATCAATATGGGTCATAAACATAACGCGATCGCGACCGAGAAGCTGAACGATTTCCTGCATATCCTGTTCGATAGCATGCTCATCCATCTGCTCGACATTGATACTGCTTAATAAGGCACGATCGCTTTCCGACATTTCTGCAAAACAGGGATCGTCTTTGAGATAGGCCAGTAGTTTGTGCTGATTTCCTTGCGACGCTAGCGACCAGTAGGCGCGTGCTCGCTCTGTTTGGCTAAAAAACTCATAGAAATGACGAGTTAAATAATTTATTTGTAAGCAGAATCCATAGGCCATAATCTTCTTCTGACTCGAAATTTCAACGATATAGAAATCAGAAGGACTATGAATATCGGTGTTTAAATAACTTACAGCAGGTCTAAAAATAAATGGTCGGACCTGAGCTGGAATGTCTATCAAGCCTAGAAAAAAACGAATTTGCTGTAATGCCTCACTGCTCGTATGCGTAAACCCGTAAATTTTCTTAAAGTTAGCCTGAAAATTAAAATAAGGCTGAGCTCGTTTTACTGGACTCACAATACGGCAACTACCAATTGCTGTAAGCGTAAACATCCCTGACGATTTCATTAAATTCATCCACGTAAAAAGGAAATGAGCAGTTATACTCAGGAATACAAGATAGTTTGCTTATCAATATACCATTTTAGAGTTTGTTTCAGTCCTTCTTTGATATCAAACTCTGGCTCATACGAAAGCAATTTTTTTATTCTGGTTATATCAGCCTGGCTATGCTTAACGTCACCGTCACGAAAATCCTTATAAATTGGCTCAGCACAATTTTGCTCATCACGCCATAAATTTAATCCATCGCGAATAAGATAATAAAGCTCATTAAGTGACGTTCTATCTCCGACAGCCACATTATAGACTTTATTTTTTGAGGCTAAGTTATTAGTCGTTGCTGATAATAGATTGGCCTGAATTACATTCTCTATATAGCAAAAATCACGGCTCGTTGTACCATCGCCATTGATATAAATCGGTTCATCTTTAAGTAGTGATAGTATCCAACGTGGAATGACTGCGGAGTATGCGCCGTTAGGATTTTGGCGGCGGCCAAAGACATTAAAGTAGCGTAAGCCAATAGCGTTAAAATCATAACTACGTGCAAACACATCAGCATATAATTCATTGACGTATTTTGTTACCGCATACGGGCTTAATGGTCGGCCGATCCGTTCCTCTATTTTAGGTAAATCGGGATGGTCGCCATAAGTGCTGCTGCTTGCTGCATAGGTGAAACCAGATACATGTGCATCTCTCGCCGCCGTCAACATATTTAAAAAACCATCAATGTTAGCACTATTTGTCGTGATAGGATCCTGTAAAGAACGTGGTACGCTTCCCAGAGCAGCCTGATGTAAAACGTAATCGACGTTCTCACAAACAGCCCGGCAATCGGCAAACGATCGAATATCCCCATGAATAAAGGTAAACCGGGACCATTGTTCTTCACTGACAGCGGCGCGCACGTCCTCTAAGTTATGCTGATAGCCAGTTGAAAAATTATCCAACCCAATTACCGTTTGATTTAAAAAGAGCAGTTCTTCCAATAACCCTGAGCCGATGAAACCGGCTACGCCAGTAATAAGCCAACGTTTTGGTTCAAGAACAAGTTGTATTTTTAATTCATCATAAGCTGTCATGATTATAACCTCACATCTGACTGCTCAGGGGGAAGAATATACTTCAGATCATAAAGCACATGTTTATCTTTTCCAAACCCACGAATATCATGACTCCCCATCAGCTTAAACTGCTCATGTCCGACTGCGACAATAATGGCATCATAAGATGCAGTTTTGATTTCCGATACAGGTATAATCCCGTATTCTTCTTCCACTTCCTCGGCATCAACCCAAGGGTCATAAATATCAACATTACAACTGTAATTACCCAATTCTTTTACAACATCAATAATGCGGGTATTTCTGATGTCCGGGCAGTTTTCTTTAAAAGTAAACCCCAGAATCAGAACGTTAGAACCCTCAACGTTAATTCCTTTTTTGATCATGGCTTTAATCAACTGTCCCGAAACATAGTTGCCCATATTATCGTTGAGTCGACGACCTGCGAGGATAATTTCTGGATAGTAACCGATGCCCTGAGATTTATGAGTCAGATAGTAAGGATCGACACCAATGCAGTGACCACCAACCAGTCCCGGACGGAATGGCAGGAAGTTCCATTTACTTCCCGCGGCTCGCAGCACGGCTTCAGTATCGATCTCTAATCGGTTAAAGATAATAGCCAATTCATTTACCAGCGCGATATTGAGATCACGCTGGGTATTTTCGATCACTTTTGCCGCTTCCGCGATCTTAATGCTTTCGGTTTTGTATGTTCCTGCCGTGATGATCTGTCGATAGATTGCATCAACCAAACAGGCCGTTTCCGCAGTTGAACCAGAGGTAATCTTCTTAATAGTTGTCAGTCGGTATTTTTTATCGCCGGGATTGATACGCTCTGGGCTATAGCCAACGAAGAAGTCTTTGTTAAATGTCATCGCTGATATGCGCTCCAGTATCGGCACGCATTCTTCTTCGGTACATCCTGGATATACCGTAGACTCATACACGACAATATCCCCCGGTTTCAGTACCTTGCCAACGGTTTCACTTGCCCTGATCAAAGGGGTGAGGTCTGGTTGCTTGTAATCGTTGATCGGCGTCGGGACAGTAATGATGTAAAAATTGCATTCTCTGATTTCATCAATTGATGAAGTAAATGTCAGATGACGAGCATCACGCAACTCTTCTTCTGTAGTTTCGAGATTGACATCGATCCCTTCTTTTAGCTCAAGTATACGTTTATGATTAACATCAAAACCAACCACCTGACGAATTTTCCCAAATTCAGCGGCTAACGGTAAACCAACATATCCGAGTCCGATAATGGCAATTTTCACATCATCTTTGCTGATCATTACTGATAAGTCCTTTATTTAGTATTTATTAATTTTAAACTAATCCCAGATGTTTCTGGAATGCTACCGCCCCTGGCGAGCTTAGCCAGCATATCTATTGGTATTGTGATTGCGATAATTTCCAGTCTAATTAAGGCTAGAATTGTATATTTTCTAATTATAATCATACGAAAGTCGTATGCAGAATCCGTACTAAAACAGTAATTAAATTCCGGATCTTAAAATGTAATTATTACTGAGTTAATGCATGGTTGTTTAATCTGGCAATAGAAGATACCGAGGGTCCCGCACACCAAATTTCATGGCGACCTCTTTTCTCCAACGATACAATGTAGACGGTGAGTTCATAAATCTATCCTGTAGCTCCTCCATACCGCTTTCGGTCAAGAAATACTTCATCTTCATGATATCTTTTTTGCTGATCTTAAAGCTGCATTCCCTCCGCCCTGCCGTTATCTTGTCACCATTTCGATACAGGCTTATTTTTTTTATCATCTCCGGCACTGGCGTTGTGGTATCGAAAACAGCAATAACATTTTTGATATTATCCAGCCAAAAAAGAGCTAAAGGCATCAATCGTGAACTGGAAATGATGATTATGATTTTATTAATATCTTTATTCCGTGAAAAAAAGATCAACGTACTGCGCAAGCTGTATCGATTAAGGCTCACGAATAAATAATTTCTTTCGTTTGTAATCAGTGACATTTCATCAATAATACCAGCGACGCCAACCCCAAAGTAAATATCATTTGGTGGCCAGAAATGTTGATACTTCATGAAGCCTCCATAACCTCAAACAACTCTATTTCATCCATGGTAAAGGTAAAGGCGTACTTTCAAGCACACCTACCCTCTAAGCAAATACCTAACAACCGAGTAATTTATTTTATTAATATTGCTAAGTACATGAAATGAACTTTTACACAACAAGGATGTGATATCAACCCCTCACCATCCATAACTAAAACCTATCAATCATTCCATTTTGGATTTGAAATACTAATGAATGTTGGCAATTTATTGCTCTTATTGGTTGTATTATTAGCAATGACTGTGAAAACAAACTTTCATCTTTTATTCAAAATGAGAAAAGTCTCAAAACCCACAGAAACATTATCTTACAAATTCACGACATACACACCACGCTTAGAGGTGATATGCCTGAATTGTCACGCATGTCCCTACGCTTAAATTTTTATTGGTACTGGGTGAGATCTTAATCAGTATAACTATAGCCAATCTCACTATATTTTCCGTATTCTTCGACAGTATTGATGTAATATATACAAGGCTTACGATCCGCTCGACCTTGCAAGTATTAGAAATGGTAAGAAGTAGTAGGCTAACTCGTATTTTTTATGTATTTGAACAATCTCGTGGTCGGATGATTAGAATTAAATCAGTTTCCTTAATAAACATGTAATCTATTAATTTTGGTAGATGTGCAGACGCTTGAAACATTCCTTTATTAGCTCATGTGGATTGTTAGTTTCACAGGGAGTATCTCTCAGAAGGAGTATCAAATCCCACCAGCTTTCTACCACAGTCGGTTTGGCCTACATAGTTGTTACATGAGTCCGATTAACGATAAACGAAGTAACACATTGAAATTTAGAAGGATAATTGAATCAGGAGAGTCAGTGAGTAGAAGAACTGGAGCGGGCGAAGGGAATCGAAAAAACCGTTCAATAAATTGAAAAATATGAAATTTTCAAGTTATATCTTTACTTATACCCCCAAACATACCCCCAAAGCACAGAGGCTTTGAATTCAACCAATTACCGTTGTCGATAAATCAGCAGGAAGCGAGATGATACCAAATGGCAGGCATACTCAAAAGCAGCGATACCGTTAGCATCAGACTAATTACAATTCAGTAAACCCAGATCGCGACGAGCCCTCATGATATCTATAATTGTGAGATATGATGTTTGTTCGTGCCAGTTAACCCATAGGTGATCGATACGGACCAGTTCGTATTTTTCCACCAGAAAATTAACGGCATTAGCCAGAGTGATACCAGCATTGATATGCTCCTGTATAACGGTTTCATCGCAGAAAGGTGTATCGTTCAGAGTCAGACCATAGTGTTTTTCCAGTAGCCGTGTAAGTAACATTTGCCAGACTGCAATGGGCGACAGACAAGGCTTCGCCGCCCGCGAAATTGTAGCAGGTAGAGTTTTCATGCTTGCTCTCGTGAAATTAGTCAGCGTTGAGTGGGATAAATGGTGATGTATATGTAGCCGCAACTACCAAGGGTATCGGCTTCGCAGGTGAAACCGTTGTGGTACAGGGTGACGCTGTGGGCATGCCGAGGATTCATTTCACCAGTGGTCAGCATCGATTCCATCTGGCTGATAAAGTGCGGGAATGTTTCATCCAGCTTCCGGCATTCGGTGTCACTGAATTTACCGGTGATACTGGCCCGGTCAGCCAGATAGTGCAGCCGGTTACCCTCCTGCACCAGACGGGCTCCCAGACTCGGTGTGATATCCCGTTGCAGTCCCCATGTAGTGTTATTCCTCATCGGCCTCTCCTTTATAGTGAGTTCAGGGTGATACTCATCAGACAGGCATAAGGCCCGTTGCGGTCCTGGCGGCGTTCGGCGTATACCGCCAGCACGCCGGGAATGTCAGGAATTACCTGACCGACGTAATGACAGACACAGCCATGCCACTGGTATCTGCCGATGCAGTAGCGAAAAATGCGGGAGGCCGGATGCTGACGGTATATTGCCATTGCCTGACGTTTGCTGATTATTTTCATCGCTGTTTACTCCTTACAGCCAGCCGCGCTCAGCAAAAGAGACAATATCCATCCCGCCGATGATCAGATGGTCCGGCAGGCGAATGTCAACCAGTTCCAGAGCCTGTTTCAGACGTTCCGTAATCAGCCTGTCGGCTTTACTGGGTTCAGCCTCTCCCGACGGGTGGTTATGCGCAAGAATGGCTGCGGCAGCGTTATTTTTCAGGCCGGATTTAACGACCTCACGCGGATGAACGGTGACAGTGTTGATCGTCCCCAGGAACAGTGTGTCGTGGGCTATCAGTCGATTCTGGTTGTCAAGCCACAGGACGGTGAAAGCTTCGCGGTCAAGTGTGGCAAGCTGCAGACGCAGCCAGTCACGAACCGCATGGCTGGAGGTAAATGACGTGCCGGGTTCACGTAGCTGGTACTCCAGCAGGGTTAAGGCTTCCCGGATAGTGTGTTGTTCTGATGACGTTAATGAGGCGGCAAATAACGGTAGCTGTTGTTCCATACCAGAGCTCTCTCAGTCAATAATACGCATAATGGCGTTGCATTCCGCGTGGTTAATCGCGTAATCGCGCAGGCGGTAATAGTGTCCGGTCATGGTATCGCATTCCGTACGGCAGGCGTGGTGGCTGTAGGCGATGAGACAGACCGCAATCCCGGCGGCTTCAGCGCTCATCTCCGCGCCGTTGCCGTTCATGAGGTTAAACAGCACCCATTTTTCATCGTCGCCTTCGTCAGTGTCTGGGGCCATAAATGCCCCGCCGTTGGCCAGCGTATAAAAATTCCAGATGCCCCCGCTGTAGTGCTCACAGAAACGCTCCATCCACGCGAAAACAGCCGGTTCAAGGATTATCCATTGTGGAATACTGCCAAAGTGCTGCGGCCAGAAGGCAATGCGCTGTTCATCCGGTACAGGTGTGCAGACAATTGCAACTGCGTGCTGTTGTTCCGGGGATACTGAGTCGACGGTATTGTCGTCCTGGTTGAACATGTTGTTCATTTGATTTCCTTTGTATTTTCAGGTGGGTTGTTGAAACGACGTGACGGACAGGACTGTGCGTAGCCATTCTCGTCAAAGCGTGAGGGCCAGTGCCCCCTCAGGGATACTTACGCTGCACAGGCTGATTTCACCGGGACGATAAAGAAGGTGAGAGCACCAGGCGCACAGGTCGTCATCAGAGATGGAGCGGCAGCCTTGCTCACTGTTCAGGGAGAACGGGTGTGGCGAAACCTGAATCACGCCGCCGGGAATACACTGGATTACTTCAGGCTCCCGAGCAGGCTTTCCGCCATGACCCACAGGGCGCGGTTGAGCTTCACGTCGCCGTCAATGCCTTTAACCGCACGGGTGTGAGCCCGTTTGCCTTTCGTTGTTTTGCCCGGCAGACCGCCTTTAATCAGGTTTTCCTGGATACGCTGGTAGGTGGTCCACAGGTCGGAACTTTCATCCTGCCAGCGTCGCGCAGACAGAATCTGTGCTTCCGTCACCGGCTGGTGCTCTTCCCCAAAGCGGTACGTCAGGGCGGCTCTGGCAAACGCCTGTTGTGCCGGCGGAGGAAGTAGCAGTGACTGCATGGCATCCCGCTTCTCCTCCACCCGGTCAAATATCCCCAGCACCTCATAGGCCCCTTCAATGACTTTCTCCACCACATTGCCCTTGTGCGGTACGCGAACCTCACCAAAGGTTTCGCCACAGACAAGTCCGTTCTGGCAGACAAAGCGAAACAGGCCCGGCAGCATCTGGTATGAACTGGAGCCGTCGTGGCTGTTAAGCAGAATGATTTCGGGGACCTGTTTGCCGGTGATTTGCCCCTCACGCCGCAGACGCAGCATGTGTTTTGTGTGGTCGCGTTTATTCAGGTCGCGCACGCGGGTCTGGCAGGCAAAGAACGGCTGGAAGCCTTCCCGCTGCAGATTATCAAGCAGTGTGATGGTCGGGATATACGTATAACGTTCTGAGCGTGATTCGTGCTTTTCTTCACTGAATACGCTGGGAACGTAATGGGACAGTTCGTCGCGGGTCAGTGGGCGGTCGCGGCGTACGAGACTGGCCGCACCAAAACGGCTGGCTAAGCGCATGGTTAATACCTCTGATATCAGGTGAAAAGGCATAAAAGCAGAAAGGCCATGCTCCGGAAGGTGCATGGCCTGTGGGGGACTGTGTTCTGTTGAAAAAAATGTGCAGGACTTCGCCGCTCAGTGGCTCAGTGGCTGCGGTGACACAGGAATACCGTCGCTGATGAGACAGCGGTTCAGCATCTCTCCGGCCTGCGGGGCAAAATTCCAGTCCCGCCATATCAGCATTTCGCTGCAGTCGCGGATGACCAGACGAAAATGGGTGCCCTGATCGTCTTCGACAGTGACGTTGAGGTAGCGTGCGGCCATGGCTTCCGCCTGTGCCCGGGTGAAGAGGCCGGGTGGCAGCGACGTATTATCAGTGGTCTGCATATCTGATCCCTGATTAGAAACAAAAGAAAACGCCCCGCTCAAATGAGCAGGGCGTCGGCGGTGTGAAATACTGCTGCAGTGGTCAGGGCTGGCGGGTGTGTGCTGCCTGAGCCTGGATATGCGTCATGGGCTGAGGTTCCTGTTGTCGTGAGCGTGAATGAATTCAGAAAAAAGGCGTTACCTGTCTTTATTACGGCAGGGCATATTTCGGCAGACAGCCGCTGTCCCCGAACGGGGGAAGGACGTTCCCCGCACCGTTAAGCGTAAACACGGCTGCCTTTACGCCTTCCCCGGACACAATGACCCGCTTACCGGTGCGCAGTTTATCCCATGCCCATGCCACGTTGTCTGAGCCCACATGTGACTCGCTGTCACTGACGCTGACAGGCTTCTCATCGTCAATTTTCATGTCCAGCGACTGGTCGTTATCCATCCTGACCTGATGGCCTTTTTCGTCGGTGAAACTCAGCGTGGCCGCGCGGGAGCCGGTGTCTTCGCAGGTCAGGTAAAGCTGCGACGGTCCTTTCCCCAGAATCACAAACTCAGACACCCCCTGACTCCAGCCGCTGACCCAGACATCACGACTGCCAAAGGCCTGTGACACTGCCGGAGTCAGGGCCGATATCAGAAGAGTGGAAAGCAATATTTTCTTTTTCATGGTATTCCCTGAGGGTGATGGTTAAGACGATACGGGTCTCTCCTGAAGACGGTGAGACGCGTTAAGAAAGTGGGCGGATAAGTGATACTGACCATATCACTGGCTGACGGTGAATGTACCCTGGTCGGTGAACACCCTGGCCTCAACAAAATTGCAGGCTTTACCAAAGTCGAGAGTGTGACCAAATTTCCAGAAGACACTGTCAGCGAAGGTCATTTTGCGGGGTGTGAACGGTTTATCTGTGGGCCACCAGCCATCCACGTTCCGGCCCCTGTAGGCTATTTTTCGGTGTGTCAGCATCGGGCATTTTCCCCGGTTAACATCGATTTTCTTTATCAGAACGGTGTCGGTTTTTGCTGTCACGGTGACATAGACGCAGCCATAGCACTCATGACCGGCATGGCTGACCTCCACTTTAACGGGCATATCGCTGCCGGCCAGGGAAGGAAGTGAGGTGAACAACAGACTGGCGGTCAGCGCCATAAAAAACCTTTTCATTACTTTTCTCCGGATGAAGGCATTCCTGCAATTCATCGCATTGATTTTTAATCAGTAAATGGCTGAATACAGTATCCCTGAGGGATTCTATAACCGGAAATTCATCATGAATAATGAATAAAACAGATCGGGTCGATCGACAAAATCGATCGTGACAGAGCCAGATTATTTATCGAAACGGAAGACAGGCTTATCGATGCGGAAGTCAGCCAAAGAAGAAGGACCAGACGGTTCGGGCAGCACGGGCCACGGTGTGTGTGACGGTCTGAAGTGCGTAACGTGCAGCCTGCGGCAACGGGGCCAGGTCGATGACCGCATCAATCACTTCCACCACGGCATAGCCAAAGCTGTTGCGGGCGGTACTGATAATGCCGGGGGTGTGGTACCCGCTCTGCAGGTGAGGCACCAGCGGGCTGCGGGCCTGCTTTGGGAGACGGGTAATCATCGCCTCCACCAGACGGGGAAGGTGGTACCGCCCCCTGACTGACACCGGAAGAATATCCGTCTCTGCTGTTCCCATCTGACGGGCGACGGCCTGGCGCTTCTGCGTAATATGCTCACTCTGTGATACTGAAGGCTGTGCCGACAGCCAGTTCCACTGTTCAGCCGGTTCGGTTTTATCCACCTGGTTGAGGACCCACAACACCGGTGGTAGCGCTCCGCTGTATTGTGCGAATACTCCCTGATAAAAATGCTCTTCCACCGAAAACGCCCGGTCATCGGCCTTCAGCACCCACAACACCATATCGAGTTGCGGCATGAGTTCGCGGTACAGCTCACAGTATTCATCGTCGCGGCTAATACTCTCCCCCACACCGGGCAAATCCACCAGTGTCAGGTAATGACTGCCGAAGTGCAGGCGCACACGTTGTGGCTGCCGGGTGCAGGCTTCCACGGCATTCACCGCACAGACTTCGCTACGGAACAGCGCATTACACAACGAGGATTTTCCGACGCCGGTTTTGCCCATAATGCCAATCACGGGTTCGTATGTGACGAGCTGGTTGAGTTCCTGGAGAAGATGCTGACGCAGGGCGCGGGGATAGCGTCGCAGATGGCGACGGATAAGGGCATAGCCCGAAGGATGTTTCATGTAAGCCTCGGCATAATAAAAAAGGCCATCCGGTGGGGATGGCCTGACTGAAGTAAACGGGAGGGAATTCATTGGTGTGATATATATCTGATATTTTTTTAAAATATAAAATACCTGTGTCATCGGGTCGAAATATTACATCTTATCTGCATTTAGGCGTATTGATTACATCTGTTTATACGGACTTGCGTATCTGGATTTTTGCTTTTTTATTTTTCCTTTTCTTACGTTCTTCTGTGTTGAGGTAAGTGAAATTATTGGAACTGGTTCTGGATCTCACTCCAGGAATGCTATTATATATTTGGGACTGAAGACGGAAAAAAGTGAGGTATCCTTTTCGGTTATGACAGATGGTATTTCTGTGTTCATCATTGATTAAATCAAAAATTTTAATTTCTTGCCCAACATCCACTACCTGTGTGGCATTATGGAAGCGTAACGGATCGTTACGTCTATTTTTTAATCGTGGACCATCTGAAAACTTGTAACAAATAACCATGGGATATTCCTGCCGTTCCGGTCCCCCTGTGTTTGCCCATTTATTATAAATATCTGACGAAATATAGGCACTGGCATAGGCGTCAGGATGTTTGATGAAAAAGAAGTTAACAAGATAAAATGGCTGATGCCCAACAGTCATCAGGATTAGTCGTGAATAACCCCGAACTGATTTATATAACGGGTCTGACATTATTTGTTTTTTTAAAGAGGTAAAGCGTTGTCTGAGTTCCATCAGAGACTTGGTGAATGTGTTCTCTGCACGGATAATCTTGTTATAATTATCGGGAAGATAAAAAGCAAATGTAATCATTTCAATCTGGCGATATTGTTTCACCATTGAAAGATAATGATTGCTGAGGTAAGTCTGAGTATCTTCTTTTTCAGTAATTGCTCGTATTAGTTCTTTTTTGTTTTCAGAAGGGATCCTTTCGCTAAGGATGATTTTCTGATTTTTGTTATTCATGTTGGGACGCCGGAAGTCTCGTTCCCCGCTGGTATACTGGATACGGTACAACTTATCCAGCAGATCATACATACCGTAAGGTGGCTTGTTATTCCTGAAAGCGGTGAACAGATATTTCCTGCTGATGTCACCCCATGTATGTTCGGTTTTTTCATAAAACCGATCCTCCCTGCGCAACTCAAACACCCGGAAATCATCCCATATCGTCATACCTCGTTCTCCTTTTTGTGGCTGACAGGTGATACCTTAGCCTGGGAAATTTAGTCCAGATTGTACTCTTTTTTACTGTAAATGTAGCGGTATTATAATCTTTTTTTTGTGGTTTTTTATTTACAATTGATATTGTAACTAATTGATTACAATGTGCTGCTATGATTTGGGTGTTGATAATTTCACTGATTGGAACAGGTTGATCTATTCTTCATCACTGGCAGGCAGTCAGTGTCCGTGGAACTGAGTGTGGGAAAGTAACGATATACAGTGGATATGTAAGCGGTGGGCGTACGGAGGAACGCCCTGTTTTCAGAGACCGGCATCAAACCGGACAGAATGTGTTACAGATACGCTGTCAGGGTAAGCCGTTGTGAGAGGAACAATACGATAACAGATAGCGCTTCTATATTTTGTTTGTGATAAATAAAAATAATAGCGGAGATCTTTTAGGCTGGAATGTGAAGGTGTTCCCTGAGTCTGCTACCCCCTGAGTAGTGAATGAATCCGGTTAGAGGGGAGTGTGTCTGATTGTCCGGTATGTGCATTTCGGTTGTAGGTCTGAAAAAATATTCGTAAATATATTTACGTTTTTCGAGTGTTCTGAAAAATGATAACTTGGTTATTTATTGCCTGCTGGTTTGTATGTTGTTTTTAGCCTTTTTTCATAAGGAGTGTTTTTGTCAGGATGCTTTTCCTTCCGGGATACTATCTTCTTCGCACTGGTTCGTTACGAGAGTTGATGATGGTAATGGAAGTTTAATATGTTATTTAGAACGTGTGTTTTGAGTATTGTTGGTTGTCACATTTTCGTACTAATTTAGGTATTATTATTGTTACTTAAAGTAGTCAATTATTTACGTTTAATAAAACACCCCGTCTCAGATGGATTTAAAAGAGATGTATTGCTTTAAGTAAGTACAGTAACTCTCCATAACATTAAAAAACATTCTCATTCATCAGGTAATATTCCCTGTTAGGTGATGCGATAAATACCACCTCAGAATCAATTTCTTTGCAGAAAGTATTTCATGACGATGTTTTTCAGTATCACATCATTCTGGCTCTTCTCTCGTCACTCATCATTGAGTAAACGCGGGTACATATTCTTGAACTGATTATTTGAGCCATTAAAATATGATGAATTTCTCTTATCCAGTGTCAACCACAAGGGAGAAATAACATGGCTTATCAAATCAACGAGAATTATACCCTTAACGATGAATTATTTCATGATCTGACGGATCATATGGAACGTATGCGCGACCGTTACTCTGACATCATTCCTTTACGTATGGATTTCGCTTATAAGACGACCAGTCGCCGTTATGCTGATCGTTATCGGGATCGCTGGGATATGGACATGTACCGGCTGGCAGAAAGAGTTATGAGTGCGGGTGTTGTTATTGGTTATGTGTGGGTGATGGAGTTCACTTATCGGCATGGTCTGCACTTTCACGCCATGTTTTATCTTGATGGACAACGTAAGCGGAACTGTTACTGCTCTGCGCGGGTGATTGCTGAAGAGTGGCGAAGCATTACGGATGGCGAGGGGATATTTGAGAACTGCCAGAAGAAGGTTTACCACAAAGTTAACGGTGCCAGATGCCTGCATCACTCAGACTGTGAAGGCTATCAGGACCTGGCGTTTATTCTCAGCTATCTGGCTAAGCAAGAGCAAAAAGAAGACTGTGAAGACCCTGTATTCTGGCTGAGTGAGATAAAGTTTAGAGGACGAGGAGGAAGGCCCCGAATCAGAAGTATTGGTTAAAAAATTACGTCAGTGCGTCATCGTTTGAAGAAGTCTGCATCATTCGATTACCTGACTTCTTCTCCCTTACCACCAACGGAGAAAAAACGATGACCACACCCACCAGCCTTCTTACTGACAAGTTTGTCGATATGGCATTCATCACACACCTCACCGGTTTAACAGACAAATGGTTCTACAAGCTCATTCAGCTCGGTAAGTTCCCAAAACCCATTAAGCTGGGCAGAAGTTCTCGCTGGCTTCAGAGTGAAGTGGAAACTTGGCTACAGCAACGTATTGCTGAGTCACGGGGTTGAACACTTATGCCGAAGAAACATAACCGTAAGACATGGCAAGCACCGGTACGCTGGATTTACCTGCAGTGCCATCGACAATACAGTGGCGAGCGCATGTGTCCGTTCTGTTACAATACGGTCAATGTTATAGCCGCCATAGCTAGCTGAGTCGTCCCCCCTTTGTGACCCCCCTGTTCACCAATTAAATCTATTACCCGCCAGATACTGCGCATGAAGCTGCCCATACAGGGACGGCCTATACCTGCGTGTCATGTAGCGGAGAGGACTATTACTATGTACACAAAATCATTTCTTGCCCTCAATAATGCTGGTCGCCTGGCCGGTGCCAGAACCGCACTACGCTCTCTTGACGAACAATACATCTACCATCATTGCGGGAGTGTCCTGGTGCTGCATGCTGAGGCTGAACTCCCGTAGGTTGCGCATACCGATACAGCTCTTACTGAACGAGACAAACGAAGTTGCCCATGCATACATCCTGATATTGATGAAGTGCTGTTGATATGTAGTGGTCAACTAAAACTGGCCACCGCTTTACAGTTTTTCCAGTATCGGTTTTCCGATTCGTTTGGGGGTAATCCACCGTTAAAGCCATGCGGCCTTAGCAAGCTGTAATACCCGACGATATAGTCTGTGATCGCATGAGCAGCTTCGCTAAAGTTTATATAACCTGTCACTGGCACCCACTCGTTTTTCAGACTACGGAAGAAGCGTTCCATCGGGCTGTTGTCCCAACAGTTTCCACGTCGGCTCATACTCTGCCTGATCCGGCAACGCCACAGTAACTGCCGGAACTGCCTGCTTGTATAGTGGCTACCCTGGTCACTATGGAACATCACCCCGGCTGGTTTACCGCGAGCTTCCCACGCCATTTCCAGAGCTTTGATGGTCAGCTTGCTGTCCGGCGAGAATGACATTGCCCAGCCCACCGGTTTCCTTGCGAACAGATCGAGAACAACAGCGAGGTAAGCCCAACGTTTACCTGTCCAGATATACGTCACATCGCCGCACCACACTTGGTTAGGTTCTGTCACTGCGAACTGTCGCTCAAGGTGATTCGGGATAACGATGTGTTCATGACCACCACGTTTATACCGGTGGGTAGGCTGCTGACAACTCACCAGCCCCAGTTCTTTCATGAGCCTGCCAGCAAGCCAGCGTCCCATTTTGAAGCCTCTCTGGGTTGCCATAATCGCGATACTTCTTGCGCCAGCAGAGCCATGGCTGATGTTATGCAGTTCCAGAACCTGACTGCGTAACACAGCTCGCCTGCCGTCTGGCTTTTCGGGGCTTTTTCCCCTGTATTTGTAGCTGCTACGATGAACCCTGAACACGTGGCAAAGTGTGACCACAGGATACTGCACTCTGAGTTTCCCGATTAACGAGAACTGTTCAGGGATTCTTACATCAAGAGCGCGATAGCCTTTTTTAATATGTCGTTTTCCATTTCAATGCGTTGTAGCTTTTTCTTCAGCTCACGTATTTCAATCTGTTCCGGGGTTATAGGGGAGGCTTTAGGTATTTTGCCCTGTCGTTCATCCCGCAACTGCTTTACCCATCGTGTCATGGTAGAAAGACCCACATCCATAGCACTGGCCGCAGCTGCAACGGTGTAGTTCTGATTAAGGACCAGTTGAGCGGATTCGCGTTTAAACTCTGCGCTGAAATTTCTTTTTTTCATTGAGGCACCTGTAATGTTCTGAGGTGAGCATATCACCTCTGTTCAGGTGGCCAAATTCAGTAAACCACTTCAATACGCCAACTACAGCGTTATGTACCGAATGCAATGCCGGTGGTCAGCCTTCGCAAGCATGAGTATGACGAAGAACGAGAGGCCGTATACTCATGCCTTGTCATCTGGCTCTGAACAGTAAGGGAGCGCTGGTGGGCGCTCGTAGTGCAGCCACTCAAACTGACGAGAGCTGAACCTGCATCTCCTGCGGATGTTGACTGATACTGCATCCAGTTGGTAATCGCACACATCCCTGGTTTGAGCACGACCAGCGGTCTGCAAAGATCTCTGCACTGATGTACTGCCAATATCGCAACCACCATGACGGCTTGCCGGGAGAACGCTTCAGATTGCTGTTTTACCGTGTCCATGGGCAGGATATTCTCACGGTATCTGAAGATTGGTACTGTGTCTGGTGTGGGCATCATTACAAGGGAGAGAAACACTGCGCGGTATGCAACACAGGGATATACAGCATTGAAGAAACCGACTAGAGGGAGAGCTATACCTGTCCTGTTGATAGTCCGGGTGACCTGCATTCACTCCCTCGTGTGTCAGGAGACCGGTAAAATGGCTATAAAATTCCAACCAACAGCACATGTGATTACTGTCGATGGTGAGTGGGTGGCGGTTGATGAACTTTCTTATCTGCACGCTAGGCTGTTGAGCTGTGGCTCCTGCCACATACGGGCTTCCCTCGTAGCCTGAATGCGCTTAGTGAACTGATGAAGATCGTCGAAGTACGTAAACAACGTGATATCAAAGACGTTTAGGTTAAAGAGCCTGTTGCTCCTATCCCTGTCGGGGATGAGCTTCGCTGTGTCGGAATCGCAAACCAGACGAAATTTGTAGGCGCTCCCGTACAGGACCTGCTGTTTGATTTTGCCCCAGTCATTAACCAATTCCTGCAAACGCATCTGTTCGGTAACATTTTCGCCCACGATAACCTCGACTGGCAAAACCGCGAGCTGGCAACGGTTGGCGCATTAGACGCCACGCCGGGCGTTGAAGCCCAGCTATTATCGCATACACGAGCAAGCATGCGGGTCGGCCTGACGGCAGCGCAGCTACGCCAACTGGCACAGGTTCTGCGTGAACATGGTGAAAGTGATGCAGCAACGCGAACTGAAAAGGCTCTGCAGCAGGCGCTCGCAAATAATTAGGAGTGGGTTATGGAGCATGATCCCAACCGCAGAATGTTAGTCACCGCACTTGCGGAGCTCACGCTGGCGAACGTTTCTTTGGCATCAGCTGTGACCGGAACCGCAAACGTGCAAGGTATAAGCCATGTTATGATGGCGTACTTTTCCCGCAGCGGAAATACACGAGTCATTGCGGGCGTCATTCACCGCAGCCTGAATACTGATCTGTTTGAAATCGAACCGGCTATGCCTTATCTAGAAGATTATTTTCAGACCGTTGAACAGTGGAAAAATGAGCGTGAGCGAGGCGTAAAACCGGCATTAAAAAATAGCGTGCAGATATCTCACGCCTCGAGACCGTATGTTTAGGCTTTCCGATCTGGGGGACCAGCGGCCGCCTGTAGTGCAAGCATTTCTCAGCAGCCACAACCTTGCGGGCAAATTACTCATCCCCTCCATTACTCATGGTGGTTAGAGTCCCGCAAAACTGTATGACGAACTCGATACATTACAGTCGGATCTTGATGAATAGCTGGCTCACTATAATAATGAGCGAACCCATCAGGGGAAATGTGCTGTAGCCGGACGCCAATGGAAACGTTACTTGATGAAAAGCGCATCTGGTACGAGAAAATTTTTTTCGGGGCATATCACAGGGAACGGATAAGGTCTTACAGCAATATTCTGAACACAGAATGCGCAAAACTCCGGATTCAATTAATGTTACGAGCTGGTAGGTATCAATGTAATGCTATTTATGATGCTGATGAACGTGAATAGGGCAGAATTCACCACAACAAAAGAAGACCACGTATTATCATGCTTTTTACTAATTCTGGTTGCTAAAGCTGTCAATATGATTCAGTAATCGGTCTGACAGATGCACATATTTAGCCAAATGACGAGTTTCATGGAATGGAGTGACTAAATTTTATACAGATCAAACAACTTACAATTTATATTAAAAAAGGTTTGACCGTAATCAATTCCAATGAATTTTTATTTACACACTTAACAAAATAAAAAACACTAGACAACATTATTAACCCTTACACTAAGATTATTCTATTTTTTAATTATTTCCACAACACCTACACCAGTAAAGCAGTGATGCCACCTATATATTAAATTTGTTATTGGGAATATTCTTCGAATATATAAAAACAGTAGCAGATGGAGAGTCGAGATAGAGACAACAGAAATGAATAATTTTTTGAGAGACTCTACATCCTTTTCCCAATCCAGAAAACCTAGTTATTGCTCTTTATAATAATCTATTAGACAACGTTTTGCACCCAGAGAGAATAACTATAATAAGCAACTCTACCACGAGGCCAAAATTAACTAGTAATTGTAGACTAAGTATTATTTCTTCATTATTATAGGCGATATATTCAGCACTACCTTATATAATCCCATATAGAATTTACAGACCAGACCATCAGACTGGTAGAGAAACCAAGATACACCGAATCTATTATCCATCTCTCATCAAACAAGCACAGTGCAAACTTGTCACCCAATACCCCTATGATTTATGAAAGTTAAAAAGCAAGTTCTATATCTCCACCGGGTGTCGTTCGGAGATCTTTTTTCGAAAACAATCAACCTTCTAATGAAAGTAAGTATTTTCTTGACCATGCAGGCTATGTTATTATATTTTATTAAAAAACAATTGCGGAACATACCCTTTTGTAAACCTACTCTACTTAGAAAAGTTTTTTATATACCTACAATGAATAAGTGAGAGATTTTCGATGAAATTATGGAATAAAACTATTTTAACTGCAGCAATTACTTTTCTCATCGTTGGCTGTGATGATGCGGATAAGAAAGTGAATAGTAATCTCAACCAGGCAAAAGAAGCAGCAATCCAGATTAAAGATGCTGCTGCCGAGAAAGCTTCATCCATTCAGGATGAAGCCAATAAGAATATTGATGCAGTCAGGCAGGAAGCTGATAAACAAGCGGGCCAGCTTACCGAGAAGGCAAAATCAATCAAGGCAGACGCTGACGCAAAAGTAAAATCCCTAGCTGAACAGGCCAAAGTTAAAGGAGATGAAGTGAAAGCTGATGCTAAACAAAAAAGCGATCAGGTTGTGGAGAAGGCGGAACAGATTAAGAACCAAGCTATCACCGAAGCAAACGAGTTGACGACTGATGCTGCGGCTAAGACTCAGGAAATCAACGACAGCATGAAAAAGGAAGAGGCCTATACTCATGTTGATTCTACCTCTGCCGAGAGAAAGTAGTAATTAAGGAAATAAAATGGGAGTTTAATACTGGATTATCTTCGACCTGATTGCATGTATCATCGCAAAATGTATTATGCCGGGTAAAGAGAATAGTGGGATTATTGCCACTGTTATTTTAGGAATTTTTTGTACAGTTGCAGGTGGCTACATCAGTACATAGTTTGGCTTCTGTAAAGTAGATGGCTTTAATCTTGGGAGTTTCATAGTGGCAGTAATTGGCGTTGTTGTATTATACATCTACAAAAAATAAAGTCATTAAAGGGGCGCAGCCTATGTCCCTTCTAAAAAACTAAGGACTTAACATGGAGTATTATGGTATTGTTTTGATTAAGTTTGTTATCGGGTTTGTTGTAGTAATCTCTCACCTAAACTTTTCTGGTAAAACACAACTATCACAAATGACACCGGTTGACTTCATCGGGAACTTTGTACTTGGTGGGGTTATTGGGGGCGTGATCTATAGTGATGCTATACCGATGCATCAATACATTATTGTGTTATTGATTGGTGTTGGTTTGATTTCACTTCTCAATTGGGTAAGTAAGCACGTCTGGTTTTTCAGAACATTTACCATCGGTGAACCCATTCCAATTATCAAAAACGGCAAGTTTCTTATGGAGAATATACTTCGCAGAAAAAACAAAATTGACATTATCAATGTTGCATCACAACTTCACTCACAGGGTATACATTCTTTCCAGGAAATACATTATGCCCAGATTGAACCCAGTGGCTCTCTTTCTGTCGTGTGTGAGGGAGGGAAAATGCCATCAATAATTCTGATGAAAGATGGAAGACCCCGCATTTCAGAGCTAAATGGTATCGAAAAAGATGAAGAGTGGCTCGATAGGATGCTTAACAAGGCAAGGATTGAACGAGATCAGGTATTTATCGCTGAATTCTGGGACGGAAAGCTAACATTTATCCTGAAAAATGGTAATGTAAAACGTAATCTAAACTAAAAGTTTAGGCGATGGTGATTCAAATTACAACCTCCCGCACACAAATATTAATAACGTAAATTCAACAAAACATATTATTACTATTATGACTGATAGTCTGTCTGATTTAAATGATATTAACTTGCTTCGTTCCCTGTCTCAAAATTTTGAGACAGATGTTCTTGAAGATATGGTGGGGAATCTCTTAGTTGTTCTGGATGAAAGACGAGTGGAAGAAGCATTACTGAATCAGGAACCAGAATTGAAAAATACTAAATTGGAATACATGCGAAAAAAATTGCTTGAAAATGGAATGGAACCTATAGAATTTATTTTTTTCTGAAAGGATATGTCATGCTTTATATCTACTATAATATTGAGAAGTAAGAATATTCGGGTTTTATCTGAATCTCAAGTCAAAACCCATCAGGAACTCGGTATCCATTTGTTATTATACCAAATATATTGAACCGAATTTCAAACTGCGTATTCCGATAATTCCGGTCAGTGATTCCGGCTTTTTCGATCGCGCTTCCCGCGCTGATTGTTTCTAACTTTAGTTTTTAATCCTTCTGATCGGTTTGCACCAGTTTATGCATTGACTCGCCCCTGATCTCAATGCGATATCCGTTATGCTGAAGCCGGTTCATATCAATGGTCGGTTTGGGCCAGAATATGCACAAGCTCCCTCCAAAAAAAGATAAGATATTACTGTCACCATTTTTGATGCCTTTTATACCATTGGCAGAAATCGTTCGCTGTCATTGGATGGGCATAAGAAAAACCCTGAATGTAAGTCACCCCCTTTTCTGTCAGCCAGTTAACCTGATGTGGTGTACTGACGCCCTCCGCAATGGTTTTGAGGTCAAGTCGTTTACTGAGGGCTATAATAGTGTCCAGTACTGGTGTGTCTGTATCAGCTGATTCCAAAATATCAATGAAGCTTTTATCAATTTTCAGGTAATCCACTTGCAAACTCTGGAGCAGTCCCAGAGAGCTGTAACCAGTTCCAAAATCATCTACAGCCACCTGACATCCTTTTTTTCTGAGATTATTCAGTTTCTCAGAAGCGGAGTAAGTGTCCTCAACCAAACTACGTTCTGTTATTTCCAGAACCAGGCAAAATGATTGTTCCAGGGAATTACGTAACCGCAGACAGTCTGCCATGAATGTTTTATGCTTAAGATGATCAGCCGCAATATTTACACTCAGATGAAAGGGCTGTAACACATGCCAGTTCTTGGTATCAATAGCTATCAGGCAGAAAAGGTGTCGTGTAAGGCTAATGATAATACCCTCCTCTTCTGCGGCACGGATGAATATTGCCGGAGGTATGGTCTTCCCGTCAGCTCGTTGCCAGCGCATCAGAGCTTCCGCGCCAATGCAGCGGCCTGTTGTCGTTTCGCAGATGGGCTGGTAGTGCACGAAAAACTCACCATTAGTCATCCCCTGAATAATTTCATTCGCAAGAGATATTCTCCCAGATTGCAAGTATTTCCGCAGATATAGTAAAACAAGAGTCAACAAAAGAAAAAGTGGGGCGAGGAGGAGCATATTACGTAATATATAATGCCAAATTGACCACAGGGGAGTGAGTACTTCAAGATGTGCCTGACTGAAATCTGAATAAATATCAGTTCTGAGAACGGGGGGGCGTAAGTTAATTTTTTTCTCACTGGAAATTACCGGGCCATCTGTAAATTTTAACCGCAGCGACGAATTATTTTTTTCATTCAGTGAATTCATCATGTCAGTGAAATAGCGTGCATCCACCACACTGAATGCGGTCAAACCGTTGCCAAGTTTATAGAAATAAATTATTGCTATATGGTCAGGAATATTAGTGGTGCCGGTGGTTGTTAATATCCGCAGGTCATCTGTGGATACAAAAACACGTGCTCCAAATATCTCTGATACATTCTGTTTCCTGGCCCCTGTGACCGACGAACAGATTAGACTATTATCCCGAATAAGTCCGGTGCTACGGATATACGGTGTCAGCGCCCCGGTTTCAGTCATTTTATCCCGGATACCCCCACAAGGCTTGTCAGCCATCCCTGCGGTGAGACGGGTTGTATTACGAGCAATTGACGTTACGTGATCAACTTGTGTCATTAGTATATCCGCTGTTATGTTCATCTCACTTTTTAGCTGGTTTAATGCCAATCCTGCTGACAACAAAGTCAACAAAACAACAGGGAATAGGATGCTGATAGCTATTGTTCTGTTACTTAGTTGCATCATTTGACTCACTCAATCTTTAATTTGTAAGATATTTGTACATATTCTTACACTCTACTTTTTTATTGGTACGAAATAAAAAATCTTTATCTCAAGGGTAACCAGCGCCTACATCTGTACATAGCCTGAACCTGAATAGTGTATTCTATGGAATGTCACCTTTCCCCCTATCACTTAAAATATACATTAAAAAAATAATGAGTGAGAAGGTGTTTGCTCCAGATGATCCTTACCTCCCTTCAGATTACAACATATTTAACTATATTCAGCAATCACCTTAATTATTCGAAAAATAATAATCACCATCACTCTTAACATTATTAACTCATGATTTGTAAACAACCTTCCAACATGTAAAGTGGTAGCGTTATATTTACTGCATCTAAAAATGATCGACCATACTTCACCTCCCTTCTTTGGGGGGGGGGATTCATAGCTCGATAATTCTTAATGATAAATTCAAGCGGCGTTTATAAGAATTTAAACGCCATCGACCTCACAAATATATACTCCATCTTCTATATCGAATATCCATACGATTACGATACCCGTTACAAATACTCGTTCTCATTATAGTTAATGAATATACCAAACCGAGACATTATAAATTCCCGAGTGCCGATATATTGGATTCACAGCACTCGGGGCTTATATTATTGCAGCGTTAAGTTTACATTTGACTGGTTAGACGAGCCCGAGTCACCACTCCATGTCATTGGTGATGATTTTAGTCGGAACGTTTTTCCAGCATACTGAACTTCAACGATTGCAGATACTGAACCTTGATCGTCCATTCCTCCGGCGTGATTTCCCCAGCAATCCTCCACCAGTTGTGTATTAGAATTAATGCCACTACCGGAGCTTGTAAAGCGAATACTTCCAGAATTACCTGTACTCCCCATTGCTCTGGTCCAGTATTCTTTACCTCCAGTATTCTTCCTGGTGTAATTATCTATGTATAAAGTAATATCGTGCCCAAAAAGTGTTTTTTCTGAAGGATATAGCGGAACTAAGTTTACATTAAAATCCAAATAAACATCCCGTTGAGTCCTCAGATATGAAGTCCTGCAAGTATTCTCACTATCTTTTGAACGATCTGATGTTATGTATACATCATGTTTTAGAACGGCAGTTGCTGAAGCAATGACTTTACTAATATCAACAACGCTCGTATTAATTCCTTTACTTACCTTTTCAGATTCAATATCAGCATAACCATAGCCAGACACACTGACAGTGAGAGATTTACCAACCCATACTGCCTGAGCCTTTATCTTAGTTTTCCCTGATGAGGTTTCACCTTTTCCATACGTTTTTTCAGCAAGCAAGTTATCACCTTCGAATATTTTTACTACCACCTTTTCTGGAAGATAATAGGGATCAACTTTAGAAGACCAGTCTATCTGAAGCTCATCATTTATAAAGTAAGGTTGCCAGTCCTGCTTTAAAACATCCACGAGTTTTCCCAGAGACGTTCCCTGTATACTGGTAAGTGACATAACTGGTCTACCATAAATGTTTAAATCGTAATCCCCCGATGAAGCTTCATATCGGTCATCTTCTTTTACAGAAATTTTAATGCGCGTGTTTCCCGGTGAATACAGTTTAACGGCACCATCAGTATCAATTTTCAGAACAGAACTTTCACTACTCGACACCTCTACAGTGGCGTCTGTCGGGAAGGTTTGTTCGGGAGTTTGCCTATATGCATTTGTGTTGGTATACATCTGTTGCATATTAACTTTCCTGAGTGTCTCTGAAAATGAGACAGGAAGTTTGGCTTTGGCAATGACAAGAACATATTCTGCTTCGGAGGCTTCAAATCTGTCATTTTCCGTCGTGCTGGCAAAAAATTTAACGCTTCCCGCCTTTCTCATTGTGATTGTTCCGTTCCCGTCAATATCTGATACTTCCGGTTCAGAACTTGTATAGTCAATTGTGAGGTCGCTCAAATCAATCTGATTATCTGTGCTTTTTACTTCAGGCAATACGAAATCACTACCATAAGTAGTCTGGTGTTCCCCGGGACCAAAGATTAACTGTGGTTGCGCTTTGTTTACTTTCAGCGTATAGGTAGCCATTGCCGGATTGTATTGTTCATTACCCGGTGTATAGACCGTTATTCTGACTTCACCGGATTTATTGAGCGTAGCTTTACCTGCACTACTCACTGTAGCAATTGTTTCATCAGAGCTGGACCATATTTGTTGAAGACCTTCAGGCATACCTCGCACAGACTGTGATGCGTTAAAGTTTTTCGTCCAGGTCACCTCCTGCTGTGCATTATCAAACCGTAAATCTGGTGTAATGGCTCCAACTGTTACCGTAACGGAGTTCCCCACTTTTGTACCGCCCACATGTGCACTGAGTGTGACCTGCCCTTTGGTTGTTGCGGTCCCTGTTGCCACATAGCGTCCATTCTGCTGGTCCTGAACCTTACTGAGCTTAAAACCAGCCAGTAAATCAGCGCCTTCGATTATGACCGTTTTCCCCATGACCGGGTTACCGTAGGTATCTTCCAGGCTGGTTGTGAACGTGACCGTATCCTTACCGTCAGAGCCAATACTGGTTTTGTCTGCACTAAAGGTGGCGTTTTTTATATCCCCGGCGATAACGGTGACGTTATCCGCCTGAATATAGTTATCTGTATCAAGATACGCGGTCATCTGAAGCAGCCCTGCTGTATGGCTTTTTACCGTGGTTGTTGCAATCCCTTTTTCATTAGTACGCGACGTTGGTGCATAGCTTTCCGCCTCGCCACGAAGCTGCCAGGAAACCACCACATTATTCAGCGGGTTCCCCTTAGCATCTGTGACTGCAGCACTGTAGGTCACCCCACTGGCATCACCGGCAGTCAGGCTGGTTTTGTTCGGCGTGACTGCTGACAATTTCCAGCTGTCAGTATCACCTTTTACTGTCAGCATGCGACTTTTGTTCAGCGTAGCCCCGCCAACCTGAACAGTCAGTGAGGCACTGCCGACCTTGTCGCTGCTCACCGTCATTTTATAGTGGCCAGGCGCATCGCTGTTTTCCTGGCTTTCACCAATGGTCACATCGTTATTATCACTGTGACCACTGACGCTCTTCCCTGTAAGCTGGTTGCCATTACTGTCACGCAATGTCAGTGTCAGTATGGCTGTCTCTTTTCCAGCCACAATCACTGAAGGTACCAGTGTCATTTCTGAGCGACTTTCATCCACATCACCGGCACTGAATATCACGTCAGGCGCAGACGTGGTACCTGAAGGGAGAATAACCTCCACTTTGGCAGTCCCTGCGAGCTTCCGGCTCAGCGTGACATGTGCAGTGCCGGAATCATCCGTACGGGTCATCTGTGCGCTGAGTGTACTGCCCTCATTTGCGCTCCAGGTGACAGGGAGCCCTGCTCCCAGAGCATTTTCGTTAATATCGGTCAGCACGGCTGCATACGTGACAACATCGCCCACGGTGGCAGAAGCCGGTGTGACGGTGATACTACCTTTGACTCTGGCAGTATCATTATCAGCCTGGAGCGTTATTGAAGCGGTATGATTGATGCGGATACCGCTGATATCAGCACTTACCTGGGATGTACCTGCTTTCTTACCCGATACACTTGCCGCGTAGATGCCCGGTGACACCTCACTGAAAGCGGATACGGTCATATCCAGGTCAGGCGTGAAACCGGCATTTATCTTATCTTTCAGACCCGGGAGCAGATTCCCTTCGGCATCACGGACTGTGACACTGAGCGTGGCACTTTCTTTTGCTGCAATGATGCTGGATGGAGAGATACTGAGTGAGGATTTATCCGCACTGATATCGCCAGCGGTGAAGGTGACCGCTTTATTTGCCTGAACCGACGTGCCACCACCCAGCATAGCTGAAACCAGGGCACTGCCGGCTGCACGACTACTCAACGTCATTTCAGCCACACCATTTTCATCCGTCTTACTCAGGCTCGAAGAAAGAGTACCGAGAGTGGTACTCCAGCCCACTGCAACCCCTTTAAGTTTTGTATTGCCATTCCCATCCTTAACCTGTGCCCGAATCGTCACGGTTTCCTGCCCGTCAGCTCTGGCCGTATCAGGGCCGGATACAGTTACACTATCAATTTGCGCAGAGTCCTGGCTTGCCAGCAGTGCCAGAGGTGTCTGCAGATTAACCGCTCCGCTTTCCGCCTTCAGAGTCCAGGCGCCCTCAGCGGTTCCGGTGACTGAAGCCTGATAAACCCCATCTCCCTTTTCCACTGGAGTAAAGTGAATACCCGATGTTGTATCTGCGCTCCAGTCGATTGTTTTCCCAGGTACAGGGTTATTCCATTTATCGCGAAGGATAAGAGACGCCAGTGATTTAGATTGACCGTCAGCTGTAATGGACTGAGGGGACACCGAAAGCTGGCTGTGGTCATTTTCTGGCTCTCCCGGACCAAAAGTCACCTGAGCCGAACCTTTTTTACTGTTATACAGTACGGCAGTGACCGTGGTGATGACCGCCTCTGTTCCGGTAAGCTGTACCGTGGCCTTGCCTTCTGCATTCGTCTGACTCACTGTTTCACTCAGTAAGTTGTGGCTGGTCTGCCACGCCACACTGGTGCCAGAGACCGGATTATTATTCCCGTCAACCACAGTGGCCGTCAGAATAACGGGTTGCGCCTGTCCTGCGGTCGCGGAAGTGGTACCTGCCGTCACGCTGACATTCGCAGTCTGTTCATCAGATATGGCCGTAAGGACAAGCGATTTCGTACCCCCTTTACCAAGGGATGCGGATACGGTCATCTCACCTGCATGAATCGTTGTCAGGGCAGCAGAGACCATGCCATCTGCATCCGTCACCGGGTGGGAAGGTGTAATTCCGGCGTGATTGCTGTTAGTGAGCGCCACTTCCACACCAGAAAGCGGATTACCATTGGTGTCAGTAATGCTGACTGTCAGTTCTGCTGAATCTTTACCATTGGCCGTCAGCGTCTGCTTGTTAGTGTTGAATGCCTTGATGACGGGGTTCTGCTTGTCAGCCACGAAGGTAAACGGAGAAGCAGTCTTTGACGATGCATTAGTGGACGCCGTGACCACCACGTCACTGTACGCCCGCGTACTGGTAACCCGCACTTCAGCAATCCCTTCTTCTGACGTGATGGTTTGCGCATCATTAAAGACGACAATGCTGCTGTCCTTACTGGATTTCCAGTCAACAGGAATACCGGAAAGTGAGTTCCCATTCTGGTCCTTAATGAGTGCCCTGAATGTCACAGCAGTTACACCGTCAGCCACACCGGACGCAGCAGTTGTATCAACAGAGGTCACAATGGCCGTCGCATTATTGCCGGTAAAGGTAGTCTCCTTTGAGACTGACTGGCTGTTCACGCTGGCAGCCACGTGCGCAATACCTGCAACAGTACTGGTCATCGTGGTGGTGACCATACCCCGGCTATCCGTTTTGACTTTCTCCTCAGTGAGCGCTGCGCCATTATCTGCACTGAATCCCACCAGGATGTCCGGTACAGCATTACCCTTTGCATCAGTCACCCGGGCTGAGACGGTTTTTTCTGTTTTTCCATCAGCCAGGGAGACCTCAGGAAGAACGCTTAAATCCTTTTGCTCAATCCGCGCCGTATTCTGATCAGGACGGAAAGAAAGCTTCAGTGTCTTACTTCCCTTATTGTTAATACTGGCTGTAACAGTTGTATCACCGGCAAGTGGTGAGGTAACCGGAACAATGACCGTACCATCTGCTTCTGTGATGGCTGACTCTGCAACACTGGCGCTGTTATCTGCCTGAAAGCTGACTGACTGACCGGGGACAGGATTACTTTGTGCATCGACAACAGTCACCCGGAATCTGTTTTGTGACTTACCATCAGCAAGGGCATTGTCTTCAACCACATCCAGTTCGCTTACCATTGCAGTGGCATTGTCTGCTGTCAACTGGACATCTGCAGACGCAAATTTCGTATTACGGGCTGATGGTGTAACCGTGAATGCTTCAGGCATTGTCCCGGAGGTAACTGTCATCACATATTCTCCGGCCGCACGTCGGGTAAACGACGACACGGTGGCGTTGCTGCTCCCGCGAAGCCTCGAAGCTTTCTCAACACTGATTTCATTTTCAGCAATATCTACAGGCTGCCCTTCTTTATCATTCACCTTCAGGACAAATTCCTGCTGAGAAACACCGTCAGCCGGCAGGGTTGCGTTCGGAGGTGAGAGCGAACTGGTCGTTTTATCAATCGCCGCCTGAGTAACTGTGACCTGCGTTTCAGCCCGGCCGGAAACGTTCCCTTTTTTATCAACGGCAACGCCGCTGACGGTGTAACTGTTAGAAGCCTCCACACCAGAGCGATAAGCCGGCATCACCACCGTCCAGTCCTCTCCGTTCTGCACGATTTTTCCTCCTGCAGCGATGAGTGGGGAAGCCGACCAGTCAATACGCTCCAGCCCGTACTTGCTGTTGACGGATACCCCCAGAGACTTCTGCTCACCGGCATAGCCTGTCACCAGGTCTGCCGTATTCAGACGGATAACCTCTTTCTTGCGATACTCCAGCACGATATTGTTGTTGCGATCGACCAGGTCATAACGGCTACCGGCCAGGCTGCGCATGGCAGCCACCGCGTCCGGATTAATCTGGTGCTGCCACGGCATACCCAACTGGTAGTTCATCTCAACACCGAATCGGGTGTCATTTTCACCCGCTTTCCCCTGGCGTTGCTCAGCAGTGAACGTCAGTAAAGGAATCGGGGTGTAATTCACGCCGGCAGTAATGGCGTGCGGATTTCGCTGGCGGTTATCCCTGCCAAACAGAGCCACCTCATCGCCATAGTACTGCTCATACGTCAGCTTTCCGCCGAGCTGCGGCAGTGCCGGTAGCCAGTACTGTGCTCTGACATCCCACCCGTTGGCCGGACGTTCTTCATAGTCCTCAAGATCCGGTGAGTTTTTCCAGTTAGTAAGACGATGGTACGTGTTGACGCCCATCTTCAGGAAATCTCGCCAGTACTCTCCGCCCAGCCCCAGGCGGGCATGATCGCGGGACAGGTCGTAATCAAGAAAGGTGTTGGCGCCCAGCATCCAGTCACCGGCGAACCAGCGGTAACCAAACCCGAGATTAGACTGGGTGCGGTCATCGGTCCGGTGGATACTCCCCTGGGTAAAGACAAGACTGTCCTTTTGTTCGTACAAAGGGACAAGCAGGTCAAGCTGCGAGTTTTTGAGAGAGAAGTTTTTATCCGCATCCAGCTGTACGCGGGCAGTTCCGAAGCGGCTCAGCCATTGCTGGATTTCACTGCTGGCAGCACCGGTGGTCATACCGCGGGCCATTGAAGCCGCCGCCTCACCCTTTGTACCGCTGGCGAGGATTCCCCCGGCCTGCGAAGCATATCCGGCTACTTTCTGCGCCTGCATATCTTCACTGTTATAGCCGGAAACGGATGCAGCCGGGGCATCATCCCAGTGCACCTCCGGCAGAGGGGCCAGCGGTACATCAAGCTCATCGCCTGGTTGCAGGTGATCAAATCCCCGTGCGAAGGTCCGGAACTGGTTCAGTCTGAGCAGATCTTCCACTGACATATTGTATTTTTTAGCAACAGAGACAATGCTTTCCCCTTTTCCGAGCGCGTATACCTGTGTCTGCTGCACATTCTGCGTCTGGCTCTGCAGAAATCTCCCGTCGCCTCCGGCACCGGCCATCGCGGGGGTAAATGCAGCAGCCAGGGGAAACGTAGTCTGGACGCCGATATTGAGCCAGGCAAACAGCCTGACATGGAGCGGGATGCGCTCATGGTATAGTTTTTTCATAAGGATAAATTCCACAAAAAAAGCCATCCGCAGATGGCAGGTCAGTTCAATTCGGTGGTCGAAAGAGGGGTCAGTTCAGCAACAGATATTCGAGCTTTCTGACATTGAATTTCTTTGCAAGCTTTGTCTTCCATGACTGAATGGTGGAATAGGCTCGATTATGCTGGCTATGCATATAACTCATATTCCCTGATTCGAGATAATGCTTTAGTAGAAGAACATCCCCTGCTGAAAGGTTACACCGCATCCAGGGAATTATTCTGGTGAATTTACCTGAATATCCAACACCGTTCAGGACAGAAACTATTGTATCTATGGATACGTATGATTCGAATACAGCGCAAACCCGTGAACTCTCCATTAGCCAAAAATTAGCAAGAGGCATCAGGCGGGGAGTGGAAATAATGACAATGGAATCACTGTTGATCTCAGGGAAATCCTGTAAGAATTTCCTGAGATGACTTCCGTTCAGATTCAAAAAATAATATTTCCTGGTTTCTTTTCGAGGTTTTAATCTGGCATAAAAGGAAGAAACCCCTGACCGAAAATAGAAATCATTTTCAGGCCAACTGGTTGAAGAAGATATTGAAAGTAATCCCTGATTCATAATCATCAGTCCTGACTTTGTTTTTGTCACGCTGTTTTGTCATATATCCGACGTTCCTTGAACGGCGAGACAATTTTAAGAAAAAAAATGCAGATCAAAAAAAAATAACGCACCGCAATTTTACACAATTGCAACCGATCGTCAAAACTGATCAATGGCAATATTTTGATAGTTATTAATTATCAAAAAAGTCTAATCGATCGTCGATGGCGATCTAAAACCGACTTCACATGCTTTAAATATTCATTAAATATCATAGCTTTACTTCGTTACTGTTTAGTTTCTTAATGTTTCAAAAAAGCAACAGAGAACCTTCTGAATTTATTGTATTGAAATATTTTGTAACATATTAATTTTACTTTAAATACTGAAATTTAAAATTAATAACATATGTTATTATATTGGTGATTATTATGCTTGATTAAAAAAATTTTACTTTAAATATAGAGTTGTAATACAGTGATAGCATGGTTGAGAGAATGAGGCATAGGTACTTGACATCGTGCCATTTATGATAATTATCCCTATGGTCATTGATATACAATGGAGCAGGCTACGTTGTATCTCTATAAGTACTGAAAGCTCATCTTATCCAAGATATAGCAACTTAGATATGCAACATGTTTGGGTGAAGCACTCAAAATTATTTTCTTAACCAGCAAGAATCATATAAATGAGTATATGTGGCACATCACCCTGCCATTACTCAATACATCTCCAGAAAATAGAGTGAACGACAACAATGAGATTTAAGAAGAAAACGATCAGTACGGTCATATCGCTAAGTTTTATAGCTCTAAGTCCGTCGACCGCGATGGCGAATAACATAGTTATTGATGATGATGAATCAATAAAAGATCAGCAATTAAACATTACAGATGCCCCGGATGACTCCATAAAAATAAACAATGGGGGAATACTGTCAATAAACCATTCTGATGTTAATATCAACCAGAGCTCCACTGGATACGGTATGAATGTAGCCAGTGGAGCAACATTGAATATTACCGATGGTTCCGTCATAGAATACAGTTATGGTCTTTCTGGTAAAAGTCTACTAAGCAATAGTAGCAATGGCGAAATTAATATATCTGATTCATCCATTAATTTAAGAGCCAATCAAAACTCTGACCAGGATTACTTTCAAAAAAGTAACCTTTTATACAGCTTATCCGGCTCTGTTAATAATATAATTCGCTCAACACTTACAACAGAAAATGGAAATATAGTAAACAATCGTGGAGGCCTGGTAAAAATCACAGATTCAACAGTTCAGATTGAGGATGTTCTGTCTGGTGGTGATTACTCATGGGGGTTCAACAGCAGCTTTGACGGCACAGGAACAGGAATATATCTATCAAATTCTGAAGTAACTTCCCTGGTAGACCCAAGTAAATACAGCAACAGTGGATATACGGCTATATTCTCTCCTTACGGAGACGGGTATATCAACATTGACACTTCAGATATCTCCAGCCTGAATGGAGAGCGAATTTTCCACATCACCAGCGGCACAGCAGAGACATCTGCATCCAGATATTATTTTAAAGGCCTTGAAAACATAAGAAATTATGTAGCTACATTAAATGGATATGAATCATTTTTAAACATTAAGGATTCGTATTTTGAGGTAACTGGTGGAAGTGGAGTTGTTTTTCAGGTGGCAGGGTTGTACATCTGGGATGATGAGATTCCTGAGACAATGACTGCGGATGGCCTTGAACTAAAATATAGTGATAAATATACAGGATTTGAAATATGGAATGGGACATCCTTAACTCTTAAAAACTCTGTCGTCACGACTGAAGGTGGTACAGGAGTGTATTACAAAACATCTTCAGACGGAACTGAACACTACTCATCCACATTGATCGATAGCTCACAAATAAATGTCGGGCAAGGTACTATTTTCAACTCAGGACATTCCAGATCAGATATAAATATTACCAACGGTTCTTTACTTTATTCTGACTCATATCTGATTAAACAGTCATCTTCAGGGGGGGACTCTTATTTAAATCTGATAGCAGACAAAAGTAATCTGTCCGGTGATATTTTAGTTACATCTGAAAATGATGATGCTGTAACAAACATCAGTCTGAATAACGCTGTCTGGGCCGGCAATGTGAAGTTAGAAGGTGAGCATTCACTTGCTCATCTGACCATGAATGATAATTCACGTTGGGACATGACATCATCTTCGAATCTAAGCGATCTGGAGTTCAAAAGCGGTGTGATTAACCTGGGTGGCACTGATTCTGCCGCAGGTAATGTGTTGACGATTGATGGCGATTACACAGGAGCAGACGATAAAGAGAAAGCCACCATCATATTCAATGCTGTCCTTGAGGATGATAATTCTCTTTCGGATAAACTGGTTGTTAATGGAAACACGTCAGGCCAGACTATGGTTTCTGTCAGGAACATAGGTGGACAAGGCGATTCGACGCTTAATGGTATAGAAATCATAGATGTAAAAGGTCTTTCTGATGGTTTGTTTCACAAAAAAGACCGCATCATTGCCGGAGCATATGATTATGATCTTATAAAAAAAGGCAATAACTGGTACCTGAGCAGCTATGTACCTGAACCAACTCCTGAACCAACTCCTGAACCAACTCCTGAGCCAACTCCTGAACCAACTCCTGAGCCAACTCCTGAGCCAACTCCTGAGCCAACTCCTGAACCAGGTCCTGAACCAACTCCGGACCCAACTCCGAGCCCAACTCCAGATCATAAAGTCAGACCCGAAGCCGCAAGTTACATTGGGAACCTGGCAGCCGCCAATACTCTGTTTAACACGCGTCTACACGACCGCTTGGGTGAAACCCAATATATCGACGCGCTGACCGGCGAGAAAAAAGTCACGAGCCTGTGGCTACGTCAGGTCGGTAGGCATAACAACTGGCGTGATAGTAGTGGTCAACTGAAAACACAAAGCAATAGCTATGTGGCTCAGTTGGGTGGCGATGTGGCTCAGTGGTCAACGGATGGTTTAAACCGCGGCCATCTGGGGCTAATGACAGGTTATGCCAACAGCCACAGTCAAACCCATTCGTCAGTCACCGGCTATGATTCTAAAGGTTCTATCAGTGGCTACAGCGCTGGGGTTTACGGAACATGGTTTGCTAATGATGCCGATAAGAGCGGGTTATATGTAGATAGCTGGCTGCAATATAGTTGGTTTAATAACCATGTAAACGGTAGGGGGTTGGCCAGCGAGTCCTATAAATCTAAAGGGCTGACAGCGTCACTAGAAACGGGCTACACCCTGAAAATGGGAGAATTTACGGGCAGCAAAGGAACGCTTAACGAATGGTTTATTCAGCCACAGGCACAGGCTACGTGGATGGGCGTAGAGGCAGATAAACATCGCGAAGACAATGGTACGCGAGTGAGCAGCGAGGGGGATGGCAACGTACAGACCCGTTTAGGTATGCGTGCTTATCTGAAGAGTCATCATGCCATGGACGAAGACAAAGGTCGCACCTTCGAGCCGTTTATCGAAGCTAACTGGCTGCATAATACACACGCTTTCAGCACGAAGATGGATGATGTCCGTATCAACCAAGCTGGAGCACGTAACATCGGTGAAGTGAAAGTGGGTGTAGAAGGGCAAATCAATTCACGCCTGAACCTATGGGGCAACGTGGGAACGCAGGTCGGTGATAAAGGTTATAACGACAGCACGGCTATGATTGGCGTGAAGTATAACTTCTGAACGTAAACAATTTACTCCCTGAGACTGCGTTATTCTTAATTGTCTCGATGTAGCGATATTTAATACTTTTTCTGACAGGCAACTGCGGGTTCAATTGAACCCGCAGCGATTCAGTATCCTAAAAACAATATCTCAACGTTAGCACTTAGCGGACTGAGCCAGTTTCACATCTTTGATGTTGATTTTCCACTTTCTTCTCTTATGAGCGGTAACTTATACAAAGGCTATATTTGTACTAAACTTAGTGACGATACCTGGCATCATCAATGATGTATCTTTTTTAGGAGAATAGATTAAAGTTGATGATTTTCCAATTCAATGAGGTACTATATGATTGTTTATATAGATACACTGCAACTTAATTTCAGGATAATGAATTTTAAGGAAATCATTTCGTATGAAAAGCACAGCATTAATTTTAACTGTCTTCATTCTCTCGGCTTGTTCTTACTCGGCTCAAAAAGATAATCAACTGACCTTTGAGGATACATCGAAATTTATGGATGCAATTGTCAGGGTTGATATTCAACAAGGAAATGAAATTATATCAGGTTCGGGCACTTGGTTAAATGATAAATACATAATCACAGCCTCACATCTATGGAGTAGCGTAAAGCCAGGATATAAATTAACTGTGCACTATCAATCTCGTGATTATACGGCAAAAATATATGCCATTGAAAAACCGAACATTACAGACCTAGCCGTCCTGGTAATCGAGCCGGAAACAAAAATAAAATCTCCTGACAGATGGCAAGTAAAACTGTGTGACTCAATGCTCTCCCCCGCAGAACCTGTTTGGGTAGCCTCTGGAATGTATAATAACATCTCCGGTTCTTATGCCTCCCCTGATTCTATCTTTATGTACAAAGGGCTAACTGGGTCTAATGGTCTTACTGGGTTTTACAGGGAAGGTGTCAGTGGAAGTTCAGTTTTTATACGTAACGAAAATTGCATGGCAGGTATAGTCAGCATGAAACATAAATCATCTGATTTGATTTCAGAAGTATATAAAACAGACATTGTCACCGTAGATATGATCAAAAAATTTCTAAATGACAACAGGATTGTTATTTGAGGTGAGTACCGCCGCAGGCATTCATATCGATCCTTGTTCGGGGTCGATATGCCTGTAGATACTTCGCGGAAAAACATGTTCACAGGAATATTTAATACATGCTGATCCCGAATGGTTTTAGTGTCTATCCCAAAATAGATTGCTATTTATTTACTCTGTGCTGAGATAGTTTCTTAGGTAAGTATATCAGGCAACAAATGTTAGATTAACGATGAGCTCTGGAAGAAAATAGCCCCCAACTCCTGGAGTGTAAGATCAATCGTCCGTTGAGACACATCGCAGGTACGTGGATAATTGTGCCCGATGAACGCCATTTTCTTTGTGCTCAGAACAGGACTTTAGTAGAGTTTTGTAAATCCCATAGGTATTTGCTCATCAAGCTCAATCCATTGTCGTGTTTAGGAGTGGCAAGATGATGACACTTTCTGGCAGAACGGATTGCTCGTCAGCAAAGAAAGCCGGTTGCTTTTAATTGATCATAGTGAATCACAACGGATAATCTAAACACTTTCTGGTCATTGATATGGTTGAGTAAATCAGTGAATTTTGTTAATTAACAAAAAAAAAGAATAAACACGCTGAGACTCAGCCCTTTTATGGGCTGAGCTTTTATGCTGCGATATTTGTACCTTCCAGCTTATCAATATAATCCGCATACCACTGCATCATTTCCCTACGCCCATCCAGATACTGTGCATGGTTATATGTCCCGCGAATTGCATTCTTATCAACATGCGCAAGCTGAGTTTCAATCCATGCTGAGTTAAATCCCTGCTCATGTAGAATGGTGCTCATCGTGTGGCGGAAGCCATGCCCTGTAACGCGCCCGGCATAGCCGATACGCCTGACCAACACAGTCAATGCCATGTCACTCATCGGTTTCTTAGGATCATTACGCCCTGGGAACAACAACGCTCCTGCACCTGTCATGGGTTTAAGCTGGTTAAGCAGGTCAATTGCCTGGCTTGATAATGGGACCAGATGAGGGCGGCGCATTTTCATGCGTTCCGCTGGTACATTCCAAACCTTTTTCTCAAAATCAAACTCCTGCCACTCCGCTTGCCTCAACTCCCCAGGCCTTACTCCCGTTAAAATAAGCAATTGCATCGCAATCTTAACAAGCACACTACCGGCATAGGTGTTCAGAGTTTGAAGAAACTCAGGCAATTCATCTTGGGTTAAAAATGCATAATGCTCTTTCTCATGAGGAGTCACGGCGCTGGCTAGATCAGGAGCTGGATTGTACTCAGCCCTCCCAGTCACAACGGCATACTTCCAGACCTCTCCACAACGCTGACGAACCTTGCGGACTTTCTCTGTTGCCCCTCGTGCTTCTATCTTTGAAAGAACTGCAAGCAACTCCATCGGCTTGATATCTTTGATTGGCCGGTGACCGATAAAAGGAAATACATCTTTCTCAAAAGTTCTCATCATCTCTTCACGATAGGACACAGACCAGCGGTCATAGCGACGCTGATACCACTCCCTCGTGATAGCCTCAAACGAGTTTTCAGCGTCTTGTTGACGACTTAGTTTCTCAATTTTTCGTTCAAGAGAGGGATCGTTGCCAGTCGCTAATGTTCTTTTAGCATCCTCACGCTTTCTTCGGGCTTCAGCTAAAGAAACATCAGGGTAAACGCCAATAGCGAGCAGCTTCTCTTTACCTAGTGAACGGTATTTGAGACGCCAGTATCTTTTGCCGTTGGGATTAACCAGCAAGTAAAGACCACCGCCATCAGCGAGTTTGTAGGGTTTATCTTTAGGTTTTGCAGTTTCAACCTGACGAGCAGTCAGCTTCATTGGGGGTACCTCTCAGTAGGGGGTATAATTATACCCCCACCTATACCCCCACATTGAGCTTGACCCAGAGGGAGTACTGTTGAGTTCGAATGACTAATAGAATGCTATGACTGCTGATTTATCAAGGGAAAATTGAGTTTGGTAGACTTCAGACGAGTTAAGTTTGGAGCGGGCGAAGGGAATCGAACCCTCGTATAGAGCTTGGGAAGCTCTCGTTCTACCATTGAACTACGCCCGCATTGAAGTGCGTAAGGGATTATAAACCTTACGCTCTTCTTGGCAAGGGACTAACCGACTGACTGGCGATTAATTCACCGTCAGCATTTTGGTTTACTGCCCTGCGGCGGCAAATAACGCAGCGGATCGATAGCTGTCGCCCGGTAGCGGATCTGGAAATGCAGCCGCACCGTAGTCGCATCCGAGCTGCCCATCGTCGCGATCTTCTGCCCGGCTTTCACGTTTTGACCGTTGTTCACCAACATGGTGTCATTATGCGCATACGCAGTGATGTAATCCTCACTGTGCTTAATCATAATGAGATTACCGTAACCCCGCAGCTGATTGCCGACATAAACCACCTTCCCCGCTCCGGCCGCATAAATCGGCGTACCGCGCGCAGCTGAGATATCAATGCCCTTATTGCCGCCGTCCGCGGTTGAATAAGGCAGGATCACTTTACCGCTGGCGGGCCACAGCCAACAGCGTTGCCCCACTGGCGGCCACGACGACTGCGGCACAGAAGAAGATGGTCTGACCGCCGCCGTTTTGGTTGCGGATTTTTTGGTTGCTTTGCCAGAGCCAGAACTGGATTTCGCGCCGCTGCTAACTTTTAGCTTTTGTCCTACTTCAATGGTATAGGGCGGTGAAATATTATTCAGGCGGGCGATCTCTTTCACGCTGGTCCCGGTGGCGCGCGAAATACGGTATAGCGTATCACCTCGCTTCACGGTATACACGGAGCCGGAATAACTTCCTGTATCAGACGACTTGCTCCCGGAACACCCTGCTAACAGCAGACCGACACACAGCAGCATCGCGATACTCAGGCCATTTTTCTTCAGGCGTCCTGCACTCAAAACAATACCTCGCAACATTTTCAGACGCTTTATCATAGCAGCCAGAAACCGGAAGCCAAATCATATCGCGCAACGAGACGTCGACGCTGGCATTTCACACCCTCTGTTAATCATTATGACTTAATTAAGCATATAATATGGGTGCTTAAGATTGATGGTGGATGCTATGCGACAGGAACATGTCATATTATTGAATGAGCAGGACCAGCCTTGTGGAACACTGGAAAAGTATGCGGCGCATACCGCCACAACGCCTCTGCACGCTGCGTTTTCCTGCTGGATATTTAACGACCAGGGACAACTGCTGGTGACCCGCCGCTCACTGCATAAAAAAGCCTGGCCAGGCGTCTGGACCAACTCTGTCTGCGGTCACCCGCAGTTGGGTGAAAGTACCGAAGCCGCTATTGTCCGCCGGGCTCGCTTCGAACTGGGTGTAGACATTGACGCGCTCAGCCCCGTGTATGCTGATTTTCGTTATTGCGCTGCGGACCCGAGTGGAATAGTGGAAAACGAAGTATGCCCGGTTTATGCCGCACAGATCGTCAGTGAGCTACAGCTAAACCCAGATGAAGTGATGGATTGCCAGTGGGGCAATCTTGAGGATGTCTTAAGCGGAATTGATGCGACGCCGTGGGCTTTTAGCCCATGGATGGTATTACAGGTTGCAAACGATAAGGCGCGAGAATTACTGCGCAAGTTTGCCAACAGGAATTGACTGCCTGATGGGGCGACGCTTACCTGGCCTACATAATAAATAGTAGGCCGGATAAGGCATCAGCCACCATCCGGCATTTCACATCTTACTTAACCGGTCGCATCGCCGGGAACAGGATCACATCGCGGATGGTATGGCTGTTGGTGAACAGCATAACCATACGGTCGATACCAATACCCAGACCCGCAGTCGGCGGCAAGCCGTGTTCCAGAGCGGTAACGTAGTCTTCGTCGTAGAACATCGCTTCGTCATCACCCGCATCTTTGGCGTTAACCTGATCCTGGAAACGCTGCGCCTGATCTTCCGCATCGTTCAGCTCGCTGAAACCGTTACCGATTTCACGTCCACCGATGAAGAATTCGAAGCGATCGGTGATTTCCGGGTTTTCATCATTACGACGCGCCAGCGGAGAAACTTCTGCCGGGTATTCGGTAATGAAGGTTGGTTGAATCAGGTGCGCTTCCGCAACTTCTTCAAAGATCTCGGTCACGATACGGCCCAGACCCCAGCTCTTCTCAACCTTGATGCCGATAGATTCAGCAATCGCTTTTGCAGAGTCGAAGTTATCCAGATCGGCCATATTGGTTTCCGGACGGTATTTCTGAATCGCTTCGCGCATGGTCAGTTTTTCGAACGGCTTACCGAAGTCGAAGACTTCTTCGCCGTAAGGCACTTCGGTGGTGCCCAGAACGTTCTGCGCCAGCGTACGGAACAGTGATTCGGTCAACTCGATCAGATCTTTGTAGTCCGCATAAGCCATGTAGAGTTCCATCATGGTGAACTCTGGGTTATGGCGAACAGAGATGCCTTCGTTACGGAAGTTACGGTTAATTTCGAAAACGCGTTCGAAGCCGCCAACCACCAGACGCTTGAGGTACAGTTCCGGCGCGATACGCAGATACATGTCCAGATCCAGCGCGTTATGATGAGTGATAAACGGACGCGCTGCCGCACCGCCTGGGATCACCTGCATCATCGGGGTTTCTACTTCCATAAAGCCGCGACCCACCATGAACTGACGGATACCCGCCATAATCTGTGAACGCACTTTAAAGGTGTTGCGGGATTCATCGTTAGAGATGAGATCCAGGTAGCGTTGACGATAGCGCGCTTCCTGATCCTGCAGACCGTGGAATTTATCCGGCAGCGGGCGCAGCGCTTTGGTTAGCAGACGCAGCTCGGTGCAATGAATAGACAGCTCACCAGTCTTGGTCTTGAACAACTTACCTTTCGCGCCGAGGATATCGCCCAGATCCCATTTTTTGAACTGCTCGTTGTAGACGCCTTCCGGCAGATCGTCGCGAGCAACGTACAGCTGAATGCGACCGCCAACATCCTGCAGCGTAACGAATGATGCTTTGCCCATAATACGGCGGGTCATCATACGGCCAGCAACGGATACTTCGATGTTCAGCGCTTCCAGCTCTTCATTTTCTTTCGCGTCAAAGTCAGCATGCAGTTGGTCTGAGGTATGATCGCGACGGAAATCGTTCGGGAATGGGATCCCCTGCTCGCGCAGGCTCGCCAGCTTCTCACGGCGCGTCTTCAGTTCATTGTTAAGGTCGGCTACCGCGTCAGCGCCCTGTACGTGTTGTTCAGACATGTTGGTTCCTCATAACCCTGCTTTCAAACTTGCTTCGATAAATTGATCCAGGCTGCCATCCAGCACCGCCTGCGTGTTGCGGGTTTCAACCCCGGTACGCAGATCTTTGATGCGGGAGTCATCAAGGACATAAGAACGAATCTGGCTACCCCAGCCGATATCTGACTTAGTGTCTTCCATCGCCTGTTTCTCGGCATTCTTCTTCTGCATTTCCAGTTCATAAAGCTTCGCTTTCATCTGCTTCATGGCCTGGTCTTTGTTCTTGTGCTGGGAACGGTCGTTCTGACACTGCGTCACGATCCCGGTCGGGATGTGGGTAATACGCACCGCAGATTCCGTACGGTTAACGTGCTGACCGCCCGCACCAGAGGCGCGATAAACGTCAATACGCAGGTCCGCCGGGTTGATGTCGATATCAATATCATCGTCAACTTCCGGATAAACAAACGCAGAACTGAACGACGTATGGCGACGACCGCCGGAGTCGAACGGACTCTTACGAACCAGACGGTGTACGCCGGTTTCAGTACGCAGCCAACCGTAAGCATATTCGCCAGCAATTCTGATGGTCACGGATTTAATACCCGCCACTTCACCTTCAGATTCTTCAATAATTTCGGTCTTAAAGCCGCGCGCTTCAGCCCAACGCAGATACATACGCATCAGCATGCTCGCCCAGTCCTGCGCTTCCGTACCGCCGGAGCCAGCCTGAATATCGAGATAGCAATCTGCGCTGTCATATTCACCGGAGAACATACGACGGAATTCCAGCTGGGCCAGCTTATCTTCCAGCGTATCGAGTTCTGCTACGGCTTCGTTAAAGGTTTCTTCGTCGTCGGCTTCTACAGCCAGTTCCAGCAGGCCGGAGACATCTTCCAGGCCCTGGCTCATCTGATCGAGCGTATCAACGATGGCCTCAAGGGAGGAACGCTCTTTGCCCAGCGCCTGAGCGCGTTCGGGTTCGTTCCACACGTCCGGCTGCTCCAGCTCGGCGTTTACTTCTTCCAGACGCTCTTTCTTGGCATCATAGTCAAAGATACCCCCTAAGAACGTCAGAGCGCTCCGTGAGGTCCTGAATGCGGTTATTTACCGGATTAATTTCAAACATTGTCTGATTTCTTTTATTGGACTAGTCAAAATGCGGTTATAAGAGCGGGATTGTACCGGATCCCGGCTCAATTTTATACACACTAAATTCGTCAGACTGGCCAGATATTGTCGATAATAATCTGCAAGCTGCGGTTGCCGCGAAACTCGTTGATATCCAGTTTGTAGGCAAGCTGAACTTCACGAACACCGTTGTCCGGCCAGCAGGTGGTATCGACATTAAACGCAATACCGTCCAGCAGTGGACCGCCGCCAACAGGCTCGACCATCACCTTCAGATGACGCTCACCGACCAGACGCTGCTGGAGCAAACGGAAATGCCCGTCAAACAGCGGTTCAGGGAACATTTGCCCCCACGGCCCGGCATCACGCAGCATTTGCGCGACGTCCATGGTCATCTCCGCCGCGCTCAAAGGTCCGTCTGACACCACTTCGCCCTGCAGTAAAGCGGGATCCAGCCACTCGGTTACCAGTTCGCCGAAACGCTGCTGAAAACGTTCAAACTGCGCCTCCTCCAGCGACAATCCCGCCGCCATGGCGTGACCGCCAAACTTGAGGATCATGCCCGGATAAAGGGTGTCCAGGCGCTCCAGCGCATCGCGCATGTGCAGCCCCTGAATCGAACGCCCGGAGCCTTTCAGCGTACCGTCACCGGCAGGAGCAAACGCAATCACCGGACGGTGGAAGCGCTCTTTAATACGCGATGCCAGAATCCCCACCACCCCCTGATGCCACTCGGGATGATACATCGCCAGACCGCCCGGTAGCATATCACTACTGCGTTCCAGCTTTTCACACAGGGTCAGCGCTTCGGCCTGCATACCCTGCTCTATCTCTTTGCGCGTCTGGTTGAGTGCGTCCAGCTCATTAGCCAACACGCGCGCTTCGCCAATGTTGTCGCACAGCAACAGCGCCACGCCAACGGACATATCGTCCAGGCGCCCCGCCGCGTTCAGTCTGGGCCCGAGGGCAAAACCTAAATCACTGGCAGCCAATTTGAGTGGATCGCGATTGGAAATCTCCAGCAGCGCTTTAATACCCGGGCGACACTTTCCGGCACGAATACGGCTTAAGCCTTGCCACGTCAAAATGCGGTTATTGGCATCCAACGGGACCACATCGGCCACCGTGCCAAGCGCGACCAGATCGAGCAGATCCGCCAGGTTCGGCGGCGTAATGCCTCGTTCATCAAACCAGCCTTTGTCACGCAGGAAGGTGCGTAGCGCCAGCATCAGATAGAAGGCCACGCCAACGCCTGCCAGCGATTTAGATGGGAATTCACAATCGTGCAGGTTAGGATTGATAATCGCTTCAGCGCCCGGCAGCGTGTCCCCTGGCAGGTGGTGATCGGTCACAACGACCGGGATCCCCAACGTTCTGGCATGTTCAACCCCCGCATGGGACGAGATGCCATTATCTACGGTGACAATCAGTTGAGCGCCACGAGCATGAGCCTGATCCACCACTTCCGGGCTTAAGCCATAGCCGTCTTCAAAACGATTAGGCACCAGGTAGTCAACGTTGCTGCAGCCCAACGCGCGCATTGCCAGGATGCTGAGCGCTGTACTGGTGGCGCCATCGGCATCAAAATCACCGACCACGATGATGCGGGTTCCCGCACGAAAGGCGTTATAGAGGATCTCTACCGCTTTTTCGACGCCGTTCAAATGCTGCCACGGCAGCATGCCTTTCACGCTACGCTCAAGCTCCTGCGCGCTGCGCACGCCGCGACTGGCGTATAAACGGCGCAGCAATGGCGGCAAGTCAGCAGGTAGCTCGGCGGTCTCGTCGGCCTCACGCCGACGAAGTTGTATCTGTTGTTTCACGCGAATTATTTACCGCTGGTTTGTTTTGCATGCGCATCGAGGAATTCTTTCATCTCTTTCGGGCCCTGATAGCCTGGCACTACGTAGCCATTGCTCAGCACAATCGCTGGCGTACCGCTGACGCCGAACTGGACGCCCAGCGCATAGTGGTTAGCGATATCCACATCACAGGTCGCCGCTTTCACATCTTTGCCAGCCATGGCGTCGTCAAAGGCTTTGTTTTTGTCCTTTGCGCACCAGATAGACTTCATGTCCTGCTCGGCCTGGCTTTCCAGTCCCTGACGAGGGAAGGCCAGATAGCGTACGGTGATCCCTAACGCATTGTAATCTTTCATCTCTTCATGCAGCTTGTGGCAGTAGCCACAGGTGATGTCGGTGAAAACGGTAATGACGTGTTTTTCCTGCGGCGCTTTGTAGACGATCATCTCGTTCTCCAGCGCGTTCAAATGTTTCATTAGCAGCTGATTGGTGACATTTACCGGGCTTGCGCCACTCACGTCATACATCGGTCCCTGAATAATATGTTTACCGTCTTCAGTAACGTACAGCACGCCGCTATTGGTCAGTACCGTTTTCATACCCGCAACCGGAGCTGACTGAATCTCGGTACTCTGAACGCCCAGCTTCGCTAATGACTGGCGAATCGCCGCATCGTCTGCATGTACCATGCCGGAAAACGCCGTCGCCAGCAGAGTGAACATCATAAAACGTTTTTTCATAACCTATCCTTTCCTGTCAGCACTCACGCTCGCGGGTGATGCTGTTGATGTAGTTGCCGCAAGCGCTCCGTTGCGACATGAGTATAAATCTGCGTTGTCGAGAGATCGCTATGCCCCAGTAGCATCTGCACCACGCGCAGGTCAGCGCCATGGTTGAGCAGATGGGTGGCAAACGCGTGCCGCAGGACGTGCGGAGACAGCTTTTCGCTGTCGATTCCAGCCAACACAGCATAATGTTTAATACGATGCCAGAACGTTTGACGGGTCATCTGTTGCGCCCGCTGGCTGGGAAACAGCACATCAATCGATACACCGTTGAGCAACCATGGACGACCATGTTCCAGGTACGTTTCCAGCCAGTACACCGCCTCCTCACCTAACGGGACAAGGCGCTCTTTATTACCTTTACCGATCACCCGGACCACGCCCTGACGCAGGCTGACGTCACTCATCGTCAGCCCCACCAGTTCAGACACGCGCAGGCCCGTGGCATACAACACTTCCAGCATGGCTTTGTCGCGAAGCTCCAGCGGTTGTTCGATGAGCGGTGCCTGCAGCAGTCGTTCTACCTGTGCCTCACTGAGATCTTTGGGCAGACGCTGCGGAAGTTTAGGTGATGCAAGCGAGGCGCTGGGGTCATCTTCGCGATATTTCTCACGGTACAGATGCTGAAAAAAACGCCGCGTTGCACTGAGCAAGCGTGCGGAGCTGGTGGCTTTATATCCCCCATCCATCCGTTCAGCCAGCAATGCTTGCAGGTCATCACTCTGCGCAGTCGCAAGCGAAGCGCCGCGGTGATGTAGCCATTCGACAAGCATGGTCAGATCGCGACGATACGCACTTAATGTGTTTTCCGCCAGATTTCGTTCCAGCCACAGGGCATCAAGAAACTGCTCGATGCGCGCCAGATCCTGTTCCACTCGCGCCCCTTAATCCACTCTCATTTTTGATGCATTATGCCTCATTGTGCCGAGAATGCGGCGATTCTGTTACACTACCCGCAACGCTACAGCAGAATTGAGATGTTTACGTCATGAACATGGGTCTTTTTTACGGTTCCAGCACCTGCTACACCGAAATGGCAGCAGAAAAAATCCGCGATATCCTGGGTCCCGAACTGGTGACACTGCACAACCTCAAAGATGATTCCCCGAGCTTAATGGAGCAGTATGACGTGCTCATTATGGGCATCCCGACCTGGGATTTCGGTGAAATTCAGGAGGACTGGGAAGCAGTCTGGGAGCAACTGGACGACCTCAACCTGGAGGGCAAAATCGTTGCGCTTTACGGTATGGGCGATCAGTTGGGTTACGGCGAATGGTTCCTGGATGCGCTGGGTATGCTGCATGATAAGCTGGTCACCAAGGGCGTAAAATTTGTTGGTTACTGGCCAACCGAAGGCTATGAATTCACCAGCGATAAACCCGTCATTGCCGATGGACAGCTGTTTGTTGGCCTGGCGCTGGACGAAACAAATCAGTACGATCTCAGCGATGAACGCATTCAGGCCTGGTGCGAGCAAATTCTTGGTGAAATGGCCGAACACTGGTCCTGATAACCACTTTGCCGGATCCTGACGTATACGCCATATCCGGCCTACTTTATTGACCGAACCGAGACCTTAAAGCTGCGCCCCACCAGGCATTTATCGACGTTATCCCTGCTTCGCCTGTTGCAGTATTAACCGTCGCAAATCCCGCCACTCAGCATCATCCATACTGTCTGCCGCCAGCCACAAATGCTGACGCTTTCCGACATCGGAACGCAAACGCAGCATCATGCCCGTTTTGACCATCCAGGGTGCGCTAACAATAGACCACTCTTGCCCTTGCCAGCGCAGTCGACCGTTCATCAACAGCCGAATCTCGCCCTGACAGGCGTTAATTCGGCGCTGGCTTCGGACACTATCGAACACCACCAGAGAGAGCAGAACCAGCCATAATGGGGTGTAGCTCAATGGCCAGGGCATCAATAAAATGAATACCGCCACCAGCCCATGAATGAGCAGCGAAAGCCATTGCGCGCGCCATGAAACGCGTAAATCAGATTGCCACTGGACCACGTTCCCGATTCCGTGTCTGGATAAGTCGCACCATCTGCTCCAACTGAGCATCAGCTGGTTTCCCATGATTCATCAACCAGTTAAACAAGTCTGGATCATCACATTCTAGCAGACGGATAAAGATACGTTTTTCTTCGTCACTTAAGCTGTCGTATTCATGTTCGAAAAACGGCATGATCGAGATGTCCAACTCGCGCATACCGCGACGGCATGCCCAATGAATACGCGCTTTGTTGTTAATATCCATGTTCTTCTCCCTGTCTCGCGAAAACGAAGTATCCCGCTATTGTAACGTGTTTTTCCCGCACATTTACGGGAATATCATTAAACGGAAGCGTGTTCGCTAAATAAAACCGCATTAAGTCAAAGGATTCAGCATTTTTGGATGTCTCCTCGCAAAGCTTAATATATGGCACAAATAGCCTGTTTAAACCGCTTGCAATGGGCCATAGCTCTTTTACCATTAGTCATTATCACTGCGTTAAGCAAATCAGGACATTATTATGGCTTTTACATCTTTTCCTCCTCGCCAGCCTTTCGCGTCAACGCGTTTGCCTCTGACGCTAATGACGCTCGATGACTGGGCGCTCGCCACCATCACCGGTGTCGACAGTGAGAAGTATATTCAGGGTCAGGTCACGGCGGATGTCAGCCAGATGACCGAGCATCAGCACCTGTTGGCTGCACATTGTGACGCCAAAGGTAAAATGTGGAGCAACCTGCGTCTGTTCCGCCAGGGTGACGGTTTTGCATGGCTTGAGCGCCGTAGCCTGCGTGATGCGCAGCTCACTGAGCTGAAAAAATATGCGGTTTTCTCGAAGGTGGCGATTGCCCCGGACGACGAGCGAGTACTGCTGGGCGTAGCGGGGTTCCAGTCGCGTGCGGCGCTGGCCAATCTCTTTAGCGAATTACCAAACAGCGATAAACAGGTTATTACTGACGGTTCTTCCACCCTGTTGTGGTTCGAACATCCTGCTGAGCGTTTCCTGCTGATCGTTAATGTTGCAACGGCGGAAACCCTGGTAGAGAAGCTGCGCGGTGAAGCGGAGTTAAATAACAGCCAGCAGTGGCTGGCGCTGGATATCGAAGCAGGTATTCCTGTTATTGATACTGCCAACAGCGCGCAGTTTATTCCGCAAGCCACCAATCTACAGGCACTGGGCGGGATCAGTTTTAAAAAAGGCTGCTATACCGGTCAGGAAATGGTTGCTCGCGCAAAATTCCGCGGAGCCAACAAACGCGCCATGTGGACTCTGGCAGGTGCGGCCAGTCGGGTACCAGAAGCAGGTGAAGACCTGGAGCTGAAAATGGGCGAGAACTGGCGCCGTACCGGCACCGTACTCGCCGCGGTGCAACTGGCTGATGGTCAGATACTGGTGCAGGTTGTGATGAATAACGATATGGAAGCCGACAGCGTGTTCCGCGTTCGTGACGACGCGAAAACGCTGCATATTGTGCCGCTGCCGTATTCACTGGAAGAGTAAAAGATTAACGCCGGATGGCGCTACGCTTATCCGGCCTACAGGCACATTTTGTAGGCCGGATAAGGCGTTAGCCGCCATCCGGAATCAAGGGTTACGCCTGTCCAACATACAAATAAATCGCCAGAAAGTGGCAAACGCTGCCGCCCAGCACAAAGCCGTGCCAGATAGCATGGTTGTATGGAATACGCTTACAAACGTAGAAAATTACGCCCAGCGAATACACCACACCACCAACGGCCAGCAACGTCACGCCCCCTGCAGCCAGTTTAACCGCCAGTTGATACACCACAATCAGTGATAGCCAGCCCATTGTCAGGTAGGTTACCAGTGAGAGAACCTTAAACCGGTGCGCAATGGTCAGTTTGAATAAAATACCGATCAGCGCCAGGCTCCAGATAACAATCATCAACCCACGTGCCAGTGGCGAATCCAGTCCCACCAGCAGAAATGGTGTGTAGGTCCCGGCAATCAGCAGATAAATCGCACAATGGTCGAATTTTTTCAGCCAGACTTTCGCTCTCTGATGGGGGATCGCGTGATACAAGGTTGAGGCGAGAAACAGCAGGATCATGCTGCCGCCGTACAGGCTATAGCTGGTTATCGCCATAACGCTGGCGTTGGTATCCACTGCCTGGACCAGCAATAACACCAGTCCGACAATCCCAAACACCAGCCCGATACCGTGACTGATGCTGTTGGCTATTTCCTCTGCCAGCGAATATCCCTGCGCGATTAATGGCTTCTGAACCATAACTTACTCCCGAGAAACGTGCACTATCGTGATTGCTCCTCTAGCGTAACTGAGAATGGTTCCAGTGAACACCTGTTAGCTAAAATAATTCCCAGATAAAAATTAACCCATAAAAATCATTATGTTAATTTTATAATTTCAGCTAACAGGCGTACCTTTATAATTAAAGGCATTTAAAATCAATCACATAAAATTGCGTTTGATCCGGGTAAATCTCAGCAATGACATGTTTAAGTTCTTCAAGCGTCATATTTTCCTGCTGGGCATGTTTTTCCGTCAGCGTATCCAGCGTAACGGTTGAGGTGCCAACAACCTCAATCGTGCAGAAGTATCCCTCATCCTCAAAGCGTCCAACCCGTAGAATGTCACCGGTTTTGAAGTGTGATTCGGACTCGTCACGAATGGTGATGGTTTTGCGTCCGGCCAGAATGTCATCCTGGAAACGCTGAAAAAAAGTGATGTCATTTGGCTGCATGTTATTATTCCCTGTAGATGAAGTCTGATGAGTGAGTTTTGCCATTGTGAGTATGTTCTCCCACGCTGCCATCGCCAGTCTCAACAATCTTGAGATGCTGGTCTACAACTATGTCATCAAAAATCGTGACAAAGTCATGTACATGACCATTCGCGAACTGGCCGATGCCGTGGGCGTTTCTACAACCACCGTGCTGCGCTTTTGCCGCAAGCTTAAGTGTGAAGGTTACTCAGAATTTCGCGTACGCTTCAAATTATATTTAGAGCAGAATGAACCGCAACAGGCTAATTTCGGTGCCAGCGAAATCATCAGCTTCTTTAAAGGCGTCAATAACGACGAGTTCGATAATCTGCTCGATCAGGCTGTTGATATTATATTATCCTCCGAACGTATTATATTCGTCGGAGCGGGAACATCCGGAGCTTTAGCCAAATATGGCGCACGTTTTTTCTCAAATGTCGGAAAATTCAGTAATCACATTGATGACCCTTATTTCCCGGTAACGAATGACATGGCCAGAAATGCGCTGGCGATCGTGCTTTCCGTTTCTGGTGAAACAGAAGAGATCCTGCGTTTTGCCAGCCAGTTCAGCCTGCACAACTGTAAGGTCCTGTCGGTCACCAGCCATGAACATTCGCGTCTGGCGAAACTCGCTGACTTTAACCTCTCCTGGCACGTTCCACAAACGCGCATTGCCGGGGTATACGATATAACCACGCAAATCCCTGTTATTTATATTCTGGAATCACTTGGCCGCAAGCTGGCGAAAAGAATAGCGTAAAAAAACAATCTGTTTTTTTGATGTAACAAATCACATTAACGCTATTTTGTTATAGCGTGACATTTATCTTTCCTTTGTTAGACTCAAAATCAGATTGTATTAATTTGAGACTGACGCAGATGAAAAAACTTACCTTACCAAAAGATTTTTTATGGGGCGGTGCGGTGGCGGCGCACCAGGTTGAAGGAGGCTGGAACAAAGGTGGTAAAGGCCCCAGCATTTGCGACGTACTGACCGGTGGCGCACACGGCATTCCGCGGGAAATCACTCAGGAAGTTGTGCCAGGTAAGTACTATCCCAACCACGAAGCCGTTGATTTTTACGGTCATTACAAAGAAGACATTAAGCTGTTTGCCGAGATGGGCTTCAAATGCTTCCGTACGTCAATCGCCTGGACCCGCATCTTTCCTCAAGGGGACGAAACCCAGCCAAACGAAGAAGGACTAAAGTTCTACGACGACATGTTTGATGAACTGCTTAAGTACAACATCGAGCCGGTCATCACCCTTTCTCACTTTGAAATGCCGCTGCATCTGGTCCAGCAGTACGGTAGCTGGACCAATCGTAAAGTCGTCGATTTCTTTGCCCGATTTGCTGAAGTGGTCTTTGAGCGCTACAAACACAAGGTCAAGTACTGGATGACCTTTAACGAGATCAACAACCAGCGAAACTGGCGCGCGCCACTGTTTGGTTATTGCTGCTCCGGCGTGGTGTATACCGAGCATGAAAACCCGGAAGAAACTATGTACCAGGTGCTGCACCACCAGTTCGTGGCCAGCGCTCTGGCGGTGAAAGCCGCACGTCGCATCAACCCGGAAATGAAAGTCGGCTGCATGCTGGCGATGGTGCCACTGTACCCGTACTCCTGTAAGCCTGAAGATGTGATGTTCGCCCAGGAGTCTATGCGTGAGCGTTACGTTTTCACCGACGTTCAACTGCGCGGCTACTATCCATCCTATGTGCTGAACGAATGGGAGCGCCGCGAATTCAACATCCGAATGGAAGCTGGCGATGAGCAAATCCTGCGAGAAGGCACCTGCGACTATCTCGGATTTAGCTACTACATGACCAACGCGGTAAAAGCGGAAGGCGGCAGCGGCGATGCCATTTCCGGTTTTGAGGGCAGCGTGCCGAACCCACACGTAAAAGCATCCGACTGGGGCTGGCAGATTGATCCGGTCGGCCTGCGTTACGCGTTATGCGAACTGTACGAGCGCTATCAGAAGCCGCTGTTTATCGTTGAAAACGGATTTGGCGCTTACGACAAAGTGGAAGAAGACGGCAGCATCCACGATGACTACCGCATCGACTACCTGCGCGCCCACGTTGAAGAGATGATGAAAGCGGTGACCTATGATGGCGTAGACCTGATGGGCTACACGCCGTGGGGTTGCATCGATTGCGTCTCGTTCACCACCGGCCAGTACAGCAAACGTTACGGCTTTATTTACGTGAACAAACACGACGACGGCACCGGCGATATGTCGCGTTCACGCAAGAAAAGTTTTAACTGGTACAAAGAGGTCATTGCCAGCAACGGCGAGAATCTGTGATTTTTTACCAGATGGCGACGTAAGCATCTTATCAAGCCTACAGGTTATGCGCCCGTAGGCTGGATAAGCACAGCACTATCCGGCAAATAAATCTCTACTTCCCGCCAGCCAGTTCCAGAAAACTCCCCGTCACATATGACGCCTTCTCGCTCAGCAGCCAGGTAATCGCCTGCGCGACCTCCTCCGGCTGTCCGCCGCGCTGCATAGGTAACGAGGATTTCACACGATCAACCCTTCCCGGCTCGCCGCCAGACGCGTGCATTTCAGTGTAGATAAGACCCGGTCGCACACAGTTCACGCGGATCCCTTGCGCCGCAACCTCCAGCGCCAGGCCGGTGGTAAGCGTGTCTACTGCGCCTTTTGAGGCCGCGTAATCAACATATTCGAAAGGGGCGCCAAGCCTTGACGCTGCCGAAGAGACATTCACAATCGCCCCACCTTGCCCTCCATGTTTGAACGACATGCGCTTTACCGCTTCCCGACAACACAAAAAATAGCCGGTAACATTGGTTGCCAGTACGCGGTTGATTCTTTCGGCAGTCAGGCTTTCCACCGTGCTCTGTTCAAACAAAATCCCGGCATTATTCACCAGCGCAGTCAGCGGCTCCCCTTCGCGGTCAATGGACTCAAACATCGCCCCAACCTGACTTTCATCGCTGATATCAGCCCGCAGAGCAAACGCCTTTCCCCCGGCAGCGGCAATGATATTCACCACCTCGGTTGCAGCACGAATATTATGGTGAAAATTAACGGCCACCGTGTAACCCTCTTGCGCTAACTGCAGCGCGGTTGCCCGACCAATACCGCGACTACCACCCGTAACAAGTGCGATTCCCATGGATACCTCCAGATATGAAAAAGCCGGGAGGCGGCTTCGCCTTACCCGGCCTGGAAACTGCTTTACTACGCGGAAAAGTTACTGATATTCACTCATCGGCACGCAGGAACAGAACAGATTACGGTCGCCGTAAACATCATCAAGGCGTTTCACGGTCGGCCAGTATTTGTTCGCAACACCTGCCGGGAAGACGGCGATTTCGCGGCTGTAACCATGATTCCACTCCGCGACCAACTCGTTTTGCGTGTGCGGGGAGTTAACCAGCGGGTTGTCTGTAAGCGGCCATTCACCAGCTTTCACGCGGTCGATCTCAGCGCGGATTGCCAGCATTGCGTTGATAAAGCGATCCAGTTCCACTTTGCTTTCAGATTCGGTCGGTTCCACCATCAGCGTACCCGCAACCGGGAACGACATGGTCGGCGCATGGAAACCGTAATCGATCAGACGCTTGGCAATATCCAGTTCACTGATACCGGTCTCTTCTTTCAGCGGGCGAATGTCGAGAATACATTCATGCGCCACGCGACCATCACGACCGGTATACAGCACCGGATAAGCATCTTTCAGACGGCTGGCAATGTAGTTAGCGTTAAGGATCGCCACCTGGCTTGCCTGTTTCAGACCTTCTGCGCCCATCATACGGATGTACATCCAGCTAATTGGCAGAATGGATGCGCTACCGAACGGCGCCGCAGATACTGCGCCCTGACGGGTTAGCATTCCTTCAATCTGAACTACGCTGTGGCCCGGTACGAACGGCGCCAGATGCGATTTAACGCCGATCGGCCCCATACCTGGACCGCCGCCGCCGTGCGGAATGCAGAACGTTTTATGCAGGTTGAGGTGCGATACATCTGCGCCGATAAAGCCCGGCGTAGTGATCCCAACCTGAGCATTCATGTTCGCGCCATCAAGGTAAACCTGACCGCCAAACTGGTGCACAACGTCGCACACTTCGCGGATCGTTTCTTCATATACGCCGTGGGTGGACGGATAGGTCACCATGATGCAGGAGAGATTCGCAGCATGTTGTTCTGCTTTTTCACGCAGGCAGGTAAGGTCGATATTGCCGTTCTTATCACAGGCGACAACCACGACCTGCATCCCCGCCATTTGTGCGGAAGCCGGGTTAGTACCGTGGGCGGACGCCGGGATCAGGCAGATATCGCGATGGCCTTCGTTACGGCTTTCGTGATAATGACGAATCGCCAGCAGGCCAGCGTATTCGCCCTGTGCGCCGGAGTTCGGCTGCATGCAGACGGCGTCATAACCGGTCAGTTTTACCAGCCACTCGGAAAGCTGGCCGATCATCTGGTGATAACCTTCCGCCTGCTCTGGCGGGCAGAACGGATGCAACTCAGCAAATTCAGGCCAGGTAATAGGGATCATCTCGGCAGCGGCGTTGAGCTTCATGGTGCAAGATCCCAGCGGGATCATCGCCTGGTTCAGCGCCAGATCTTTGCGCTCCAGCGAGTGCATATAACGCATCATCTCAGTTTCGCTGTGATAGCGATTAAACACCGGATGGCTGAGGATCGCATCGTCACGCAGCATACTGTCCTGAATTGAACGGCTGTCGAGCGCCACGTCTTTATCCAGCGTGTCAATGCTCAGGCCGTGGCTGTCGCCCAGCAGAACATTGAACAGCTGCACCACGTTTTCACGGGTAGTGGTTTCGTCGAGCGTAATGCCTACCGCGTTATGGATGTCGCTGCGCAGGTTGATTTCTGCCGCTTCAGCACGCGCCAGAACCGCCGCTTTATCGGTCACTTCAACACACAGCGTGTCAAAGTAGTGCGCATGACGCAGCTTTAAGCCTTTTTGTTGCAGACCGGCTGCCAGAATATCGGTCAGGCGGTGGATACGATTAGCGATGCGCTTCAGACCAACCGGGCCATGATACACGGCATACAGGCTGGCGATGTTGGCCAGCAGGACCTGTGAGGTACAAATGTTAGAGTTCGCTTTCTCGCGGCGGATATGCTGCTCGCGAGTCTGCATCGCCATGCGCAGTGCGGTATTACCCGCCGCATCTTTGGAGACGCCGATAATACGGCCTGGCATGGAGCGTTTGAATTCGTCTTTAGCAGCAAAGAATGCCGCGTGCGGGCCGCCGTAGCCCATCGGTACGCCGAAGCGTTGTGCAGAGCCGAAAACGATATCCGCACCCTGTTTGCCCGGTGCAGTCAACAGTACCAACGCCATAAAGTCGGCAGCGACGCTGACCACAACTTTACGGGATTTCAGCTCAGCAATCAGTGCGCTGTAGTCGTGCACTTCACCGGTGGTGCCAACCTGTTGCAGCAGCACGCCAAACACATCCTGGTGATCCAGCGCTTTCGCCGCGTCATCAACTATGACGTCAAAGCCAAAGGTTTCTGCACGGGTGCGTACAACGTCCAGCGTTTGTGGATGAACATCAGCCGCCACAAAGAAACGGTTGGCATTTTTCAGTTTACTGACGCGTTTGGCCATCGCCATGGCTTCAGCCGCCGCAGTGGCTTCATCCAGCAGAGAGGCGGAGGCCATATCCAGACCGGTCAGATCCAGCGTCACCTGCTGGAAGTTCAGCAGTGCTTCCAGACGTCCCTGAGAGACTTCCGGCTGATACGGCGTGTATGCGGTGTACCAACCTGGGTTTTCCAGCATGTTACGCAGGATAACCGGTGGCAACTGCACGGCGGTGTAGCCCATGCCAATGTAGGACGTGAAGCGCTTGTTACGCCCGGCGATGGCTTTTAATTCAGCCAGCGCAGCGTATTCGGTCGCCGCCTCGCCAACCTGCGGCGGGGTTGCGAGCTGAATGTCTTTCGGCACAATCTGGCCGATCAGCGCGTTTAACGACTCGGCGCCAACCGCATTCAGCATCTCTTGCTGCTGCGCGGCGTCCGGTCCGATGTGGCGTTCAATGAAAGCGCCGCTGTTTTCAAGCTGGCTTAACGTCTGTGTCATGGGCGATGGTTCCTGAAACGTGCAGTGAATCGTAGGTGTCTCTACTTACCTGAATACGCAAAATAATTCGCGTTGCAGGACGGCGGCGACGCAGCACATCCCCAGGAGCCTTACATAAGTAAGTGACTGGGGTGGGCGAGGAAGCCAACACACCTGCAACGTGAAGAATGAAGCGTATTTATTCGTCTTCTAACAATGCTTCGTATGCGGTGGCATCCAGCAGCGATTCAATTTCGCTTTCATCACTGGCTTTGATTTTAAAGATCCAGCCACCCGCATACGGCTCGCTGTTGACCAGTTCCGGGGAGTCGCTGAGCGCGTCGTTAACCGCAACAATCTCACCGCCTACTGGCGCATAGATATCGGATGCCGCTTTTACGGACTCCGCAACGGCGCAGTCATCGCCCGCGCTGACGGTAGCGCCAACTTCGGGCAGGTCAACGAAAACCATGTCACCTAACAGCTCCTGAGCGTGTTCGGTGATACCCACGGTGTAAGAGCCATCAGCTTCTTTGCGCAGCCATTCGTGTTCTTTGCTGTATTTCAGTTCTGCAGGTACGTTGCTCATCAATCAATCTCCAAAAAAGGATGAATTACGCGACGGCTTTGCCGTTACGCACAAAAACAGGTTTAGTCACTTTTACCGGCATTTCACGGTTACGGATCTGTACGATTGCGGTCTCACCGATACCCGCAGGTACACGCGCCAACGCGATGCTGTAACCCAGGGTTGGGGAGAATGTCCCGCTGGTGATAATGCCTTCCTGCTGGTTGCCCGAAGCATCGGTGAAACGCACCGGCAGTTCATTACGTAGCACGCCTTTCTCGGTCATCACCAGCCCGACCAGCTGTTCGTGACCTTTTTCACGCTGCATTTCCAGCGCTTCACGACCGATAAAGTCGCGGTCAGCCGGTTCCCATGCGATGGTCCAGCCCATATTGGCCGCCAGCGGTGAAATTCCTTCGTCCATCTCCTGCCCGTACAGGTTCATACCGGCTTCCAGACGCAGCGTGTCGCGCGCGCCGAGACCGCAAGGTTTGACACCTGCTTGTACCAGCGCACGCCAGAAATCTGCCGCCTTGTCATTCGGCATGGCAATTTCATAGCCAGCTTCGCCGGTATAACCGGTAGTTGCGATAAATAAATCACCCGCCTGAACGCCAAAGAACGGCTTCATGCCTTCTACCGCCTGGCGCTGCTCGTCAGTAAACAACGTAGCTGCTTTTTCCTGCGCATTAGGCCCCTGCACCGCAATCAGCGACAGGTCGTCACGAACGGTGATGTCGATAGCATAAGGTTCAGCGTGTTGGGTAATCCAGGAGAGGTCTTTTTCGCGGGTGGCGGAGTTTACAACGAGGCGGAAGAAGTCTTCAGTGAAGTAATAGACAATCAGGTCATCTATCACGCCGCCCGAAGCGTTGAGCATCCCGGAGTAGAGGGCTTTACCCGTCTTCGTTAGCTTCGCGACGTCGTTTGCCAGCAGATAACGCAAGAACTCCCGGGTGCGGCTACCGCGCAGGTCGACGATGGTCATATGCGACACATCAAACATTCCGGCATCGGTGCGAACAGCATGGTGTTCATCAAGCTGAGAACCGTAATGCAGTGGCATCATCCAGCCATGGAAATCTACCATGCGCGCGCCACATAGCGTGTGTTGTTCGTACAAAGGAGTCTGTTGAGCCATCTTTTCCTCGTTGAATAAGCGGGGCTACCAACTCTTTCGCGGTGAAATTTTCGCCACGAAACCCAGCACCGCAGCCGCTCCAGGGGCTACGACGCAAACGTTCTCTTTGTCCTGAACTTACCACCGAAACAGGCGCTAAACCATAAGTCAAAATTAACCATCACATTAGCTTATGGCCAAAAACGGCCAGATCGCCAGCAGAATAAAATTCCAGAGATATGGCGATTAACCAGAATAACAATCAAAGATAAACGCGAATTTACCGCACCAATCCACATTAAATGTGGAAAAAATGTCAAAAATGGCGTTATAAAAAAAACGTAATATTAAAAAAACTAATGCGAAAAAAGGCGTGGAATTAGATTATTTCAAATGAGAGAAGTGCCCCGGCGCGCAGGCCGGGAGAGGAAAGTGTGACGGGTCTCAAACTCTTAAGATTGTCCTTACGGACGCTAGCGTAGCCACTCGGGAAGATCGTTCAGTCCCATCGCCTGACGGATGAGCTGTGGTTTTACACCAGGCAGGGTATCGGCCAGTTTCAGCCCGATATCACGCAGCAGTTTTTTCGCCGGATTCTCGCCGGCAAACAGCTCACGAAAGCCCTGCATTCCGGCCAGCATCATTGCTGCGCTGTGCTTACGGCTGCGCTCGTAGCGGCGTAAATAGAGATACTGACCAATATCTTTACCCTGACGTTGTAGCCGCTTAAGTTCATCGATTAGCTCCGCCGCATCCATAAAGCCAAGGTTAACCCCCTGACCCGCCAGCGGGTGGATGGTATGCGCCGCATCCCCCACCAGCGCCAGACGATGGGCGGCGAACTGACGGGCATAGCGTCCCGTCAGCGGAAACGCCTGACGTTCGCTTTCAAGGCTGCACAGCCCCAGACGATTATCAAAAGCGATATTCAGCGCCTGATTAAACTCATCAACGCTTGCCTGCTGCATACGTTCTGCTTCCTGCGGCGAGAGCGACCAGACGATAGAACACAGGTGCGGATCGCTGAGCGGCAGGAATGCCAGGATCCCCTCGCCGTGAAACGCCTGACGGGCAATCGCGCCGTGCGCTTCCTGCGTACGGATAGTCGCCACCAGCGCATGATGGCGGTAATCCCAGAAGGTGAGCGGAATGTCAGCTTTATTGCGCAGCCAGGAGTTAGCGCCATCGGCACCGACGACCAGACGCGCCGTCAGCATTGCGCCATCTTTGAGAGTCAGAAATGCCTCGTTCTCCCCCCAGGCCACCTGCTGTAATTCGGCGGGCGCCATCAGCGTAATATCCGCTGAACGCTGCGCCTTTTGCCACAGCGCATAATGAATCTCTGAGTTTTCAACGATGTGACCCAAATGGCTGTAGCCCATGCTTTGGTCATCAAACGCAATACGGCCAAAGCTGTCTTTGTCCCAGACTTCCATGCCGTGGTAGCAGCAAGCGCGACGGGCAACAATGTCGGACCAGACGCCAAGACGGGTAAGCAGTTTTTCGCTGGCGGCATTAATGGCCGAAACGCGAAGCTGAGGAGGTGCATCCGCCGTCAACGGCTGTGGAACATGTTGTTCTAATACAGCAACGCGCAACCCGCTGCCCTGCAAGCCGCAGGCAACCGCCAGTCCTACCATGCCGCCACCAACAATTGCTACATCAACACTTTGCACTGTTTACTCCTGGAAACCGGAACAATCAAAACCGTAGGCCGGATAAGGCGTTTACGCCGCCATCCGGTCTACTGGCCATATTTATCGCGCGACCCAACCCAGGGTCCGCTCCGCCAGCGCATCGCGCGCGGGTGTGAATAATTCCATCGCCATCAGCCCGACGTTGCGCCCAACAACCAGCGGAGCCCAGCGATTGGCAAACAAATACACTAAATTGTTGGTCACACCAATCGTCGTCTCGCGATCGCGTTCGCGACGCTGCTGATAGCGTGCCAGCACCGCATAATCACCGATATCTTCCGCGTTGTTTTGCGCCTGCGTCAACGTCTCAGCCAGGCTCATTACGTCACGCAGACCAAGGTTAAAACCTTGTCCGGCAATAGGATGCAGCGTCTGGGCTGCGTTCCCAACCAGCACGGTACGATGGGTAATCGCTTTTTGCGCCGAAGTTAACGAAAGCGGATAGGCGTTGCGTTTACCTGCCTGAGTAATACGCCCCAGCCGCCAGCCAAACGCGGTTTGCAGTTCACGGCAAAACCGTTCGTCGGACCAGGCCATTAACTCATCACGCCGTTCCAGCGGATGGCACCACACCAGCGAACAGCGGCCATCAGACATCGGCAACATTGCCAGCGGACCATATTGCGTGAAGCGTTCAAACGCCCGCCCGTCATGCGCAACAGAAGTCGTGACGTTGGCAATTACTGCCAGTTGTTCATAGGGCTGCTGCTGCCAGTCAACGCCGCAGGCGGTAGCCAGCGCGGAACGTGTACCGTCAGCGGCGACCACCACGCGACCGGTAATAACCTCGCCATTCTCCAGCGTGACCTCAACATGTTCCTGCGTACGCGCCACGCTGGCTACGCGATCGGGACAATGCAGCGTGACGCCCGGCGCTTTACGCAGCAGCGCAAACAGACGCAGCCCGACATCGTGCAGTTCTACCACCTGGCCCAGCGCTGGAATACGGTATTCCTGCGCATCCAGCGTCACAAATCCGGCATGGCCGCGATCGCTGACGTGAACCGTTTTGATTGCCGTTGCGCAATCGGCAATCGCTTGCCATACGCCAATTCGCGCCAGCTGTTGGCAGGTCCCTGCCGCCAGCGCGATCGCCCGGGCGTCAAACCCAGGATGGCGGTCAGTTTCAGGTTCGCTCGCTTCTATAAGATGAACCGGCAGAGTCCCATGGCTGAGCTGAGAAATAGCCAGCGCCAGCGTCGCGCCAACCATACCACCACCGACGATAATCACGCTCATTGCAGTCGAGCCGCGGCCATTAAGGCTTCAATGTCATCCGCTCTCTTCACCACGCTGGCGGTCAGGTTTTCATTGCCGTCTTCGGTGATGAGGATGTCATCTTCAATACGAATGCCAATACCGCGATAAGCAGGCGGTACATCGGCGTCCGGCGCGATATACAGCCCCGGCTCGACGGTGAGTACCATTCCTGGCTCAAGAATGCGTGAACGGTCCTGACCGTAAACGCCGACGTCATGCACATCCAGCCCCAGCCAGTGGCTAAGACCATGCATAAAGAAGGGGCGGTGCGCATTTTCGGTAATTAGCTGGTCAACCTCGCCGTGCAGAATGCCAAGCTTCACCAGACCCGTAATCATGATGCGCACCACCTCTCCGGTGACGTCCTGAATGGACGTTCCGGGACGATACAGACGCAGGCTGGTTTCTAAGGATTCCAGCACAATGTCGTAAATTTCACGCTGTGCCGGGGTAAATTTACCGTTTACCGGGAAGGTACGCGTAATGTCGCCCGCATAGCCTTTGTATTCACAGCCAGCGTCAATCAGCACCAGATCGCCATCGCGCATTTCACTTTCATTTTCGGTGTAATGCAGGATACAGCCGTTTTCACCGCTGCCGACAATCGTGTTATAGGACGGATAACGCGCGCCATGGCGGGTAAATTCGTGGTGAATCTCACCTTCCAACTGGTATTCAAACATTCCCGGACGACATTTTTCCATCGCGCGGGTATGCGCCAGCGCGGTGATCTCTCCGGCACGGCGCATGACCGCAATTTCTTCCGCTGATTTGAACAGGCGCATTTCATGCACCATTGGGCGCCAGTCGATAATCGCGGCGGGCGCGTGCAGATTTTGTCTGGCGCCTTTACGCAGTTTATCCAGCGCCGTGCACACAATCTCATCCGCCCAGGCATACTCGCCCTGCGCGTGATACACCGCGTCCAGGCCATTGAGCAACAGGTGCAATTGTTGGTTGATTTCACTGAAGGCCAGCGCCCGATCAACGCCGAGTTTTTCCGGCGCGGCATCCTGGCCCAGACGGCGGCCAAACCAGATCTCCGCCGTCAGATCGCGAACCCGGTTGAACAAAACGCTGTGGTTATGAGTGTCATCACTTTTAATCAGCACCAGCACGGCTTCAGGTTCGTTAAAACCGGTGAAGTACCAGAAATCACTGCTTTGGCGGTACGGGTATTCACTGTCCGCGCTACGCGTCGCTTCAGGCGCGGCAAAAATCAGCGCGGCGCTGCCAGGCTGCATTTGTGCCAGTAATGCCTGGCGACGACGCTGGAATTCTTGCTGAGATATCTCGCTCATCACACTCTCCTTTGCGTTTCGTTCTTAGTGCAGAGTCGGTTTACGGACTTCCGGCGCGGTCGGCTGCTGACGCGTAAACGTGTCATGACACAGCAAAGCGGCAACGCGCACGTATTCAATTATCTCTTCGAGCGACATTTCCAGCTCTTCCTGATCTTCGTCTTCGTCATATCCCAACTGGGCGATATTGCGCAAGTCGTCAATCGCTTCCCCGGTTTCACCGGTCACTTTGTCGAGCTTCGGCTGCGTCACGCCAAGCCCCAGCAAAAAGTGGTTTACCCACCCCGCCAGCGCATCGGCGCGATCGAACACGCTGACGTCATCGCCTTCTGGCAGATAAAGCTGAAAAAGGAAGCCGTCGTCCTCAAGGGCATCGCTGGTAGCAGAGTGCATTTTCAGCAGTGCCTGAGCCAGCTCGTGGCCGAAGGCCAGACCTTCGTTCGTCAGGTCGTGCAGCAGCGGCTGCCATGAGCTGTCGTTGTTGCCGCCGCAAATCATCCCGCTGATTAAGCCGTGCATTTCGGCCGGGGTTAATCCAGCCCCTTGTTGGTTCAAAAACTGGCTAACTTCGTTGTAGCCAGGCATTTCGTTCTGTATAGACATAAGCATTCGTCATCAAAGGGAGGAATATTCATGGTATGCTACCACTTTGGACCCTGGTGGACCAGAAAAGGGCTTGTATCTTGATACCAGGGTAGCTATAGTGTCGCCCCTTCGCGGACCCAAGGTCTGGAGACGAAGGCAGCGCAGTCAATCAGCAGGAAGGTGGCATGTCTGCACAACCCGTCGATATCCAAATATTTGGCCGTTCACTGCGAGTGAATTGCCCGCCTGAACAAAGGGATGCGTTGAATCAGGCTGCGGACGATCTCAATCAGCGATTGCAAGATCTGAAAGTTCGCACTAGAGTCACAAATACTGAGCAGTTGGTTTTCATCGCCGCGTTGAACATCAGCTATGAATTAACTCAGGAAAAAGCGAAGACGCGTGAGTACGCGGCGAGCATGGAACAACGTATTCGGATGCTACAACAGACCATCGAACAGGCGTTGCTTGATCAGGGTCGCATAACCGAAAAAACGGGCCAAAACTTTGAATAACACTTTTCGGTTTACTGTGGTAGAGTGACCGTGAAGACAAAATTTCTCTGAGATGTTTGCAAGCGGGCCAGTCCCCTGAGCCGATATTTCATACCACAAGAATGTGGCGCTCCATGGTTGGTGAGCATGCTCGGCCCGTCCGAGAAGCCTTAAAACTGTGACGACACATTCACCTTGAACCAAGGGTTCAAGGGTTACAGCCTGCGGCGGCATCTCGGAGATTCCCTTCTACCTGGCAACAGCCATGACATTACTTTCTGAACTCCCTTTATCCCGACAAGAAATCCGTCAACTGATTCGTCAGCGTCGTCGTGCGCTTACCTCCGAACAGCAACGACAATACGGTCAGCAAGCCGCGACCCGAATGCTCAGTTATCCCCCTGTTGTACTCGCTCATACCGTGGCGGTATTCCTCTCGTTTGATGGCGAACTCGACACTCAACCGTTGATCGAACAGCTGTGGCGAGCGGGTAAGCGCGTCTACCTTCCGGTTCTTCATCCCTTTAGCCCTGGCAACCTGCTGTTCCTGCACTATCATCCGCACAGCGACCTGGTAACCAATCGCTTAAAGATTCAGGAACCACGACTTGATGTCCGCGACGTATTGCCGCTGTCACAGCTGGATGTACTGATTACGCCGTTAGTGGCGTTTGACGAGGGTGGACAACGACTGGGCATGGGCGGCGGATTTTATGACCGTACGTTGCAAAACTGGCAACAGCATAAGATCCAACCCGTGGGCTACGCACATGATTGCCAGTTAGTGGAAAAGCTGCCTGTCGAAGAGTGGGATATCCCACTGCCTGCGGTGGTAACGCCGTCCAAAATTTGGGAGTGGTAGCCGTTTTTTGCCGATTGACAGCGCCGTTTTTTTGACCTAAATTCCTCGGTGAAGGGTGAGGGAGGCGAACCTCCCTCCTGCGTACTCTCTGTTAATATGCTGGCCAAGCGATGATTAACAGGATCAGCAGCATGATGACGTATCTCATCATCGTCCCTTTCCTTTTTAGAGCCCCTGCTTCGCCAGGGGCTTTCCCGTTTCAGCGCGATGCTGAGCCTCTATCGTAAATTCCTTTTAGTGCTGTACAACACGCAGCACTGCCTTTAGTTGCCAATTGCGGCAAGGCTCGAAAACAGAATGTATGCGTTACAGAAAGAAATTTTGAGGCCGGGAAATCAGAGGAAAGATGGGCAGGTCAACCGCCTGCCCATGTAGAGGAAATCAGTACAGCAGACGCGCGCGAATGGTTCCCGGAAGGGCCTTCATCGCCAGCAGCGCTTTCTCCGCCACATCTTCATCCGCTTCAATATCAATAACCACATAACCTACCTGTGCGGAAGTCTGCAGATACTGCGCGGCAATGTTGACGCCCTGCTCGGCAAAAATCTGGTTCAGCGCGGTCAAAACGCCCGGACGGTTTTCGTGAATGTGCATCAGACGACGACCACCGTGCAGCGGCAGCGAAACTTCCGGGAAGTTAACCGCAGACAGCGTAGAGCCGTTGTCGGAATACTTGGTCAGTTTCCCAGCCACTTCCAGACCGATGTTTTCCTGTGCTTCCAGCGTGGACCCACCGATATGCGGCGTCAGGATCACGTTGTCGAAATCACACAGCGGCGAGGTGAACGGATCGCTGTTAGAAGCAGGTTCCGTTGGGAAGACGTCGATGGCCGCTCCCGCCAGATGTTTTGTTGCCAGCGCATCACACAGCGCAGGAATATCGACAACCGTACCGCGTGCGGCGTTGATCAGCAGTGCGCCTGGTTTCATCAGAGCAATCTCATGCGCACCCATCATATTTTTGGTGGAGGCGTTTTCCGGTACGTGCAGGCTCACCACGTCGCTCATATTGAGCAGGTCGGAAAGATGCTGAACCTGGGTGGCGTTGCCAAGCGGGAGTTTATTTTCAATATCATAGAAATAGACATGCATCCCCAGCGATTCCGCCAGAATGCCCAACTGAGTACCAATGTGGCCGTAGCCGATGATCCCCAGTTTTTTGCCACGCGCTTCAAACGAGCCGGTAGCCAGTTTATTCCACACGCCGCGGTGTGCTTTGGCGTTCGCTTCGGGTACGCCGCGTAGCAGTAGCAGCAGTTCGCCAATCACCAGTTCCGCAACGGAACGCGTGTTAGAGAATGGCGCGTTGAACACGGGGATCCCGCGTTTTGCCGCAGCGGACAGATCAACCTGGTTGGTGCCGATACAAAAGCAGCCAATCGCGACAAGTTTCTCTGCGGCGTCAATCACATCTTCCGTCAGATGGGTACGGGATCGCAGGCCAATGAAATGGGCATCACGGATGGACTCTTTCAGTTGTTCAGTGTCCAGAGCGCCTTTGTGAAACTCGATGTTGGTATAACCTGCTGCACGAAGGCTTTCGAGCGCTTTTTGGTGTACGCCTTCAACCAGCAGAAATTTAATCTTATCTTTCTCCAGTGATACCTTTGCCATTTCCCCGACCCTGTCTTTTTTTGTTCAAACTGATGTGTTGTGTGTGGGATTTTCATCCGTCTCTTCAACATATCAAAAAATAATATTGCGGCAATATGAACGTTTGCGTCGCCGTGCTGAAGAAATGTCATTCAACGAGAAATGTCAGAGGAAAATACTGGCGATAACTTTTTCTTTGGAGAGATCGGCAGGACAATATTATAAACGTGACACAAGTCACCAAATTTGCCCTGCCAAAATTTTTTTAACGGGAGAAGACGCTCCCGTCAGATCATTTTACGATAGTTTTCACGCCATCTGGCGTACCGATCAGCGCGACATCCGCACCACGGTTGGCAAACAGACCGACGGTTACCACACCCGGAATCCCGTTGATGGCATTTTCCAGCGCGATGGCGTCGAGGATCTCCAGACCGTATACATCGAGGATCACGTTGCCGTTGTCCGTCACGACGCCCTGACGGTATTCAGGACGACCGCCCAGCTTCACCAACTGGCGAGCCACAGCGCTGCGCGCCATTGGGATCACTTCAACCGGCAGCGGGAAGTTGCCGAGAATATCGACTTCTTTAGACGCATCCGCGATACAGATAAATTTCTTCGCTACGGAAGCAATGATTTTTTCACGGGTCAACGCTGCGCCGCCGCCCTTGATCATCTGCATGTGGCCGTTAATTTCATCCGCGCCGTCAACGTATACGTCGAGGCTGTCAACTTCGTTAAGGTCGAACACGTGGATGCCAAGGCTTTTAAGTTTTTCGGTCGAGGCGTCCGAACTGGATACCGCACCTTCAATCTGACCTTTCATTGTGCCCAGCGCATCAATAAAGTGTGCGGCTGTTGAACCTGTACCTACGCCCACAATGGTACCGGGCTGTACATACTTAAGTGCCGCCCATCCTACTGCTTTTTTCAGTTCATCCTGCGTCATGATCGTTTCGCCTGTGGTGGGAAAATTCACGCGCATTATAGAACATTGCGCAGAAAAATGTCCCCACACCCGCTCGCAAGCGGCGGATTTCGTCTTTACCCAATCAAAAATTGTGTCATAGTGCAGAACAAGCAAAAATTTCAGGAGTGCGTCAAAGCAATGAAACGTCCGGACTACAGAACACTACAAGCACTGGATGCGGTTATTCGTGAACGAGGATTTGAGCGCGCGGCGCAAAAGCTGTGCATCACGCAATCCGCCGTTTCACAGCGCATAAAACAGCTTGAGAATATGTTCGGACAACCGTTGCTGGTGCGTACCGTACCACCACGCCCAACCGAGCAAGGGCAGAAACTGCTGGCGCTTTTGCGTCAGGTTGAACTGCTGGAAGACGAGTGGCTGGGCGATGAACAAACCGGCTCAACGCCGCTGCTGCTCTCGCTGGCGGTGAACGCCGACAGTCTGGCAACCTGGTTACTTCCGGCGCTGGCCCCGGTACTGGCAAATTCACCGATTCGCCTGAACCTGCAGGTTGAGGATGAAACGCGCACCCAGGAACGTCTGCGTCGTGGTGAAGTGGTCGGTGCGGTGAGTATTCAGCATCAGGCACTGCCAAGCTGTCTGGTGGATAAACTTGGCGCACTGGACTATCTGTTTGTTGGATCAAAACCTTTCGCCGAGCGTTATTTCCCTAACGGCGTCACCCGCTCTGCCCTGCTGAAAGCCCCGGCGGTAGCGTTTGACCATCTTGATGATATGCACCAGGCATTCCTGCAACAAAATTTCGACCTGCCGCCAGGCAGCGTACCATGCCATATCGTTAACTCGTCTGAAGCCTTCGTTCAACTGGCTCGTCAGGGAACCACCTGTTGCATGATCCCACATTTACAGATTGAGAAAGAGCTGGCAAGCGGCGAACTTATCGACTTAACACCGGGCCTGTTCCAGCGTCGGATGCTGTACTGGCATCGCTTTGCGCCGGAAAGCCGCATGATGCGCAACGTCACCGATGCGCTGCTGGCCTATGGCCACAACGTGCTGCGTCAGGATTAAACCGTTTATTCCTCCTGAGTGCCGGATGGCGGCGTAACGCTTTATCCGGCCTACAAGCCTTATACCCTCTTTTCATGCTATTCCCGCCACGTCTTTGAAATACATCACAAAATAAAACACGCCGCGCGGCAAAAAACGACGTCCTGTTGGCTATTTTTTGCTGGCGACAAGCCAAATGAAAAAGCACACCGTATTCGCAAAGATTCAACTTATTGCGTAATACGGAGCAAAAAATGGCAAACGTGCAGGAGTGGCAAACACTCGCCAATAAAGAACTCAGCCGACGGGAAAAAACCGTCGAGTCGCTGGAAAGACAGACAGCGGAAGGGATTGCCATCAAGCCGCTGTACACTGAAGCAGACCTCGATAATCTGGAAGTCACGGGCACCCTTCCCGGCCTGCCGCCTTACGTGCGCGGCCCACGCGCCACCATGTATACCGCACAGCCGTGGACCATTCGTCAGTACGCCGGTTTTTCTACCGCCAAAGAGTCCAACGCCTTTTACCGCCGCAACCTCGCCGCCGGGCAAAAAGGGCTTTCCGTCGCCTTTGACCTTGCCACCCATCGTGGCTATGACTCAGACAACCCACGCGTGTCGGGAGACGTCGGTAAAGCCGGCGTGGCGATCGATACCGTCGAAGATATGAAGGTACTGTTCGACCAGATCCCGCTGGATAAGATGTCGGTATCGATGACCATGAACGGCGCGGTGCTGCCGGTACTGGCGTTTTATATCGTCGCTGCAGAAGAACAAGGCGTAACGCCGGAACAACTCACCGGGACCATTCAGAACGATATTCTGAAAGAGTACCTGTGTCGCAACACCTACATTTATCCACCAAAACCGTCTATGCGCATTATCGCCGACATCATCGCCTGGTGCTCCGGCAACATGCCGCGCTTTAACACCATCAGCATCAGCGGCTATCACATGGGTGAAGCTGGGGCAAACTGCGTGCAGCAGGTGGCCTTTACGCTGGCAGACGGTATTGAATACATCAAAGCCGCACTTTCCGCCGGACTGAAAATAGATGACTTCGCCCCGCGCCTGTCGTTCTTCTTCGGCATCGGCATGGATCTGTTTATGAACGTCGCCATGCTGCGCGCGGCGCGATATTTGTGGAGCGAAGCGGTCAGCAGTTTTGGCGCGACGAACCCAAAATCTCTCGCTCTGCGTACCCACTGCCAGACCTCCGGCTGGAGTCTGACCGAGCAGGATCCTTACAACAACGTGGTACGTACCACCATTGAAGCGCTCGGCGCTACGCTCGGCGGCACCCAGTCGCTGCATACCAACGCCTTTGATGAAGCGCTCGGTTTGCCCACCGATTTCTCCGCCCGTATTGCGCGTAATACGCAAATCATCATTCAGGAAGAATCAGAGATCTGCCGCACCGTCGATCCGCTGGCCGGATCGTATTACGTCGAGTCACTCACCGATCAAATCGTCAAGCAGGCGCGTACGATCATCAAGCAGATTGACGAGGCAGGTGGCATGGCGAAAGCGATCGAAGCCGGGCTCCCTAAACGGATGATCGAGGAAGCTTCCGCGCGCGAACAGTCGCTGATCGACCAGGGTAAGCGCGTTATTGTTGGCGTGAACAAGTACAAGCTGGATAAAGAAGACGAGACGTCGGTACTGGAGATCGACAACGTGAAGGTGCGTAATGAGCAAATTGCTTCGCTGCAGCATATCCGCGCCACCCGCGACAACGATGCCGTTAAAACCGCACTATCCGCGCTGACCCACGCCGCGCAGCATAATGAAAACCTGCTGGCTGCCGCCGTCAACGCCGCCCGCGTTCGCGCCACGCTCGGTGAAATCTCCGACGCGCTGGAAGTCGCCTTTGACCGATATCTGGTTCCCAGCCAGTGCGTTACTGGCGTGATTGCGCAAAGCTATCACCAGTCTGATAAATCCGCCGATGAGTTTGACGCTATCGTTGCGCAAACCGAACGCTTCCTCGCGGAAAATGGCCGTCGCCCGCGCATTCTGATCGCCAAGATGGGCCAGGACGGCCACGATCGCGGCGCGAAGGTGATCGCCAGCGCCTACTCCGATCTCGGCTTCGATGTCGATCTCAGCCCGATGTTCTCCACACCAGAAGAGATCGCCCGTCTGGCGGTAGAAAACGATGTGCATGTAATAGGCGCATCGTCACTGGCGGCAGGCCATAAAACGCTGATCCCGGAGTTGGTTACCGCACTCAAAAAATGGGGGCGTGAAGATATCTGTGTGGTAGCAGGAGGCGTTATTCCGCCACAGGATTACGCCTTCCTGCACGAGCATGGTGTAGCAGCCATTTATGGCCCCGGCACGCCAATGCTCGACAGCGTCCGCGATGTGTTGACCCGTATCAGTCAACATCATGATTAACGCCGCCACGCTTGAGGATACCGTCCGCCGCTTACGACTCGGTGAACGAGCGACGCTCGCCCAGGCAATGACGCTGGTCGAAAGCAACCACCCGCGCCACCAGCCGTTAAGTACGCAATTGCTGGACGCGATTATGCCGTTCACCGGTAACGCCCTGCGCTTAGGGATCACCGGCACGCCGGGCGCGGGTAAAAGCACGTTCCTGGAAGCATTCGGTATGCTGCTCATCCGCCACGGATTACGGGTGGCGGTGATCGCCGTCGATCCCAGCAGCCCGGTCAGCGGCGGCAGCATTCTTGGTGATAAGACCCGCATGACGGAGCTTGCCCGCGCAGAATCTGCGTTTATTCGCCCGGTCCCTTCCAGCGGTCATTTAGGCGGCGCCAGCCAGCGCGCCCGCGAATTAATGCTGTTGTGCGAAGCAGCTGGCTTTGACGTGGTGATTGTAGAGACCGTCGGCGTTGGACAGTCAGAAACCGAAGTCGCAGGTATGGTGGATTGCTTTATCTCACTGCAAATCGCTGGCGGTGGCGACGATTTACAGGGTATCAAAAAAGGCCTGATGGAAATGGCGGATCTGGTCGTCATCAATAAAGACGACGGCGAGAACCATACCAGCGTTGCGATCGCCCGCCATATGTACGAATCCGCCCTGCACATTTTGCGCCGTAAATATGACGAGTGGCAGCCGCGGGTTCTGACCTGTAGCGCCCTGGAAAAACGCGGCATTGAGGAAATCTGGCAGGCGATAACCGACTTTAAAACATGCCTGACTGCCAGCGGTCGACTGGAAAAAGTTCGCCAGCAGCAGGCGGTGGACTGGTTACATCAGCAGGCTGAAGAAGAAGCGCTGCATCTGCTGTTTGCCCGGGCTGATTTCGACCGTTATTTCCAGCAGACGCTGCAGGCTGTCAAAAACAATGATCTTTCGCCGCGCACCGGTCTGCGGCATATCAGCGAATTTATCCAGCATCATTACTTTCAATAAAGAGAACATTATGTCTTATCAATACGTCAACGTGGTCATCATCCAGAAAGTCGCGGTTATTGAGTTCAACTACGCGCGCAAGCTCAATGCCCTGAGCAAAGTGTTTATTGACGATCTGATGCAGGCGCTGAGCGACCTCAATCGTGCTGACATTCGCTGCATCATTCTACGCGCTCCGAGCGGGGCCAAAGTGTTCTCTGCCGGGCATGATATTCATGAGCTCCCCACCGGACGTCGCGATCCGCTCTCCTATGACGATCCGCTGCGTCAGATAACCCGTATGATCCAAAAATACCCGAAGCCGGTGATCTCCATGGTCGAAGGCAGCGTCTGGGGCGGCGCGTTTGAGATGATCATGAGTTCCGATCTGATCATCGCAGCCAGCACATCCACCTTCTCAATGACCCCGGTCAACCTCGGCGTGCCGTATAACCTTGTGGGCATCCACAATCTGACCCGCGACGCTGGTTTTCACATCGTTAAAGAACTGATTTTTACCGCCTCGCCCATCACCGCTCAACGCGCCATGGCGGTCGGGATCCTCAACCATGTCGTACCTGTCGAGGAACTGGAAGATTTCACCCTGCAAATGGCGCACCACATCTCGGAAAAAGCGCCGCTGGCAATCGCCGTCATCAAAGAAGAACTGCGCGTGCTGGGTGAAGCGCACACCATGAATTCCGATGAGTTCGAGCGTATTCAGGGCATGCGCCGCGCGGTGTACGACAGCGAGGATTATCAGGAAGGGATGAACGCGTTTATGGAAAAACGTAAACCCAATTTTGTCGGCCACTAATCACGTCCGAGAAAGGAGACGGCCATGAAACGGATGAGCGCCGAACAGGCGGCAGAAATTATCCAGCACGATGATATGGTGGCATTCAGCGGCTTTACCCCCGCAGGTTCGCCAAAAGCGTTACCCAGCGCAATTGCCCAACGCGCATGCGAACAGCATCAGCTCGGGCAGCCTTTTCAGATCCGCCTGCTGACCGGAGCATCAATTGGCGCTGCTGCTGATGATGTCCTATCCGCGGCGGATGCCGTTTCCTGGCGCGCGCCTTATCAAACCTCATCGGGCCTGCGCGAGAAAATTAATCAGGGCCAGGTGAGGTTTGTCGATCTCCATTTGAGCGAGGTTGCGCAGATGGTTAATTACGGCTTTTTTGGCGAGATCGACGTTGCCGTCATTGAAGCGTCCGCCATTGCGCCAGATGGACGGATTTGGCTTTCCAGCGGTATTGGTAATGCGCCCACCTGGCTTCTGCGGGCGAAAAAAGTGATCATTGAACTGAATCATTACCATAATCCGCGCGTGGCGGAGTTTGCCGACATCGTGATACCCGGCGCACCGCCGCGGCGTAACAGCGTACCCATATTTCATACCATGGATCGCGTGGGCAGTCAGTGCGTGCAGATAGACCCGCAGAAAGTGGTCGCGATAGTGGATACCGACCTGCCGGATGCAGGAAATACAGCGGATAAAACTAATCCGGTCAGCCAACAAATTGCCGATAACGTCGTCACTTTCCTGTTGGCAGAAATGGCGCACAAACGCATTCCAGCTGAGTTTCTACCCTTACAAAGCGGCGTGGGCAATATCAACAACGCGGTGATGGCGCGGCTGGGGGAAAACCCGGATATCCCGCCCTTTATGATGTATTCGGAGGTGTTGCAGGAGTCGGTGGTGCATCTGCTGGAAACGGGCAAGATAACCGGCGCCAGCGCCTCCAGCCTGACCATTTCAGCCCCCTCGCTACAGAAGATTTACGACAACATGGACTTCTTCGCCAGCCGTATTGTGCTGCGCCCGCAGGAGATCTCCAATAACCCAGAAATCATTCGACGGCTGGGGGTTATCGCGCTCAACGTGGGCCTGGAATTTGATATCTACGGCCATGCCAATTCCACGCACGTTGCGGGCGTGAACCTGATGAACGGCATCGGCGGCAGCGGGGATTTCGAGCGCAACGCCTATCTGTCTATCTTTATGGCGCCGTCGATTGCCAAAGGCGGGAAAATCTCCACCATCGTACCGATGTGCAGCCATGTCGATCACAGCGAACATAGCGTTAAAGTGATCGTGACCGAACAAGGGATTGCCGATCTGCGTGGGTTATCTCCGATGCAGCGGGCGCACACGATTATCGATAACTGTGCGCACCCTCTTTACCGGGATTACCTGCACCGCTATCTGGAGAAAGCGCCCGGCGGGCATATCCATCACGATCTCAGCCATGCTTTCGATCTGCATCGCAACCTGCTCGAAACAGGTTCAATGCTTGGTTAACTTGCCGTACCGTCACGATCCTCAGCAATATGCTCGAGCATGGTGGCGGTATAGCGATGATTTTTCAGTGAATAGAGAAATTCTTGCATATACATGGGGCTACCGGGCGCGTCGAAATACTTTAGCGTCGACGGATTCACCAGCCGCCAGGCGAAATGAGGGATCACCGTCAAAAACTGCCCGCGCTCCACCGCGCTAATCTTGGCCATAAAGCTGTATGGACGGTAAATAATCGTCGGGTTAATCCCACAGGGTCGCATGTAGGCATCCAGCATCGCCTCAAAGTTAGCGCGATTCTGGAAGCGCATTTGCAGCCAGGGCAACTCGCGCAGCAGATCCTGCGGCTGTTTTTCTTCGTAGCGCCGGGAAACGAGAAAACCCAGACGCAGCGGAGGGAGTTCATTGATCGCCAGATTTTCCAGCTCCTGGACGCGGGGGGAAACGTGCTGCGGCGAGATGATAAAATCGAGTTTGCGATCGAACAGGTTATCAATCACCCCATTCTCACTGAACTCCACGGCCTGGGCCGTCACACCATGGTACTTATCACCAAGGCTTATCAACTGGTCAAAAATAATCGTTGGGTAGGTATTGTCGATGCCGATGACGATTTCCCGCGAACGACGAGAGGCGTTATGGATTTCGTTATCAATGGCAGAGAGGCGCTGATAAACGGGAAACAGCTTCTGATACAGCTCCTGTCCCGCTTTATTCAGACTGATGTTGTTATCTTTGCGGGTAAATAGCGTATAGCCGATTTGATCTTCCAGTGCAGCAATGCTTTTACCGAATGGCGATGCGGTCATATGTATTTTTTCTGCCGCTCTGGCGATGTTATTAGTTTGCGCCAGCAGAATGAAATTACGCATCTTTTTCGAGATAAAAATATCCATAGCGTCCCCTTAAAAATCGCTATGGCCTATCCTCATTACGGCGAAAAAAAAGACCGGATGTGAGGTCTCATTTTTACAGTTGGTCACATAAAAAACCCGGCTGGAGAGCCGGGTCTGGAACAATTACTGGGTTTTGGCTGGCGTTGCTGTTGGCTGCCCCGCCGTCGGCTCAATCTGGAAGACGACATCAACCTGATCGTCAAACTGAATAACCGGCTGTTCGTAGGTTTCCTGAGCGGATGTCGCAGGCGCAGCATCCGCTTTCATCATCCGTACCATCGGGCTCGGTTGATAATTGGATACGTGATAGCGCACGCTGTAAACGGGACCCAGTTTACTGTTAAAGCCCGCGGCCAGTTGTTCAGCCTGATGAATAGCATCATCAATTGCTGCTTTACGCGCCTTATCTTTATAAGCATCCGGTTGGGCAACACCGAGCGATACCGAACGAATCTCATTCAGACCGGCCTTCAGTGCGCCATCAAGCAACGCGTTGAGCTTATCCAGCTGACGCAACGTGACTTCAACGGTGCGCACCGCACGATAACCTTTGAGGATGCTTTTACCGTTCTGGTAGTCGTAGTCCGGCTGGGTACGCAGGTTTGCAGCGCTAATGTCTTTCTTCGCTATCTGGTTCTGTTCAAGGAAGGAGAGATATTGCGCCACGCGTTCATCGGCCTGCTTCTTCGCTGAAGCCGCATCCTTTGCAGCAACGTTCACTTCAATCGCCAGAGTGGCGATGTCTGGTGTCGCATCCACGCTTGCCGTTCCGGAAGTCACGATGTGCGGTCCATTTGGCAACTCATTTGCCTGTACCGATAGTGCGCTGAATCCGACTAATGCCGCCAGGGCCATTATTTTGAACTTCACGGTCGTTCCTCCATGTTTCATTAATTACCCCGAAACTCAGGGCACATGCAGGCAAGCTTAGCCGATCTCGCTGCGTTGTCCATCAGACAACACTTAGTTGAACAACGCATGAACGTGCGCAACACCTTCTTTTGCCAGCTGAAAAGCGATAAACCACATCACTAATCCTACCAGCGTATTGATGATGCGCTGTGCTTTAGCAGTACGCAGGCGCGGAGCAAGCCAGGCCGCCAGCAATGCCAGGCCGAAGAACCACAGGAACGAAGCGCTGACGGTTCCCAGCGCAAACCAGCGCTTAGGCTCAACGTCCAGTTGCCCTCCCAGACTCCCCAGCACCACAAAGGTATCCAGATAAACATGGGGATTGAGCCACGTCACCGCCAGCATAGTAGCAATGATTTTCCAGCGGCCCTGCTTCATCACCTCGGCGCTGGCCAGCTCCAGATTACTACTCATCGCCGTTTTTAACGCACCAAAACCGTACCAGAGTAAAAAGGCGACGCCGCCCCAGGTGACCAGCGCCATCAGCCACGGCGACTGCATCAGCAAGGCGCTACCGCCGAAGATCCCCGCGCAAATCAACGCCAAATCGCTGATAGCGCAAAGTAAAGCGATCATGATGTGATACTGGCGACGGATCCCCTGATTCATCACAAAAGCATTTTGTGGACCAAGCGGAAGTATCATGGCCGCACCAAGTGCAAGCCCTTGAAAATAATACGATAACACGTTAATCATCCCGAACTGTTTCTCTTAGGAGCAGACTATAGCGCGGGAAAATCATTAGCGGAAATTGATAATTTTAATCAGGGATAAGAGGAATTAATACCAGGAGGGAAGATGCCGGATGGCGGCTGGCGCCTTGTCCGGCCTGGAGATTTTGTAGGCCCGGTATGCGATAGCGCCACCGGGCACGCGATTACTCTGCAGCGCTCTCTTTCACACGCTTGAAGTTCACATCCATCTGCGGATACGGGAAGCTGATGCCGTTGGCGTCAAACTCGCGTTTAATACGCTCCAGAACATCCCAATAGACGCTTTGCAGATCGCTGCTGTTGCTCCAGACGCGTACGACGAAATTAATCGAGGAAGCGCCCAGCTCATTCAGGCGCACCGTCATTTCACGATCTTTAATGATTCGTTCGTCAGACTGGATGATATCAGTGAGGATTTTTTTCACCTGATCGATATCGGAGTCATAAGCTACGCCGATGATAAATTCGTTACGACGGACCGGCTCGCGAGAGAAGTTAATGATGTTCCCGGCAATAATTTTACCGTTTGGGATCACCACAATCTTACCGTCAACGGTACGCATGGTCGTGGAGAAAATCTGCACGTTGAGCACGGTTCCCGCTACGCCGCCGAGGTCTACATACTCACCCGCACGGAACGGACGGAACATTACCAACAGCACGCCAGCGGCGAGGTTGGACAACGAACCTTGCAGTGCCAGACCAACGGCTAAACCAGCGGCACCGAGAACGGCAATCACGGAGGCGGTTTGTACCCCAACGCGGCCCAGAGCGGCAATCAGCGTGAAAGCGATAATACCGTAGCGCACCAGTGCGGAGAGGAAGTCGGCAACGGTTGCATCAATTTTACGCGCCAGCATCAGGCGGTTAACGGTGTTAGATACGATGCGCGCCACGATCATACCGATAATGACAATGGCGATGGCCGCCACGATGTTGACGGCATAGCTCAACAGCAGCTCCTGATTGCGGACCAGCCAGGTGCCCGCACCGTTTATGCTGTCGACAACATTCAAATCTTCCATTCACTATTCCTTTTTTGCTTACCCAAACGGGAGAAATAAAGCCGCCCTCACGGGACTGGCAACCTGACAAGGGTAAACAATAAACCTGGATTTTGCCAAACAGATCACAGAATTCTCTGTCAGCAGCACATTGAAATGGCAATAAAAAAGGCCCGCATTTGCGGGCCTCATGTCACGTAGAACGGCGTTAATTACAGAACGTCAACCGCGTTCAGTTCTTTGAAAGCCTGTTCCAGACGGGTGATCATGGTTGCCTGACCAGCACGCAGCCATACGCGCGGATCGTAGTATTTCTTGTTCGGCTGATCTTCGCCTTTCGGGTTGCCCAGCTGACCCTGCAGGTAAGCTTCGTTTGCTTTGTAGTAGTTCAGAACGCCTTCCCAGGTAGCCCATTGGGTATCGGTGTCGATGTTCATTTTCACTACGCCGTAGCTTACGGAGTCTTTGATTTCCTGAGCAGTAGAACCGGAACCGCCGTGGAAGACGAAGTTCAGGCTGTTGTGCGGCAGGTTATGTTTCTTAGAAACATAGTCCTGAGAGTCGCGCAGGATGGTCGGGGTCAGAACAACGTTACCCGGCTTGTAAACGCCGTGTACGTTACCGAAGGAAGCTGCGATGGTGAAACGCGGGCTGATTTTGCTCAGCTCGGTGTAGGCGTAATCAACGTCTTCCGGCTGGGTGTACAGTGCAGAAGCGTCCATGTGGCTGTTGTCCACGCCGTCTTCTTCGCCACCGGTGCAACCCAGTTCGATTTCCAGGGTCATGCCCATTTTGGACATGCGCGCCAGGTATTTGGAGCAGATTTCGATGTTCTCTTCCAGAGACTCTTCAGACAGGTCGATCATGTGAGAAGAGAACAGTGGTTTGCCGGTTGCTGCGAAGTGTTTTTCACCCGCGTCCAGCAGACCGTCGATCCACGGCAGCAGTTTCTTCGCGCAGTGGTCAGTGTGCAGGATAACCGGAACACCGTAGTGTTCAGCCATCTGGTGAACGTGATGCGCGCCAGAGATAGCACCCAGGATTGCAGCGCCCTGAGGAACGTCGGACTTCACGCCTTTACCCGCGATGAAAGAAGCACCACCGTTGGAGAACTGTACGATTACCGGCGCTTTAACTTTTGCAGCGGTTTCCAGTACGGCGTTGATGGAGTCGGTACCAACGCAGTTAACAGCTGGCAGAGCAAAGTTGTTTTCTTTAGCTACCTGGAAAACTTTCTGTACGTCATCACCAGTGATTACGCCTGGTTTTACGAAATCAAAAATTTTAGACATGTTGCGAGTCCTGTATCTTCGGCCTTGGAAAGGGCGCGCGCTCTAAAGCGCGCTAATAATTGGGCAGGTTACCCTGCCCATTAAATGCTTACTTTTTAGCGCGCTCTTCGAGCATCGCTACTGCTGGCAGTACTTTGCCTTCCACGAATTCGAGGAATGCGCCGCCGCCAGTGGAGATGTAGGAGATTTTGTCAGCAATACCGAACAGGTCGATAGCTGCCAGGGTGTCGCCGCCGCCTGCGATAGAGAACGCTTCGCTGTCTGCGATGGCGTTAGCCACGATTTCAGTACCCTTGCGGAAGTTCGGGAATTCGAACACGCCAACCGGGCCGTTCCACAGAATGGTTTTCGCATTCTTCAGGATGTCAGCCAGTTGCTGTGCAGAAGCGTCGCCGATGTCCAGGATCTGCTCGTCTTCTTTCACATCGCTAACGGATTTCAGAGTAGCCGGTGCAGTTTCAGAGAATTCAGTCGCTACGCGAACGTCGGTCGGGACCGGGATGTCGCAAGTGGTCAGCAGGCGCTTAGCTTCGTCAACCAGGTCAGCTTCATACAGGGATTTACCCACGTTGTGGCCTTGAGCGGCAACGAAGGTGTTCGCGATACCACCGCCAACGATCAGTTGGTCAGCGATTTTTGACAGAGAATCCAGAACGGTCAGTTTGGTAGAAACTTTAGAACCACCAACGATAGCCACCATCGGACGAGCAGGTTCTTTCAGCGCTTTACCCAGCGCATCCAGCTCTTCAGCCAGCAGCGGGCCAGCGCACGCTACGTCAGCAAATTTGCCGATACCGTGGGTAGAAGCCTGCGCACGGTGAGCCGTACCGAAAGCATCCATGACGAATACGTCGCACAGCGCAGCATATTTTTTGGACAGCGCTTCGTCGTCTTTCTTCTCGCCTTTGTTGAAGCGAACGTTTTCCAGAACAACCAGTTCACCGGCAGCGACTTCAACGCCGTCCAGGTAATCTTTTACCAGGCGAACTGGAGCAGACAGTTTGTCTTTCAGATAGTTAACAACCGGCAGCAGAGAGAATTCTTCGTTGTACTCGCCTTCGGTAGGACGACCCAGGTGGGAAGTTACCATCACTTTAGCACCCTGTTTCAGGGCCAGTTCGATGGTTGGCAGGGAAGCACGGATACGCGCATCGCTGGTTACTTTCCCTTCTTTAACTGGTACGTTCAGGTCCGCACGGATAAAAACGCGTTTACCAGCCAGATCCAGATCGGTCATCTTAATTACAGACATGGTGAATCCTCTCGTTGATTCATAAAGTTTTGTCGACGCTCAAGCGTCGAGCCTGAAACCAATAGCAGCCATCGCTAACGTTGTGTCGAGCATACGGTTAGCAAAGCCCCATTCATTATCACACCAGACCAGCGTTTTGATCAGGTGAGCGCCACTCACGCGCGTTTGCGTACCATCAACGATGGCGCTGTGCGGGTCGTGGTTAAAATCTACAGAGACCAACGGTAATTCCGTATAGTCAACTATACCATGAAATGCACCTTGTGCTGCTTTTTGCAGCAACTGGTTGACTTCACTGGCTTTTACTGGTTTTTTCACCGTCACGCTTAAGTCGATCGCCGTCACATTTATGGTCGGTACACGCACCGCTATCGCTTCAAAACGATCGTTAAACTGCGGGAAAATTCGCGTGATGCCCGCCGCCAGTTTGGTATCCACCGGAATAATCGACTGACTGGCCGCTCGCGTGCGACGCAGGTCGGGATGATAAGCATCAATAACCTGCTGATCGTGCATCGCGGAGTGGATCGTGGTGACGGTACCAGACTCAATGCCGTAAGCATCATCCAGCAATTTAATGACGGGAATTATACAATTCGTGGTGCAGGAGGCGTTGGATACAATTCGGTGCTCAGCGCGCAGCTGATCCTGATTAACGCCATACACAACGGTTGCGTCGATGTCGTGACTGCCAGGATGTGAAAAGAGCACTTTTTTTGCACCAGCGGCAATATGCGCCTCGCCGTGTTCGCGATTGCCGAAGACCCCCGTACAATCCAGCACGATGTCGACACCCAGTTCGCGCCATGGAAGCGCATCGAGTGTTCGCTCATGCAGAATGCGGATCGCGTCATCGCCAACAATGAGCTGGTCACGTTCCTGACGAACATCCCAGGCAAAACGTCCATGGCTGGTGTCATATTTCAACAAATGCGCCATGCCTGCAGCATCGGCCAGTTCGTTGATTGCCACCACGGTGATTTCCGCCCGACGCCCGGATTCATACAAAGCACGAACCACGTTGCGTCCGATGCGACCGAAACCATTAATCGCTACGCGTACGGTCATAGGTCTCCTGCAAGGATTTCTCAGAAACGATGTGGCAGACAGAGTAATGCAGCAAATCGCTCAGGGAAACCTTACCTGTCGCAAACTGCGACTAATTGGTTAATTGTCGAACATTTAATCGACTGAAACGCTTCAGCTAGAATAAGCGAAACGAGGAATAAAAGGAATGATTGTCCAGCAACAGAACACAGTTATCTGACTTACGTCACATTTTAACGCCCTTCAGCGCTAAATTTATTCCATATTCCAGAATTACGAATAACAGTAGCAAGATTATTTCGTTGCCATGTCACAAATCCTGATTTATATCAGGAAGCTCCCTAACCCGCGTCTATATTATCAGCGCTACGTCCGAGTCTCGGAGTCCCTCAACTATGGCTATATTCTATCCCCCATCATCTGAAGCTCGCTTTCATGCGCTGCGGTTATTACCCGGTCAGGAAGTCTTTTCAGCGCTACACGCTTTTGTACAACAACATCAGCTACAGGCTGGTTGGATAGCGGGTTGCACCGGCAGCCTGAGCAACATAGCCCTGCGCTTCGCTGGACGCGAAGAAACCACGTTACTCACCGATTCGTGGGAAATTATCTCTCTGAACGGCACGCTGGAACTTACCGGTGAGCATCTCCATCTGGCGGTTGCCGACCCGCGCGGCGCGACGCTGGGCGGCCACATGATGCCGGGCTGTACCGTGCGCACCACGCTGGAACTGGTGATTGGCGAGCTGACGTCTCTGGCATTCAGCCGTCAGCCATGCGCCGTTTCCGGTTATGACGAACTGGTTATTTCATCCCGCTAACGTTTTACTTGAAAGAGGTTTTCTATGGCGCGTCGCCAATTTTCCAGCCAGTCTCTGGTACTGATTGTCATTGCTATCGCCATCAATATGGTCGGTGGGCAGCTTATCAGCATGCTGAAACTACCTATTTTTCTCGACTCGATTGGTACCTTGATTAGCGCAGTGCTGCTAGGTCCAGTGGTGGGGATGCTCACCGGATTACTCACTAACCTGTTATGGGGGTTACTGACCGATCCGATCGCCGCCGCCTTTGCGCCCGTCGCCATGGTGATTGGACTGGTCGCCGGTTGGCTGGCGCGGGCGGGATGGTTTCGCACCTTACCCAAAGTCGTTGTCAGCGGTGTGATTATTACGCTTGCTGTTACCCTCGTTGCCGTGCCTATTCGCACGACCCTGTTTGGCGGCGTTACCGGCAGCGGTGCCGATCTTTTTGTCGCGTGGATGCACTCGGTCGGTCAGAACCTGGTGGAGTCCGTCGCCATCACCGTCATCGGTGCGAATCTGGTCGATAAAATCCTCACGGCAATCATCGTCTGGGTACTACTCCGCCAGCTCCCGCTGCGCACAACGCGCCATTTCCCTACGATGTCTGCCGTGCGCTAAATGCACCCGTTTACGTCCTTAACTCTGTGGGCACTCGCCGCCTGCTCCACGCTCCTGCTGCCAACCGGAGCGCCGCTTAGTCTGTACAGCGCCGCGACGTTCGCCAGTTTGTTGTGTATGAAGGCTACGCGGTCGCGGGCGAAATACGTACTCTGGCTGATGATCCCCTTAGGACTGGGGCTATGGCTGGTGCACGGCGGATGGCTTACCGAATGGATCAGCGGACAACCACGCACGCCAGAACGTTGGGCCGATGCCATTACGCTCTGGCTGCGGATCCTGGCTATTGTGTCAACATCGCAGATATGGATGCAGTACGTACCGGTTTCGCGTTTTATACGCGCCCTGTTTGCTTCTCGGCTGCCGCCAGGTGTGGCCTACCTGTTTGCCGGGCCGTTGCTGGTCGTTGAACAGTTCAAACGCCAGTTGGCGATTATTCATGAGGCCCAGCGCGCACGCGGCGTACCGCTGGATGAGTCCTGGTACCAACGTTTACGCGCCATGCCAGCATTGATTGTTCCGCTTACCCATAACGCGCTCAATGATTTAGCCGTCCGCGGCGCGGCGCTCGATATGCGAGGATTTCGCCTGCATCGCTCACGCACCACGCTGTGGGCGCCGCCAGACAGCCTCCTGCAGCGTCTGGCTCGCTACGCCATGATAGTTCTGATGATGGTTGAGACAGGAGTCTGGATTTGGTTACGTTAGAACAGTTTCGCTATCTTCCGACGCATGCCGCGCGGCCCCCCGCTTGCTACAATTTCCACTATGCCGAGCCCGGAATTGTAGCTATTTTTGGCGATAACGGCAGTGGGAAAAGTACGCTGGCACAGCTGATGGCAGGCTGGTACCCCGATTTCCTGCCCGGAGAAATTGAGGGCACAGGAACGCTGCTGGGTACCCCCATCGGGAAACTGTCACTGGTCGAGCAGTCGAGTACTGTCCAGCTTGTACAGCAGTCACCTTACCTGCAGCTTTCAGGTTGTACATTCAGCGTAGAGGAAGAAGTGGCGTTTGGTCCGGAAAATCTCTGCCTTACCGAGGCCGAAATTATGAAGCGCATTGATGAAGCCCTGACGCTGACGGAATGTCAGCCTCTGCGCCGTCGTCATCCTGGCACGCTTTCCGGCGGAGAAACCCAGCGGGTGGTGATTGCCAGCGCGCTCGCCATGCAGCCGAAAATATTGATTCTGGACGAAGCATTCAGCCGCCTGACAGCGCAGGCGACTGTGATGCTACTCAAGCGACTGCAACAATGGGCGCAGGAACAGCATGCTTTGGTGGTGCTTTTCGAACGCAATCATTCCCCTTTTCTCAGCCATTGCCAGCAGGCGTGGCAACTGCGCGATGGAGCATTGTCACCGCTATGCTAACGTTAAACCAGGTCAGCTATCGCTGGCCGAACGCCGCCGATGACTGCCTGTGCAATATTTCACTTGAACTCCATGAAGGGGAATGGCTGGCGCTTACAGGCGATAATGGCGCCGGTAAATCTACGCTGCTGCGTATTATGGCCGGGCTGCTATTTCCGTCTTCTGGCTCAGTGACGGTACAAAACCGTGCGATTGCGCAACTGAAAAACCGGGAGCGCGCCAGGGCGATCGGCGTGCTGTTTCAGGAGGCGGAAAATCAAATCTTTCACAGCAAGGTAGCAGAGGAAGTGGCTTTCGGATTACGGCTACAGAAGCTCCCGGTAGCTGAGATTGCGCAACGCACGTCGGCAGCACTGCAGTTATGTCAGCTAGAGGACGTTGCCGACGCACACCCACTGGATCTGCATACTGCTCAACGACGAATGGTTGCCGTCGCCAGTCTGGAAGCACTCGCGCCCGCGATTCTACTGCTGGATGAACCCAGCCGGGATTTTGATGCGCACTGGCTTGGCGTCTTCGAAAACTGGCTGGCGGTATGTCGTACGCGTGGTACAAGCGTTGTAGCGATCAGTCATGACGCGGCGTTTACGCAGCGTCATTTCTCGCGCGTGGTACGTCTACACAATAAAAATATCACACAGCCCGATATGCACCATCGACCGTCATCTCCAGCATAAAGTCTGCTGACCGACTACCATCCAGTACCCGACGAACATTCGGTCCGTCGGTACGCTCATAAAACGCCTCAGCGTCAGCTTGTGAGAGTCCACCAGCCAGTTTACGACCTACCAGTCGCATGCGCAGCGCATTGGCGGGGGCGCGAATAAACAACGAGCAATCACAAAACTCAGCTAACGCTCGCCACCTTTCGTCATCGCGCAATAACCAGTTTCCTTCCACAATCACGATCGGTGCCGTCACGGTGATGGCCGCTTCTACCGGATCGTGCTTTTGCCGATCATATTGCGGCCAGGATCCTTCCCCTTCCTTTATCTGGCGTAGATTCTGCGCAAGCTTATCCACATCAAAGGTTTCCGGCGCACCTTTGTATGCCCGCAGGTTATGGGCATCCAGCCAGGTATTATAGTGATGGAAGCCATCCATCGGCAGCGTCTGGATCTCCGGCAGGTCAGGATCCTGATGGGAGAGATATTCCCAGAAGGTGGTCAGCGTCGATTTCCCCGTACCCGGCGGCGCGCTAAGAAAAACAATCGTTCGTCGCTGCGGGTTAGTGGCGTGTATTTTTGCCAACTGATGCAATAACGGTTTATGAACGTTCTCTATCTCATCATCATGGTAATGCGCTTCAACTTGTAGCCCATTCACCGTTAGTTCGATTTTCACGGCGTTAATTCCTTTAAAATCGCCGTTACTGCCAGCGTCATTGCCGTCTTGACCATGGCGCTAAAGCGCACTTCAGACCACGCAGCAAAGTCGGCAAATTTCATCGACTCCAGCGCACCATAAAGGGTCGCATTGCGGGTGATACTGTTCACGTTGCTGACAAAATCCCAGGTAATATCATCGGCAAAACCGGGGATATTATCCTGCTCCTTCAGGTACTGATAAAACTGAGAGAAATGGGTGATGTCGGCATAAAGCCATTTATCCATTTTTCCCAGCGCATAAATCAGTCGTAACGCAACGTCGATATCGTCAAGCGGTCCACTCTGGGCGAGTAACGGCTTCACTGCATATTCCACGATTTCTTCATCGTTATTAACGAACAGCGACGGTAAAAAACGCTTAATGCCCTGGAGCAAAATGTTATGTGCCGTCGTCATAAACGAGAGTAAATTATTTTGAGCATCCAGTTGCTCAAGCACATCGTCTTCTGTCAGCGTCGTCATTAGTTATCCGATAAATCACCATGAATGCAGAGAGTCTATTATATTACACGTTCGATCCGCGCCACCGATCAGTAAAGTTTGTGTGCGCACACCATTTGCAACCTGTTGGATCCCTTTAACAAGATCGCCGCCTGTTACCCCCGTCGCGCTGAAAAGGATCTTATTTCCCCCTACCAGTTCGTCAAGCGCATAGATACGGTTGATTTCAACGCCCATCTCCGCGCAGCGCTGACGTTCCTGTGCTGCAATCAGGCGATGATCTGCGCTATCTCCTTTCGCTTCGCAAAAATCAATCAGCTCAGCCTGCATATCTCCCCCCAGCGCTTTAACCGCACAGGCCGAAATAACCCCTTCAGGCGCCCCGCCAATGGTATACATCAGATCATAAGGATTCTCCTGCATACAGGCCAATACGCTGGCGGCCACATCGCCATCGGGCAGAGCAAAGACTTTGACGCCAAGCCGCGTCGCCTCGGCAATCGCTGATTGAAGACGCGGTTTATCCAGCGTCACCATCCGCAGTCGATCCAGCGGTTTGCCCAACGCCTCAGCCACATTACGCAGATTGTCTGCCAACGGCAGCGCCAGATTAATCGCCCCTTTTGCAAACCGATTAACAACCAGTTTTTTCATGTACATATCAGGAGCGTGTAACAGTGAACCTCGAGGTGCAAACGCCATGACGGCCAGCGCATTGCTTTGACCCATCGCCACCATTCGGGTTCCTTCAATAGGATCGACGGCGATATCTACCTCAGGTCCGGTATCGGTTCCCACTTCCTCGCCAATCCACAGCATCGGGGCTTGATCAATCTCCCCTTCGCCAATGACGATTCGTCCACGGATGGCAATACTGTTCAATGCTTCACGCATTGCCGTCACCGCCAGACCATCAATCTTGTTTTTATCGCCGCACCCGGTTTGCGGCCAGGCTGCCAGCGCAGCCTGTTCCGTGATACGAAATAGCGGCCATGCCAGCGACATCATATCGCCGCCTCCCCGATATCAACGCCAAAGTGTGCTAAAAGGTATTTTTCTGCCTTTTCATTCCAGATACCGTGCGTCTCCTCCACCAGCAGCGCCAGTTCTTTGAATAATGGGTCCGTTTTCCCTTTCTCCGCAAAATCAGCAATGGCGGTCAGTGGCATGGTAACGCCGTTGTATATCAGCTTTTTACCGCCGGGGATCGCAGGTAAGTTCAATACGGTGTGCGGAACCGCATCAAGGCCGCCAATGTGCGTCACCATAAACGACGGTTGCAGTTGGCCAGTTGCACTGAGCGCAATAGCCTCTTTCATATCATCCGTGGAACCGCCGGACGTTCCGACAACGTGAGTACTGTTGTAGTGCACGTTATAAAAGTTAAACGGCACTTTGAAGTTACTGTCCGTAGGGCCGGCAAAGAAATTCAGGCAGCCATCTTCCGCAAGTAAATCATCAGCCATTTCAATGACGGCTGGCACTGCCGCATACACAAAGACATCATCAAAACCTGCGTCATTGGTAAGAGCACGCAGCATCGCGGTCGGAGAATCCATGCCTGTAGTATTCACATAGATAAGCTCAATCCCCTTTTCTGCCGCTAACTCAACCGGCAACAGTTTTTTAGCCTGCGCCAGCCGCGCTTCGTCAATGTCGACCACCACCACACGTGACGGCTGAATGTTGCCGTTAATGGCATAATCTATAGCGCCAATCCCCATCGGCCCGGCGCAGGCCAGAAGCGCAATGCTTCCCCCCGGCTTAATCCCCATACGGTGCTCATAAACGTAAGGCGTGGTGTGAAAATTCGCGTTATAAGCGCCAATAATGCAGCACATCGGCTCCGCCAGGGATGCTGCGGCAAAATAAGAACCGTGGTACGGTAAAACACAACCCAGATTAATCGCCACCTCCGGGATAATCATATATGTCGCATTACCGCCAAAATATTCGTAGCTGTATCCCGCTGAATAACCGCTTGGCAATCCCATCGCGGGTTGCAAAACAAAACGCTGGCCTTTCTTATATTTATCCGTCAGGTTTTTTCCAACCTCAACGATGATACCTGCACATTCATGCCCGGTAATAACCGGATGGTTTTCCAGGTCATCTGGTACGCGTTTATGATCGCTCCCTAATGCCGCCGCTTTCCAGGTAGATAAACAAACGCTATCGGATATTACGCTTACTAACAATTCATTATCTGTAATTGCAGGCAGCTCAAACTCGCGGATACGAATATCCTGCTTGCCATAAATGGCAGCAACTTTCGTTTTCATATTCACTCCATAAAATAGAATAAGGCTAGTTCGCCGTAATGCGTTTAAATAAATCGTCTAACAGTGGGTCACCAATATAGTTTTTAATCAGCACTAATGGCTTTTCGCTTACACGTTTAACACGACCTTCAAGACTGGCATGGGTGACAATAATATCGGCATCTTGTGGAACATTTTCGATGGCATAATGTGTCACGTTAATATTCAATCCCGCTTTCTCCAGACGTTTACGAAACGTGGTTGCCCCCATCGCGCTGGAACCCATTCCCGCATCACAGACAAAAGCAACGCGTTTAATATTTTTATAAGAGAATTTACCTTCCTGCTTCATCGCCTTGACGGCTCTGGCTGACTCAGCAAAGTCATCCTCACTTTCCGTTTCGACACTCTTTTCCATTTTCAGGATTACAGAGGTAATAACAAAAGTCACTATTGTACCCGCAGTGACTCCTGCTATGGTCGCGAGGAAAGAACCTTTGGGCGTTAATGCCAGATAGGCGAATATTGATCCAGGGCTCGGACCCGCAACTAACCCACCGTCCAGCAGGTGGAATACCCACGTCCCGGTCATTCCCCCGGCAATCATCGCAATCAGGGTCAGAGGCTTCATCAGCACATACGGGAAATACAGTTCATGAATACCGCCGAGAAAGTGGATAATCATGGCGCCTGGCGCAGACTTTTTACTCATCCCTTTGCCAAAGATTGCAAAGCCAAGTAACAGACCTAACCCTGGACCTGGGTTAGATGCCACCATGAAGAAAATCGATTTTCCCGTTTCTGAAGCTTGTTGCATTCCCAGCGGATAATATACGCCCTGATCGATAGCATTATTCAGAAAGAGGATTTTCGCCGGTTCATTGATTACGGATAGCAACGGCAGATAACCCGCATGAACCAACGCTTCAATACATTCCTTCACAAAATTATTGGCAATGAGAACCGCCGGGCCAATGACTTCGAACCCCAGCAGGCATAACAGCATTCCCGCAATACCAAGAGAGAAGTTATTGATAACCATCTCGAAACCTGCAGGAATGCGTTTTTCCAGCAGACGATCGATATGCTTAATCACCCAGCCACCAAGCGGTCCCATCACCATCGCACCAAGGAACATCGGGATATCCGCGCCGACGATAACGCCAATAGAACCAATGCCCCCCATTACTGCGCCACGTTTCCCGCCTACCAGATGTCCCCCTGTGGAGCCAATCATGACGGGCAGTAAATAGGTAATCATCGGACCGACAATTTTGGCGAAATGCTCGTTCGGCATCCAACCGGTAGGAATAAACAATGCGGTTATAAAACCCCAGGCAATAAACGCGCCGATGTTGGGAATGACCATGGCAGTCAAAAACCCACCAAAAGCCTGGACTTTGGCACGAGCAGACTTGTTTTCCATAATAATGTCCTGAAAGGAAACTGTGAATTATGCGTGGGCGATAATATCCGCCAGTTGTTTTTCTGATTTAGCTGATAACAAAGCGGTTAGCGCTTCCTCTTCACATAACAATTCACTCAAAGCCTGAATAGCACCAATATGTGAATCAGCATTTGCCGCCGATAATCCGATTAATAATCTGATACCTTCATCATCTTCGGCAAATTTTACTTCCTGTTTGAGAAGCGTTAATGACATTCCGGTCTTTAATGCACCACACTCTGGGCGAGCGTGTGGCATGGCAACGCCAGGGGCTAAAATATAATAAGGTCCATTGTTAACCGTTGAATCTTTAATGGCCTGAATATAATCTGAATTGACATAATGATTGGCGAGTAAGGATGACATAGAAAAGTCAATTGCCTCCTGCCAGTTCTTTGCTGAATTTTTTATTGAGATAGATGATTCTGGAAAGTAATCAATCAGCCGCATACATTTTCCTTATTTTATTTTTAGGGTACGAGTTAGCGTTAAAAATAAAATACGCGCACGGCAAAATGAAATCAATTGAGGAGAAAAATACAGTCAGCGCAGAATGTTTTTTGATGAGGCCTTTAAAAACAGATGGTTAAGGAGTTAAAAATAAAAATCAATACTAATTATGTGACATCGCCTGCAAATACCAAACAAGGATAAATATCATATTTGTGACTCATATCTACAATGAAAGGTTGCACAGGGATAAATAAACATCCTCTGATTAAAAAACGGGTCGCCTGAGCGACCCGTTTTTACCTGTAATCGAAATTACAGCAGTTCTTTTGCTTTTGCGACAACGTTGTCGACGGTGAAGCCAAACTCTTCGAACAGTAGCTCTGCCGGAGCAGACTCACCAAAGGTGGTCATACCGACGATAGCGCCGTTCAGGCCCACATATTTGAACCAGTAGTCAGCGATACCAGCTTCCACTGCAACGCGAGCGGAAACCGCTTTCGGCAGTACGGACTCGCGGTAAGCGGCATCCTGCTTGTCGAACGCGTCGGTAGACGGCATGGAAACCACGCGCGCTTTAACGCCTTCAGCCGTCAGTTTGTCCCATGCAGCCACAGCCAGCTCAACTTCAGAACCGGTAGCAATGAAGATCAGTTCCGGCTGACCGGCGCAATCTTTCAGCACGTAACCACCGCGAGCGATGTTCGCCAGCTGCTCTTCGGTACGTTCCTGCTGTGCCAGGTTCTGACGGGAGAGGATCAGCGCGGTCGGGCCGTCCTGACGCTCTACGCCGTATTTCCATGCCACGGCAGATTCAACCTGGTCACACGGACGCCATGTGCTCATGTTCGGCGTCACGCGCAGAGAAGCAACCTGCTCTACCGGCTGGTGAGTCGGGCCATCTTCGCCCAGACCGATTGAGTCGTGGGTATAGACCATCACCTGACGCTGTTTCATCAGCGCAGCCATACGCACCGCGTTACGGGCATATTCTACGAACATCAGGAAGGTAGAGGTGTATGGCAGGAAACCACCGTGCAGCGCGATACCGTTAGCGATAGCGGTCATACCGAATTCACGCACACCGTAATGGATGTAGTTACCAGCGGTATCTTCGTTGATCGCTTTAGAACCCGACCACAGAGTCAGGTTAGAAGGTGCCAGGTCAGCAGAGCCGCCAAGGAATTCCGGCAGCAGAGGACCGAACGCTTCAATCGCGTTCTGAGACGCTTTACGACTGGCGATCTTGGATGGGTTAGCCTGCAGCTTAGCGATGAACTCGTTCGCTTTGGCGTCGAAATCAGCCGGCATTTCACCTTTCATACGGCGGGTGAATTCAGCCGCTTCCTGCGGGAAGGCTTTCGCATAAGCAGCGAACTTCTCGTTCCATGCCGCTTCTTTTGCCTGACCTGCTTCTTTCGCATCCCACTGCGCGTAGATTTCAGACGGGATTTCGAACGGCGCGTATTTCCAGCCCAGCTGTTCACGGGTCAGTGCGATTTCTGCATCGCCCAGCGGCGCACCGTGAGAGTCATGGGTACCGGCTTTGTTCGGGGAACCGAAACCGATGATGGTTTTGCACATCAGCAGGGACGGTTTGTCGGTCACAGCGCGTGCTTCTTCAACTGCGCGTTTAATCGCGTCAGCATCGTGGCCATCAACGCCGCGAACCACGTGCCAGCCGTAAGCTTCAAAACGCTTAGCAGTGTCATCAGTGAACCAGCCTTCAACGTGGCCATCGATAGAGATGCCGTTGTCATCGTAGAACGCAACCAGTTTGCCCAGCTTCAGCGTACCGGCCAGGGAACATACCTCGTGAGAGATACCTTCCATCATGCAGCCGTCGCCCATGAAAGCGTAGGTGAAGTGGTCAACGATGTCGTGACCTGGACGGTTAAACTGCGCCGCCAGCGTTTTTTCAGCGATAGCCATACCCACTGCATTCGCAATGCCCTGACCCAGAGGACCGGTAGTGGTTTCAACACCCGCGGTGTAACCCACTTCCGGGTGACCCGGAGTTTTGGAGTGCAGCTGACGGAAGTTCTGCAGCTCGGACATCGGCAGATCGTAGCCGGTGAGGTGCAGCAGGCTGTAAATCAGCATGGAGCCGTGACCGTTAGACAGCACGAAGCGGTCACGGTCAGCCCAGGACGGGTTAGTCGGGTTGTGGTTCAGGAAATCACGCCACAGGACTTCGGCAATGTCAGCCATACCCATCGGGGCACCCGGGTGACCGGATTTGGCTTTCTGTACTGCGTCCATGCTCAGCGCACGAATAGCATTGGCAAGCTCTTTACGTGAGGACATTTTGACTCCAGATCGGATAATGAAGGCCACGCCCTAAACGACTTGACGACAGCGCGTTTTGGGCTACGCCGGAAAAAAGTGCCAACAATGTAACCCAAGCCGCGTGTCATGTACATGGAGCATCCTTTTACCGCTTCAGAAATCTCTGGATCGTGCGCGCAAGTTGCGCAATCTTCTCGCCCGCTTATTGTTCTTTTCTTTATACTTAGGCCGGGCGTCGGTTCACCTGCAAACGACGCATTTTTTAGAATAATCCTGACTTTGTGCGGAAGAGAAAAAATGAAAATTCGCGCTTTACTGCTTGCTACGAGCATGGCGGCGGCATTGACCGGCTGCCAGAACATGGACTCTAACGGACTGCTTTCTTCTGGCGCAGAGGCTTTTCAGGCCTACAGCCTGAGCGATGCGCAGGTAAAAGCGCTGAGCGATCAGGCCTGTAAGGATATGGACAGCAAAGCTACCATCGCCCCGGCTGGAAGCGAGTACGCAACGCGATTGGGTAAAATCGCCGCCGCGCTTGGCGATAACATTAACGGCCAGCCGGTGAACTACAAAGTCTATATGGCGAAAGATGTGAATGCTTTTGCCATGGCGAACGGCTGTATCCGCGTGTACAGCGGCTTGATGGATATGATGACCGACAACGAAGTTGAAGCGGTGATCGGCCATGAAATGGGCCACGTTGCGCTGGGCCACGTGAAAAAAGGCATGCAGGTTGCGCTGGGTACAAACGCCGTACGTGCAGCGGCGGCGTCAGCTGGCGGCATTGTCGGCAGCCTGTCACAGTCGCAATTGGGCGATCTTGGCGAGAAACTGGTGAACTCGCAGTTCTCCCAGCGTCAGGAATCCGAGGCGGATGATTACTCGTATGATTTGTTGCGCAAACGAGGGATCAGTCCGGCAGGCTTAGCCACCAGCTTTGAGAAACTGGCAAAACTGGAAGCGGGACGTCAAAGCTCAATGTTTGACGATCACCCGGCTTCCGCAGAACGTGCGCAACATATTCGCGATCGCATGAGCGCAGACGGAATTAAGTAATCTTCAAACAGTGCCGGATGGCGGCGTGAATGCCTTATCCGGCCTACAGATTTCATCCCATTATCGGACGTAATTGGCGAAGTCAGTTTGGGCCCGGCCAGCGCACAGCCACCGGAGCGTACACGTAGTACGTGAGGGTGGCGAGCACTGCCCGGACCCAAAATGACGAGTAAAATAGTCCGACTATTATTCGCCTTTCTTCGCCGCCTGAATATACAGCATTTCCAGTGCTAACGTAGCCGCCGCCAGCGCGGTGATCTCCGACTGATCGTAGGCCGGAGCCACTTCAACGACGTCCATCCCGACGATGTTCAGATCTTTCAGACCACGCACCAGCTTAATCGCGCGGTCAGACGTCAGACCGCCGATGACCGGCGTACCGGTACCCGGAGCAAACGCCGGATCCAGGCAGTCGATATCAAAGGTCAGGTAGACCGGCATATCACCAACAATCTGCTTAACCTGCGCAATGATGTCATCTACGCCGCGATCGTTCACCTGGCACGCGTCAAGCACGGTAAAACCGTTATCTTTGTCGAACTCGGTACGGATACCAATCTGCACTGAGTGATTCGGATCGATCAGACCTTCGTTCGGCGCAGTGTAGAACATGGTGCCGTGGTCGAATTCACAGCCGTTAGCGTAGGTGTCGGTGTGGGCATCAAAGTGTACCAGCGCCATTTTACCAAAGTGCTTAGCGTGTGCGCGCAGCAGCGGCAGCGTGACGAAGTGGTCGCCGCCAAAGGAGAGCATGCGCTTACCAGCAGAAAGCAGCTTTTCAGCGTGCGCCTGCAGTTTTTCACTCATTTCACGCGCATCGCCGAACGCATAAACCAAATCGCCGCAGTCCACCACGTTCAGACGCTCGCGCATATCGAAGTTCCACGGGAAGCGGTTGTGCTCCCACGCCAGGTTAGTGGAAACCTGACGGATCGCAGCCGGACCATGACGACCGCCCGCGCGGCCAGACGTTGCCATATCAAACGGTACGCCGGTGATCACCCAGTCGGCGTCGCTGTCGTACGGCATGAAGTTCATCGGCAGACGCAAAAAACCAAAGGCGTTAGAAACCAGGGAGTTGTCGTATTGATGACCTAAGGTGCTCATGTACTGACCTCTTTAAAAATCGATGAAAAAAAATCCCCTCCGCGTCGTTAAGCCCGACGAGGAAGGGATTGATTTACGTGACTACTTGTATTGCCGAATTATCGCCGTTAATTTGTACGGATTCAAGCGAACCCGCACAGCTTTACTCGTCTTCCAGATAGGTGTATCCGTACAGACCCGCTTCAAATTCTTCGAGGAACTGTTGCTGTAGCTCGGTATCCAGATCGGTGTTTTTCACCTGGTCACGGAACTGCGTCAGCAGGGTGTTTGGATCCAACTGCACGTACTGCAGCATATCCGCCACGGTATCTCCTTCGTCAGACAGCTCAACTTCTACGCTGCCGTCAGGGAAGACGAACACGTCAACCGCTTCGGTATCACCGAACAGATTGTGCATGTTGCCAAGGATCTCCTGATACGCCCCTACCATAAAGAAGCCCAGCATCGGCGGGTTCTCCGGGTCGTATTCCGGCATCGGCATGGTGGTCGCAATGCCATCACCATCAACGTAGTGGTCGATAGCGCCATCAGAGTCACAGGTGATATCCAACAGCACCGCTCGACGCTCTGGCGCCTGGTTCAGTCCTTCCAGCGGCATTACCGGGAACAGCTGATCGATCCCCCACGCATCCGGCATCGACTGGAACAGGGAGAAGTTGACGTAGATCTTATCCGCCATACGCTCCTGCAGCTCGTCGATAATCGGTCGGTGCGCACGGTTGCTTGGGTCGAGTTGTTTTTGTACATCGTGACACATGTTCAGATAGAGCTGCTCTGCCCACGCGCGTTCCTGCAGGCTAAAGGTGCCTGAAGAGTAGCCAACGTGAATATCGTGCAGATCCATCTGGCTGTCGTGCAGCCATTCACGCAGCGAACGACGGGTTCCCGGCTCGTGCATCTCTTGCCAGGTTTCCCACATGCTTTGCAGGGCACGCGGCGCATCGTCAGCCGGGGGCGTTGCTTCGGTGTGTTCGCTACGCTCAACGCCGATAATGTTAGACACCAGCACGGTATGGTGCGCGGTAACCGCACGACCGGATTCGGTGATAACGGTTGGGTGCGGCAGGCCGTGCTCTTCGCAGGCATCGCCAATGGCCCAGATAATGTTGTTCGCGTATTCGTTGAGGCCGTAGTTTACGGAACAGTCGGACTGCGAACGGGTGCCTTCGTAATCCACGCCCAGACCACCGCCGACATCGAAGCACTGGATGTTCACGCCAAGCTTGTGCAGTTCAACGTAGAAACGGGCGGATTCACGCACACCGGTGGCGATATCGCGAATATTCGCCATCTGGGAGCCGAGATGGAAGTGCAGCAACTGAATGCTGTCCAGACGGCCGCGCTCGCGCAGAATTTCTACCAGTTGCAGCACCTGGTTTGCCGCCAGGCCGAATTTCGATTTTTCACCGCCGGAGGACTGCCATTTACCGGAGCCCTGCGACGCCAGACGCGCACGCACGCCCAGACGCGGAACAACATTCAGGCGTTCAGCTTCATCCAGCACGATAGCGATTTCAGACATCTTCTCGATGACCAGATAGACCTTATGGCCCATTTTCTCGCCAATCAGCGCCAGACGGATGTATTCGCGGTCTTTATAACCGTTACACACGATCACGCTACGAGTCATTCCGGCGTGGGCCAGAACGGCCATCAGTTCAGCTTTAGAACCCGCTTCCAGTCCCAGCGGTTCGCCGGAGTGGATCAGCGATTCAATCACGCGGCGGTGCTGGTTGACCTTGATCGGGTAAACGAGGAAATAGTCACCGTTGTAGCCGTAAGATTCACGGGCGCGTTTAAAGGCGGCGTTAATCGAACGCAGACGGTGTTGCAGGATCTGCGGGAAGCAGAACAATGCAGGCAGACGCTGGCCCTGTGCTTCACGGGCTTTCACCAGCTCAGCAAGGTCAACGCGCGCTTCGGGTACGTCCGGATCCGGGCACACGCTGATGTGGCCCAGTTCATTGACGTCATAGTAGTTATTACCCCACCAGGCAATATTGTAAGTACGCAGCATCTTGCTGGCTTCCTGGGAACTCATTGCAACCTCCTGCATGGAGCGTAGTACACCGTGTTCGCCTGCTGACGAAGGCGAACCCAAAGAAATGTCGTCAGACATAGCGAACCTCAAATTTTATTAACAAGTGTAAAACAGTTGACTACTATCGCAATCCGAAGACGCGATAACAACCCAAATACAGGCAGAATTTCCAGCAGATAGTGCTGACGCTCCGACTGTGCGACCGGTTTCTTTTTCATATCAATGTAAACACGTAACCGAACTTAATGCTGACGGTTCGGCGAAACCACGAGAAAACTCTTGTTTACCAAGAGCGCCCTTGTTCAGTTCTTAGTGACCGTTACCGGCTCTTGAGTCCTGAGATACGCCGAGATGGGTACACACTTCATCCTTCATGCAGCCTCGACCAGCATGAATGATTTTGTGTATATAACATCGACAGGTATGCAAAGCAGAGATGCAGATTGCGGGGGACATATGTACACCAGAACGGTGCGACAGATTCAGCAGAATACAACGGTTCATTATCTCGTATCACCTCCACGGTTGCTCCTTACGGAACGAACCCACAAGCCAAAGCTAAAGTTTTAACCCGGCTGGAAGTGGCAACACGATGAAAACGTCGTGTGCTTTTGTCTATCCTAAATAATTCGAGTTGTGGGAAGGCGGCAACGCATAGAGTCCCCGGGAGCTTACATGAGTAAGTGACTGGGGCTAGCGAGACAAATCCGTCAGGAACGGATTTGAACGCTGTCCACAGCGCCCATAGGGCGAGCCCCAGGAACGGGGCGAGTATTGCCAACGCACATGCAACTTGAAGTATGACGGATATGAGCCGCGCGCCGCGTTTTATACCGACAACAGTACGAAAATGCAAAAGATAAATATGCACATTGCCAGCACCGTCAGGAAAAATTTCCAGTTTCATTTTCAGTACAATGCGACCTCAATCAAAAAAAGCTGGAAATCAGGCGAAGAACTGTCCTAAAATAGCCGTCCAGATGTTAATCCATCTATACCGATTAACACTCAGACTGCCAGTGTTCGTCATCTGCAGACTCATGGTAGAATCTTCTACACATGGCTATTCCACTCGACAGTTTGAGCTAACCAAATTCTCCTTAGGTGAAATTAAATATGGCAAAACACCTTTTTACGTCCGAGTCCGTATCAGAAGGGCATCCTGACAAAATCGCTGACCAAATCTCTGATGCTGTGCTGGATGCAATCCTGGAGCAGGATCCGAAAGCACGCGTTGCCTGCGAAACCTACGTCAAAACCGGCATGGTTTTAGTTGGCGGTGAGATCACCACCAGCGCATGGGTTGATATCGAAGAGATCACCCGTAACACAGTTCGCGAAATTGGCTATGTGCATTCCGACATGGGTTTTGACGCCAACTCTTGTGCGGTACTCAGCGCGATTGGTAAACAGTCTCCGGACATCAACCAGGGTGTTGACCGTGCCGATCCGCTGGAACAGGGCGCAGGCGACCAGGGTCTGATGTTTGGTTATGCAACCAACGAAACCGACGTGCTAATGCCTGCCCCAATAACCTATGCTCACCGTCTGGTGCAGCGTCAGGCTGAAGTGCGTAAAAACGGCACCTTATCCTGGCTGCGTCCGGATGCAAAAAGCCAGGTCACCTTCCAGTATGATGACGGCAAAATCGTCGGTATCGATGCAGTTGTTCTGTCTACTCAACACTCTGAAGATATCGACCAGAAATCGCTGCAAGAAGCCGTTATGGAAGAGATCATCAAGCCGGTGCTGCCGACTGAATGGCTGACCGCTTCGACCAAATTCTTCATCAACCCAACCGGTCGTTTCGTTATCGGCGGCCCAATGGGTGATTGCGGCCTGACGGGTCGTAAAATCATTGTTGATACCTACGGCGGTATGGCACGTCACGGTGGCGGCGCATTCTCTGGTAAGGATCCGTCTAAAGTTGACCGTTCCGCAGCCTATGCAGCCCGCTATGTAGCGAAAAACATCGTTGCCGCAGGCCTGGCTGACCGCTGCGAGATTCAGGTTTCCTACGCAATCGGCGTGGCTGAACCGACCTCTATCATGGTGGAAACGTTCGGTACTGAAAAAGTGCCTTCAGAACAGCTGACCCTGCTGGTGCGTGAGTTCTTCGACCTGCGTCCGTATGGCCTGATTCAGATGCTGGATCTGCTGCACCCGATTTACAAAGAAACCGCTGCTTACGGTCACTTTGGTCGCGAACATTTCCCTTGGGAAAAAACCGACAAAGCCGCTCTGCTGCGTGAAGCTGCCGGTCTGAAGTAATTTCCCCCACAGCTCAACGCTTATAAGACCAGCCTCGCGCTGGTCTTTTTTTATGTCCTTTTCTCTCTCCTACCTCATCGCTAAAACACCCCTGATTTCCATTGCATTAAACAACAAATGAAAGCGATTACATAGCTCAGTATTTCTACCTACCTTGACTTAACACCCCTTTGCTACTAAAGCTGCATCACCGTTACATTATATTTCAGCATTGTCTTAAAATCAGGCAACCAACCTTTCCAGCTCTAAATAAATAATGTTAACTTTCAAATAATTAATCAATAATCCGTATGAATGCCAGTGTAACCGATTACACTAATGTGATGTGATTCGCATTTTTTTACCCCGTACTCACCTACCCTTAACATCAACAAAACTAGCTACCCAACCGGAGGGCATCATGCCTGACAATAAAAAAACGGGGCGTTCCAACAAAGCTATGACATTTTTTGTCTGCTTCCTGGCAGCCCTGGCTGGATTACTTTTTGGTCTGGATATCGGTGTTATTGCCGGTGCTTTACCTTTCATCACCGACGAGTTTCAAATTACCCCGCACACTCAGGAATGGGTGGTAAGTTCCATGATGTTTGGTGCGGCAGTGGGCGCCGTCGGCAGCGGCTGGCTCTCCTTCAAGCTGGGTCGTAAAAAGAGTCTGATGATCGGCGCAATTCTGTTTGTTGCCGGTTCTCTGTTCTCCGCCGCAGCGCCAAACGTTGAAGTGCTGCTGGTTTCCCGCGTCCTGCTCGGCCTGGCTGTAGGCGTTGCGTCTTATACCGCGCCGCTGTACCTGTCTGAAATTGCCCCGGAAAAAATTCGCGGCAGCATGATCTCTATGTATCAGTTGATGATTACCATCGGTATTTTAGGTGCGTATCTTTCCGATACAGCGTTTAGCTACAGCGGCGCATGGCGCTGGATGCTGGGTGTGATCATCATCCCTGCCTTGCTGTTGCTGGTTGGCGTCATCTTCCTGCCGGACAGCCCGCGTTGGTTTGCTGCTAAACGCCGCTTTGTCGATGCCGAACGCGTACTGTTGCGTCTGCGTGACACCAGTGCTGAAGCTAAACGTGAGCTGGATGAAATTCGTGAAAGCCTGCAGGTGAAGCAGAGCGGATGGGCGCTGTTTAAAGAGAACAGCAACTTCCGCCGCGCAGTGTTCCTTGGCGTGCTGTTACAGGTGATGCAGCAGTTCACCGGGATGAACGTCATTATGTATTACGCGCCAAAAATCTTTGAACTGGCGGGTTATACCAACACCACCGAGCAGATGTGGGGAACGGTTATCGTTGGCCTGACCAACGTGCTGGCAACCTTTATCGCCATTGGCCTGGTTGACCGTTGGGGCCGTAAGCCTACGCTGATCCTCGGCTTTATCGTCATGGCCGTCGGTATGGGCGTGCTGGGTACAATGATGCACGTGGGGATTCACTCGGCTGCCGCACAATACTTCGCAGTGCTGATGCTGCTGATGTTTATCGTTGGCTTTGCGATGAGCGCCGGTCCGCTGATTTGGGTACTGTGCTCTGAAATCCAGCCGCTGAAAGGTCGCGATTTCGGCATCACCTGCTCTACCGCAACCAACTGGATTGCCAACATGATCGTCGGCGCAACCTTCCTGACGATGCTGAACTCGCTGGGCAGCGCCAACACCTTCTGGGTCTACGGTGGCCTGAACGTACTGTTCATCTTCCTGACTCTGTGGCTGATCCCTGAAACTAAAAACGTCTCTCTGGAACACATTGAACGTAACCTGATGAAAGGTCGTAAACTGCGCGAAATTGGCGCACACGATTAATCACGAAAGGCTTTCTCCCCCAGCGGGAGGAAGCCTACCTCTTGCAGTCCCTTCCCTATCGCACTATCCTCTGCCGTTATGAAAACCTCCCGTCTCCCTATCGCCATCCAGCAAGCCGTTATGCGCAGCCTGCGGGAAAAACTCGCCCAGGCCAATCTCAAGCTGGAACGCCAATACCCGGAGCCAAAGCTGGTTTACCAACAGCGCGGAACCGCCGCGGGTACCGCGTGGCTACAAACCTATGAAATTCGCCTTAACCCCGTCCTGCTGATGGAGAACGTCGACGCGTTCGTTAACGAAGTGGTGCCCCACGAACTGGCGCATTTACTGGTGTGGAAGCACTTTGGCCGCGTGTCGCCGCACGGGAAAGAGTGGAAATGGATGATGGAGAGCGTGCTGGGCGTACCAGCCCGGCGTACGCATCAATTTGAACTGCAATCGGTGCAGCGTAAGACCTTTACTTACCGCTGTAAGTGTCAGGAACACCAACTGACCGTTCGTCGACATAACCGTGTTGTACGTGGTGAGGCCACCTACCGCTGCGTTCACTGTGGCGAACCGCTGGTTGCGGAATAATCTTCAGAATTATCAGGAACTTTTCTGATCTAACTGATTGCATACAGGAATAACTTTCGCTACGTTGCGGACTCGTTTTGACACGGAGTTCGTGATGTACCGTAATCTTTCTTTTGCTGCGGCCCTGTTAGCCGCAGCGTTTTCAGGTCCGGTTTTAGCCGAAGGCATCAACAGCTTTTCTCAGGCAAAAGCGGCAGGCGTCAAAGTTAACGCCGATGCGCCGGGCGATTTCTATTGTGGCTGTAAAATTAACTGGCAAGGCAAAAAAGGGGTCGTTGACCTCGAATCATGTGGCTATAAAGTACGAAAAAATGAAAACCGCGCCAGCCGAATTGAATGGGAGCACGTTGTCCCCGCCTGGCAATTTGGTCATCAGCGCCAGTGCTGGCAGGATGGAGGGCGCAAAAACTGCGCCAAAGATCCGGTCTATCGCAAAATGGAAAGCGATATGCATAACCTGCAGCCTGCGGTCGGTGAAGTAAATGGCGATCGTGCAAACTTTATGTACAGCCAGTGGAACGGTGGCGAAGGTCAGTATGGGCAATGCACTATGAAGGTTGATTTCAAAGAGAAAGTTGCCGAACCACCAGCCCGCGCCCGCGGCGCCATCGCACGCACCTATTTTTACATGCGTGACCAGTACGACCTGACGCTCTCTCGCCAGCAAACCCAGCTTTTTAATGCCTGGAATAAGCAATATCCGGTCACCGACTGGGAGTGTGAGCGCGACGAACGCATCGCGAAGGTACAGGGTAACCATAACCCATATGTGCAACGCGCTTGCCAGGCGCAAAAGAGCTAACCTACACTAGCGTCAATATTTTTAACCATGCCCTGGCCTTTCGTAGCCCAGGGCTAAGACGCGGATGTTAAACTATGCGCATTCCTCGCATTTATCACCCTGAGCCACTCACTTCCGGCAGCCAAATATCACTGTGTGAAGATGCAGCCAACCATATTGGCCGCGTGCTGCGTATGGGACCGGGCCAGGCGCTACAGCTGTTTGATGGCAGCAATCAGGTATTCGACGCTGAAATCACCCACGCCAGTAAAAAAAGCGTGGATGTGAAGGTGCTTAACGCCGAACTCGACGATCGTGAATCGCCGTTGCACATCCACCTGGGTCAGGTGATGTCGCGCGGAGAAAAAATGGAATTTACTATCCAGAAATCGATCGAACTGGGTGTAAGCCTCATTACGCCACTTTTTTCTGAGCGCTGCGGCGTTAAACTGGACAGCGAACGCCTGAACAAGAAGCTCCAGCAGTGGCAGAAAATCGCTATTGCCGCCTGCGAACAGTGCGGTCGTAACCGGGTGCCTGAAATTCGCCCGGCAATGGATTTGGAAGCGTGGTGCGCGGAACAGGACGAAGGTCTGAAACTGAACCTGCATCCGCGCGCCAGCGCCAGCATCAATACGCTGCCGCTGCCGGTGGAACGCATCCGCTTGCTGATTGGCCCGGAAGGCGGGTTGTCGGCTGATGAAATTGCCATGACCGCACGCTATCAGTTTACTGATATTCTGTTAGGACCTCGCGTTCTGCGTACTGAGACAACTGCGCTCACCGCCATTACCGCGTTACAAGTGCGTTTTGGCGATCTGGGCTAAGGCATAAACGGAGAAGAACATGATTAAGCTCGGCATCGTGATGGATCCCATCGCAAGCATCAACATCAAGAAAGATTCCAGCTTCGCTATGCTGCTGGAAGCGCAACGTCGCGGTTACGAAATTCATTATATGGAGATGGCCGATCTTTATCTGGAAAACGGTGAAGCCCGCGCCCGCACGCGTACCCTGAGCGTAGAGCAGAACTACGACAAGTGGTATGAGTTTAAGAGCGAGCAGGATCTCCCGCTGGCAGACCTGGACGTCATTCTGATGCGTAAGGATCCGCCGTTTGATACCGAGTTCATCTACGCGACCTATATTCTGGAACGTGCAGAAGAGAAAGGAACGCTAATCGTCAACAAGCCGCAGAGCCTGCGCGATTGCAACGAAAAGCTGTTCACCGCATGGTTTGCCGACCTGACGCCGGAAACGCTGGTCACGCGTAACAAAGCGCAGTTGAAAGCCTTCTGGCAAAAACACAGCGACATCATTCTCAAACCGCTGGACGGCATGGGCGGCGCATCTATTTTCCGCGTGAAGGAAGGCGATCCGAACCTCGGCGTGATTGCTGAAACGCTGACCGAGCACGGTACCCGCTACTGCATGGCGCAGAACTATCTGCCAGCAATTAAAGATGGCGATAAACGCGTGCTGGTGGTCGATGGCGAACCCGTTCCGTACTGCCTGGCGCGTATTCCACAGGGCGGTGAAACCCGTGGCAACCTGGCCGCCGGTGGCCGTGGCGAGCCGCGTCCATTAACCGACAGCGACTGGGAAATCGCACGCCGCATTGGGCCAACGCTGAAAGCGAAAGGTTTGATTTTTGTCGGTCTGGATATCATTGGCGATCGCCTGACAGAAATTAACGTCACCAGCCCCACCTGTATTCGTGAAATTGAAGCGGAGTTCCCGGTTTCGATTACCGGTATGCTGATGGATGCCATTGAAGCGCGTTTGCAGAAATAGATACGTTGCCGGATAGCGACGCCATCGCGTCTTATTCGGCCTGGAATTACACCCCGTAGGCCGGATTAGGCGAAGCCGCCATCCGGCAAAGCTATCTTCAGAGGGTGACATCTTCGAGCTTTGCCCACATACTGGGCTCTGTTGCTTTTTTGAACCAGGAAACAGAACCTCTGACAATGAATTTACAGCATCACTTTCTGATTGCCATGCCTGCTCTCCAGGATCCGATTTTCCGCCGTTCCGTGGTGTACATCTGTGAACATAATGAGAACGGAGCAATGGGGATTATCGTTAATAAGCCTCTGGAAAACTTACAGATTGAAGGAATTCTGGAAAAGCTGAAGATAACGCCAGAAGAACGCGATCCGGCCATTCGTCTGGATAAACCGGTGATGCTCGGCGGACCGCTGGCGGAAGACCGTGGGTTTATTCTGCATACCCCGCCGTCACGCTTTGCATCCAGTATCCGCATCTCAGATAACACCATCATCACCACCTCCCGCGATGTATTAGAAACTCTGGGTACGCAGGAGCAACCGTCCGAGGTGCTGGTTGCGCTGGGTTATTCATCATGGGAAAAAGGTCAACTGGAGCAAGAGCTACTGGATAACGCCTGGCTCACGGCCCCCGCAGACCTCAACATCTTATTCAAAACGCCGATTGCCGACCGCTGGCGCGATGCGGCGAAGCTTATCGGGATTGATATTCAGACCATGCCTGGCGTGGCGGGACATGCCTGATGAGCGGAACATTACTCTCTTTTGATTTTGGTACAAAAAGTATCGGCGTCGCGGTTGGCCAACGCATTACCGGTACGGCAAGACCCTTGCCCGCCATCAAAGCGCAGGACGGTACGCCGGACTGGAGTTTGATTGAACGTCTGCTCAAAGAGTGGCAGCCGGACGAAATTATCGTAGGTCTGCCGCTCAACATGGATGGCACCGAACAACCCCTTACTGCGCGCGCGCGCAAGTTCGCTAACCGCATTCACGGTCGCTTTGGCGTTACCGTAACGCTGCACGATGAACGCTTGAGCACCGTCGAAGCCCGCTCTGGCCTGTTTGAGCAAGGCGGATACCGGGCGTTGAATAAAGGCAAAGTAGACTCCGCTTCTGCCGTGGTCATCCTCGAAAGCTATTTCGAGCAGGGCTACTAAAGCCGCCCCTGCGCCTGTCGCTGCTGCAGACTTTGTGCAAACGTCTGCATGCCTGTCTGCTGCCCGGTTTGAATTACGCCGGGTAGCTGATGCGTTTTCCCTTCACGAATCAAATTGCCCACGGCGGGCGTGTTGACGAGCAGCTCGAATAGCGCCACGCGTCCTCCCAGCTTATCTTCCTCCAGCTTTTGCGAAAGCACTGCCCGCAGGCTGTCTGCCAGTTGATTACGCACCGGATCCTTCTCCTGCGCGGGAAAGGTATCCACCAGCCGTGCGATAGCCTGCGCAGCCCCTCGCGTATGTAACGTTGCCAGCACCAGGTGCCCGGTTTCCGCTGCCGTTAATGCCAGACGAATGGTTTCCACGTCGCGCAGTTCGCCCAGCAAAATGACGTCGGGATCTTCACGCAGCGCGCCGCGCAAGCCAGCGGCAAAAGAAGCACAGTGAACGCCCACCTCCCGTTGTTGAATAAGACAGCGCTGGCTGGAGTAGCGATATTCAATCGGGTCTTCCAGCGTCAGAATATGCCCCGCAATATGCTGATTAAGGTACTCCACCATCGCTGCCAGGGTCGTTGATTTACCGCTGCCGGTGGCTCCCGTGACCAGAATCAATCCATGTTCACTGTGCAGCAGTTCAGGTATGGCCTCGGGAGTCTGGAGATCGTCTAAACGTGGACAATCAAGCGGGAGCAATCTTAGCGCCAGCGACGTACCCTGTTGATGAACAAAAGCGCTGGCGCGCAGACGTCGGGAATCTGCCAGCGCAATAGCAAAATCAATCTGCCCCTGTTTCCGCCACTGTACCTGTTGTTGCTCGCTGAGCCAGCACATCAGCAGATTCTCCACGTCAGGCGGAGTAAATGGCGCGATTTCGACTTTTCCACGTATGCGCCAACGCGCAGGCCATGCATTGCACAGGTGTAGATCCGACACGTTATGCTTTACACTAAGGGCCACTATTTCTTCCATATTCATATGAACATCCTCGGAAAATGAACGATATCGCGCATAACCTGGCACATGTCCGGGACAAAATCTCAGCCGCCGCGACGCGTTGCGGGCGGTCTTCAGAAGAAGTTATGTTGCTTGCAGTCAGCAAAACCAAACCTGCGAGCGCCATCGAAGAAGCCATTACCGCAGGGCAGCGTGCCTTCGGTGAAAACTATGTTCAGGAGGGGGTGGATAAAATCCGCTACTTCCAGGAAAAAGGGGTTAACGATCTGCAGTGGCACTTTATCGGCCCGCTGCAGTCCAACAAAAGCCGTCTGGTCGCTGAACATTTTGACTGGTGCCATACGATCGACCGTCTGCGTATCGCTGCCCGACTGAGCGAACAGCGCCCGGCACAACTGCTACCGCTCAATGTACTGATTCAGATTAATATCAGTGATGAGAACAGTAAGTCAGGAATTCCGCTGGCAGAGCTTGAGGCACTGGCCGCTGACGTCGCGGCACTGCCGCGCATTACCCTGCGTGGTTTGATGGCGATCCCGGCGCCAGAGTCAGATTATGTAAGGCAGTTTGAAGTTGCACAGCAAATGGCGGTAGCATTTGCCGGGTTGAAAACACGTTACCCAAGTATCGACACACTCTCACTGGGGATGTCTGATGATATGGATGCCGCAATCGCGGCGGGTAGCACGATGGTGCGCATCGGCACTGCCATTTTTGGTGCTCGTGATTACACTAAAAAATAAGGAAAACTAAGGAACACCATGAATACGTTGACCTTCCTGCTCTCAACGGTAATTGAGCTGTATACCATGGCGCTGCTGCTGCGCGTGTGGATGCAATGGTCTCGCTGCGATTTTTACAACCCGTTCTCGCAGTTTATAGTGAAAATCACTCAGCCTATTATTGGGCCGTTACGCCGCATTATTCCCCCGATGGGACCGATCGACAGCGCATCGGCATTAGTTGCGCTGGTTCTCAGCTTTATCAAGGCAATCGTGCTGTTTAAGGTGGTCACGTTCCAGCCGATCATCTGGATCGCCGCCGTGCTGATTGTCCTGAAGACCATCGGGCTGCTGATTTTCTGGGTACTGCTGGTGATGGCGATTATGAGCTGGGTCAGCCAGGGCCGCAGCCCGGTGGAGTACGTGCTGATTCAACTGGCAGATCCGCTGCTGCGCCCTATCCGTCGCATACTTCCAGGCATGGGCGGGATCGATTTCTCGCCAATGATTCTGGTTCTGCTGCTCTATGTCATTAATATGGGCATCGCAGAAGTGTTACAGGCGACAGGCAACATGCTGCTGCCGGGGCTGTGGATGGCGCTATGAGTGCCGTTACACCCTGCGACGACGGTCTGGTTTTACGGCTCTACATTCAGCCTAAAGCCAGCCGTGACAGTATTGTGGGTTTACATGGCGACGAGCTAAAAGTCGCCATTACCGCCCCACCGGTTGATGGACAAGCCAATAGCCATCTGGTGAAGTTTCTCGGTAAACAGTTCCGCGTAGCAAAAAGCCAGGTCGTCATTGAGAAGGGCGAGCTTGGTCGTCACAAACAGGTTAAAATCATTCATCCGCAACAGATCCCGCCCGAAATTGCGGCGCTAACTGATTAGGTATCCCATGCAAAAAGTTGTCCTCGCGACCGGCAATGCCGGTAAAGTGCGTGAACTCGCCTCTCTTCTGAGTGATTTCGGTCTTGATGTTGTTGCCCAAACGGATCTGGGTGTTGATTCTGCAGAAGAGACCGGACTGACGTTTATTGAGAACGCCATTCTGAAGGCGCGTCATGCCGCGCAAATTACCGGCTTACCGGCCATTGCTGATGACTCAGGTTTGGCGGTAAATGCCCTTGGCGGCGCGCCAGGCATCTATTCAGCCCGCTACTCCGGCGAAGATGCGACCGATCGGCAGAACCTGGAAAAACTGCTTCACACCCTGCAGGATGTTCCTGATGACAAGCGTCAGGCACAATTCCATTGCGTGCTGGTGTATATGCGCCATGCAGACGATCCTACTCCTTTAGTTTGTCACGGAAGCTGGCCGGGCGTGATTACCCGCGAACCTGCCGGAAACGGTGGCTTTGGCTACGACCCAATCTTCTTTGTACCATCTGAAGGGAAAACCGCCGCCGAGCTGACCCGTGAAGAAAAAAGTGCGATTTCTCACCGCGGACAGGCGCTGAAGCTGCTGCTGGATGCCCTGCGTAATGGTTAAGCTTCCGCCGCTAAGTCTTTATATTCACATCCCGTGGTGCGTGCAGAAATGCCCGTACTGCGACTTCAACTCGCATGCGCTAAAAGGCGAAGTCCCTCATGACGACTATGTGCAGCATCTGCTGAGCGATCTGGATACTGAGGTGGCTCACGCCCAGGGACGTGAAGTAAAGACGATTTTTATCGGGGGTGGTACGCCGAGCCTGCTTTCTGGCCCGGCAATGCAAACGCTGCTCGACGGCGTACGCGCACGGCTGAATCTGGCCGCAGATGCAGAAATCACGATGGAGGCGAATCCCGGGACGGTGGAAGCCGATCGCTTTGTTGATTATCAACGCGCTGGTGTCAACCGCATCTCGATTGGCGTACAGAGCTTTAGCTCCGCCAAACTCGAGCGTCTGGGACGTATTCACGGGCCGGAAGAAGCCAAACGAGCGGCAAACCTGGCGAGCGGTCTGGAGCTACGCAGCTTTAACCTCGACCTGATGCATGGTTTACCGGATCAGACGCTGGAAGAAGCTTTGGGCGATTTACAGCAGGCCATCGCGCTCAACCCGCCGCATCTTTCCTGGTATCAGTTGACCATCGAACCCAACACGCTGTTCGGTTCCCGACCGCCGGTGTTACCGGACGATGATGCGCTGTGGGATATTTTTGAGCAAGGCCACCAGTTGCTGACCGCCGCAGGGTATCAGCAGTACGAAACCTCAGCCTATGCGAAACCAGGCTATCAGTGTCAGCACAACCTTAATTACTGGCGTTTTGGCGACTATCTCGGTATTGGCTGCGGCGCGCATGGCAAAATCACGTTCCCGGACGGACGCATCCTGCGCACCACCAAAACGCGGCACCCACGCGGATACATGCAAGGGCGTTACCTGGAAAGCCAGCGTGATGTTGCCGAAGCCGACAAGCCGTTCGAGTTCTTTATGAACCGTTTCCGGTTACTGGAAGCCGCGCCGCGTGCAGAGTTCACGCAATATACCGGGCTTACCGAAGACGTTATTCGCCGGCAGATCGATGAGGCTATCGCCCAGGGCTACCTGATTGAATGCGATGAGTACTGGCAGATCACCCAACACGGTAAGTTGTTTTTGAATTCGCTGCTGGAGCTGTTTCTGGCGGAGTAATACGGTAACGATGTAGGCCGGATAAGGCCTTGAGCCGCCATCCGACAAATTGCCTGATGGCGCTGCGCTTATCAGACCTACAGGGTTAGGGCGATAAGCGCAGCCACCTTCATCGATTAATACTGATTAAACATTTCCTGGATCTGCTTAGGATCCTTGGTTTGGGTCAGCGCAAGCTGCAGCAGAACACGCGCTTTTTGCGGGTTCAGAGAGCCTGAAGCCACAAAGCCGTATTTCGCATCATCAATTTCAGCATCCTGCGTGGTGGAGCCGGTTGGTACACGGGATGAACGCACCACAACGGTACCTTTGTGCGCGGCAGTTGCCAGCGTATCGAAAATGGTTTTATACAGGTTACCGTTACCTACACCCGCACTGACGATCCCGGCGTAACCCGCGTCCACCAGCGCTTTTGCCGGCAGATCGGATGCGTTAGCGTAGTTGTAAACAATCCCAACTTTCGGCAACTCGGTCAGCTTAGAAACATCGAACGGCGTGGATGTGGTGTGCTTACGCGCAGGCGTACGCTGGTAGTCAATCTTACCGTTATGGATGTAGCCCAGCGGGCCATAGTTAACGGATTTGAAGGTGGCGACATCGGTAGTGTTGGTTTTGGTCACGTCGCGGCCATCCATAACGGTGTCGTTCATCACCACCAGCACGCCACGGTTGGCAGAGGCTTTGTCTGCTGCGGTAACCACTGCGTTATACAGATTGAACGGGCCATCAGCGCTCATACCTGTAGACGGACGCATTGCGCCGACCAGCACCACCGGCTTGTTGCACTTGACGGTCAGGTCGAGGAAATAGGCGGTTTCTTCCATGGTATCCGTACCATGAGTTACCACGAAGCCGTCGGTTTTATCACACTCGGTATTAATCTTTTTCGCCAGTGTTAACCAGACTTCGTCATTCATATCCTGGGAGCCGATGTTCACCACCTGCTCGCCTTTCACAACGGCGATATCTTTCAACTGAGGTACGGCATCAACCAGATTTTCTACGCCGACCTTGCCTGCCGTGTAGTTAGATTTTGTCGCGGAATCACCGCCGCCGGCAATCGTTCCGCCAGTAGCTAAAATGGTGATGTTTGGCAATGCCAGCGCCGCGCCGCTGAAACCCATAACCAGTGCGGCAAGTGCCGTTCTCTTGAAAAACTCCATGTTATTTCTCCAGTTACTTGAATTTGCAGCATTATGTCTATCTTACAGATGAATAATGTGACGCCATCCAATTAACCAGATTTATATCTCCATCAAATTGTCATTCTTAGAGATGGATATCAAAAAAACAGAAAAGTACAAAATAAAACGGCACAGAATGTTTCTGTGCCGTTAAAAAGAGGTGAAGATTATTTCAGAGCGCTAACCAGCGTTTTACGATCGTTTTCCAGCGTCACGACGCGGGCGCAAACATCTTTACCAAACTGCTGGAAGTCTTGTTCCTGATTCTTCCATTCGTTCTGAATTGAGGTCTGCAAACCGCCGAGGCTTCCGAGTACGCCCTGCAGCGGATTACCACCGCCTTTGAGCACGGCTTTCGCCCCCATCTCGTTGATGCTGTCCTGTAAAATACCGCCCATCGCCTGATTCACCAGCTGTTGTCCATCCGCGCGAACCTGATCAATCGCCTTATAATGGAAGGTCAGGCCGTCAGTACGATGCTCAATGATGCGGTTCATCTGCGCTTTCAACTGCGCATCCAGCTTGGTTAAGCGGCCACGCATGTTGCTGCTTTCGCCGACCTCTTTGGCGATGATTTTGTCCAGCGCCACGCGACCTTTCTCCACGCGCGCTCTGGCACCTTCATCAATCCATGGCAGGCTACTACGCAACGCCGCCTGATAATCTTTGGCCTGCTCACGCTGTGCGGCGTTCAGGTTGTACTGTTTACCGTTAAAGGTAACATCACCGGACTGGGTAATAACCAGGTCGCCGTTCTCCCCCTTCACCTGCACAGTTTGTGGGCTCAAAATCACATCGTCACGCGGGGTGACGCTGCACTGATAATCGGCATGTGCGGCCATCGCCGTGAACGTTAGGACTGCCGCCAGCAGCGTTTTGCGCATCATATCTTTCCCTCAATACAAATCGGGCCGGCATTTGCCGACCCTGTGCTACTTAGTCCCACCAAATATCGAAAAGTTCGCTGGTACGCACTTCTTCAAGTTTGTGTTCTTCCAGCCACTTACGCACGATAGCCTGATGTTCTTCGGTGCATTTGCCGATTTCCTGCAGACAGATCAGACCTTCCCAGGCCAGATAGCCGCTGCCGTCAAAGGCCAGTTTGTTCGGTTCGATAACTTCATTGATAAAGTCATCAACGATTTGATCGACCTGCTCTCCGGATGTACCTTCCGGGAAACGCCATGCAACCGAAAATCCTATTTCCTGGAATTCGTCGATGTGCATCTTTTTACGCAGACGACGGCTACGGTTCTTTGCCATTATTTCACCCTCTCGAACATTAAGTCCCATACGCCGTGGCCAAGACGATGACCACGTTGTTCAAATTTGGTTACCGGGCGCGATTGTGGGCGCGGTACATAATCGTTACTCTCTGACTGGTTTTTATACCCGTCAATTGAGGACATTACTTCCAGCATGTGCTCCGCGTAGGCTTCCCAGTCGGTTGCCATGTGGAACACGCCGCCCAGCTTCAGCTTGCTTAAGATATGCTCAGCAAACGGTACCTGAACGATACGGCGTTTATTATGACGTGCTTTATGCCACGGGTCAGGGAAAAACAGCTGAACCATAGATAAAGAATTGTCAGGAATCATTTTATGCAGGACTTCAACGGCATCATGGCACATGACGCGCAGATTCTCGACGCCCTCTTCATGGGCTGAAGCCAGACACGCGCCAACACCCGGCGAGTGAACCTCAATGCCGAGGAAATTTTGTTCCGGGCACGCTTTCGCCATCGCCACCAGCGAAGCCCCCATACCAAAACCGATTTCCAGCGTGACTGGCGCGTCGCGACCAAACAATACTGCGAAATCCACAGGCTCTTCGCTGAACTCAACGCCCATCACCGGCCAGTAGTTTTCCAGCGCGTGTTCCTGCCCTTTCGTCAGTCGCCCCTGGCGACGAACAAAACTACGAATCCGGCGCAGCGGGCGGCCGTTTTCATCAAATTCCGGTGAAATGACGTCGTTCTTCATAAAAGTTTAGTCTGCTGTGATTGAGTTCTGAAAACGGGCATTATCCAAAGTTAGTTGCCGGATGCAAGTAAAGGAAGAAAGTGAGCAGCGGAAAGTTCCGGTTTACACCCCGTTGCCGCTGTGCTGCAATCTTGCCCCCGGCAATAATGAAACGGTAATCATGCAAGCGTCTCAATTCTCGGCTCAGGTTTTGAGCTGGTACGACAAATACGGGCGGAAAACGCTGCCCTGGCAAATTGACAAGACGCCTTACAAAGTATGGCTCTCTGAGGTGATGCTGCAACAAACTCAGGTTGCCACCGTCATCCCCTATTTTGAGCGCTTTATGGCGCGCTTCCCAACGGTAACGGATTTAGCCCATGCGCCGCTGGATGAAGTCCTGCATTTATGGACCGGGCTGGGCTATTACGCCCGTGCGCGAAATCTGCATAAAGCGGCGCAGCAGGTTGTGACGCTGCATGGCGGCATATTCCCGCAAACCTTTGAAGAGGTGGCCGCCCTGCCTGGCGTCGGGCGTTCAACCGCAGGCGCGATCCTTTCTCTCTCTCTGGGTCAGCATTTTCCGATTCTCGACGGTAACGTCAAACGTGTGCTGGCTCGCTGTTATGCTGTAAGCGGTTGGCCGGGTAAAAAAGAGGTTGAAAAGAAACTGTGGGAGTTGAGCGAGCGGGTTACGCCTGCCCACGGCGTTGAGCGATTTAATCAGGCGATGATGGATTTAGGCGCCATGGTCTGTACGCGCTCAAAACCTAAATGTTCCCTGTGTCCGTTGGAAAATGGCTGTGTGGCAAGCGCCAATGCAAGCTGGGCGCAGTACCCTGGTAAAAAACCCAAACAGACGCTACCGGAACGGACGGGCTATTTTTTACTGATGCAGCATGATGAAGAGGTGTTGCTCGCGCAGCGGCCACCCAGCGGCTTATGGGGTGGTTTATACTGTTTTCCGCAGTTTGACGATGAAGATGGGCTACGCAACTGGCTGGCGCAACGACAAATTAACGCAGATAATCTGACCCAACTTAATGCGTTTCGCCATACCTTTAGCCATTTCCACTTAGATATTGTGCCTATGTGGCTTCCCGTGTCTTCATTCAGCTCATGCATGGATGAAGGCAACGCGCTCTGGTATAACTTAGCGCAACCGCCGTCGGTCGGACTGGCGGCCCCCGTGGAGCGTTTGTTACAGCAATTACGTGCCGGCACCCAGGTTTAACGTACCGGTCGATAGAGAGGATTTTTTATGAGCAGAACGATTTTTTGCACTTTCCTGCAACGCGAAGCAGAAGGACAGGATTTTCAGCTGTACCCGGGCGATCTGGGAAAACGTATCTATAACGAAATTTCTAAAGAAGCATGGGCGCAATGGCAGCATAAGCAAACCATGCTGATTAACGAGAAAAAACTCAATATGATGAACGTCGAACACCGTAAGTTACTGGAACAGGAAATGATTAACTTCCTGTTTGAAGGTAAGGATGTGCATATTGAAGGCTATACGCCAGAGTCATAAGAACCGTTGCCGGATGGCGCTGCGCTGATCCGGCCTACGATTTAATCTGGTCCTTGCAAATAACAAACACAACACGCACTCCCGGAATGATGAAAAAATTTCTCGCGCTTGCCGTTATTGCGCCGTTGCTCATCTCCTGTTCCAGTTCGACCAAAAAAGGCGATTCCTATAACGAAGCCTGGGTCAAGGATACCAACGGTTTTGATATTCTGATGGGGCAATTTGCCCATAACATTGAGAACCTGTGGGGATTTAAGGAAGTGCTGATTGCGGGTCCGAAGGACTACGTCAAGTATACCGATCAGTACCAAACCCGCAGCCATATCAACTTTGATGACGGTACGATAACCGTCGAGACCATTGCCGGGACAGATCCCGCCGGACACCTGCGCCGGGCGATTATCAAGACGTTGCTAATGGGCGATGATCCGGGTTCTATCGACCTCTATTCCGATGTCGATGACATTAAGATTTCCAAAGAGCCGTTCCTGTACGGACAGGTGGTTGATAATACCGGCCAGCCCATTCGTTGGGAGGGACGAGCTACCAACTTTGCCAACTATCTGCTGCAAACGCGACTTAAAAGCCGCAGCAATGGCCTGCGTATCATCTATAGCGTAACGATCAATCTGGTGCCGAACCACCTTGATAAGCGCGCGCATAAGTACGTCGGCATGGTGCGCCAGGCTTCTCGTAAGTATGGCGTCGACGAGTCGCTGATTCTGGCCATCATGCAAACCGAATCCTCGTTTAACCCCTATGCGGTCAGCCATGCCGATGCACTGGGGCTGATGCAGGTGGTACAGCACAGCGCCGGGAAAGATGTGTTCCGCTCGCAAGGTCGCTCAGGCACGCCAAGCCGTAGTTTCCTGTTTGACCCAGCCAGCAACATTGATACCGGTACCGCCTATCTGGCAATGCTCAACAATGTCTATTTGGGTGGCATCGATAATCCAACCTCGCGTCGCTATGCGGTGATCACCGCGTATAACGGCGGCGCGGGCAGCGTGCTGCGCGTATTCTCGAACGATAAAATTCAGGCCGCGAATATTATTAACAGCATGTCCCCGGGAGACGTTTATCAAACGCTGACCACCCGACACCCTTCTGCTGAATCACGTCGATACCTTTACAAGGTCAATTCCGCACAAAAATCATATCGACGCCACTAATGTATCCCTCTTCTGCCCCCTGAAACGGGGGCCAGAAGAGCCAAAAACGTTAACCCCATCACTCTTTTGCTTTGCAAGCAGAAATTGTTTGCAAATATTTGTCACAGGTAACAAAAAAAGAGTGCCTCTCGTTGATAGAATCACATCATATAGCCACGGCAAATGTGCCTTTTAAAACATTCATCCGCATTACGGTGTGAGGAAATTAACATGAATCTTAAGCTGCAGCTGAAAGTTCTCTCGTTTCTGCAGTTCTGCTTATGGGGTAGTTGGCTCACTACCCTCGGCTCCTATATGTTTGTCACCCTTAAATTCGATGGTGCATCCATTGGCGCAGTATATAGCTCGCTGGGGATCGCCGCCGTGTTTATGCCTACACTGTTAGGGATCGTGGCTGACAAATGGATCAGTGCGAAATGGGTTTATACTATTTGCCACCTGGTCGGCGCTGCAACGCTGTTCGCCGCAGCCGAGGTCACCACGCCAGGCGCCATGTTCTTTGTGATCTTGCTTAACTCCCTGGCTTATATGCCAACGTTGGGGTTAATCAACACTATCTCTTACTACCGCCTGCAGTCAGCCGGGATGGATATCGTTACGGACTTCCCGCCAATCCGTATCTGGGGCACCATCGGTTTTATTATGGCAATGTGGGCCGTAAGCTTCTCCGGCTTTGAACTGAGCCATATGCAGCTGTATATCGGTGCGACGCTGTCCGTGGTACTGGCGCTGTTCACCCTGACGCTGCCGCATATTCCGGTCGCTAACCAGCAGAAAAACCAGAGCTGGACGTCTATGCTCGGCCTGGATGCCTTCGCGCTGTTTAAAAACAAGCGTATGGCGATTTTCTTTATTTTCTCGATGATGCTGGGCGCAGAGCTGCAAATTACCAATATGTTTGGTAATACCTTCCTGCACAGCTTCGATAACAACCCGCTGTTCTCCGGCAGCTTCATCGTTGAACACGCATCGGTGATGATGTCGATTTCGCAGATTTCCGAGACCCTGTTTATCCTGACCATCCCGTTCTTCTTAAGCCGTTACGGCATTAAGAACGTGATGCTTATCAGTATTGTGGCGTGGATGCTGCGCTTCGGCCTGTTTGCCTACGGCGATCCGACTCCGTTCGGTACCGTGCTGCTGGTGCTGTCGATGATTGTTTACGGCTGCGCCTTCGACTTCTTCAACATCTCTGGCTCTGTATTCGTAGAGAAAGAAGTTCGCCCTGAGATCCGCGCCAGCGCACAGGGTATGTTCCTGATGATGACCAACGGCTTCGGTTGTATTCTGGGCGGGCTGGTGAGCGGTAAAGTCGTTGAATACTATACGTTGAACGGTATTACCGACTGGCAGACCGTGTGGCTAATCTTCGCAGGTTACTCGCTGGTTCTGGCTTTTGCCTTCGTTGCGCTGTTTAAATACAAACACGTACGCGTTCCGGCTGGCACCCAGACTATCGCGCACTAATCTGTAGGCCGGATGACGACGTCAGAGCGTCTTATCCGGCCTACAATGTTTCAATGACCAGGCCGGATAAGCGTTGAGCGCTATCCGGCTTTTATTTCACAACATAGCCATACAGACGTTTAATGCCGTCTGCATCTGTCTCACTGTAAACCCCTTGCAGCTCCGGCGAGAAGCCCGGCAGCAAGTTTACGCCCTCTTCCAGCGCCAGGAAGTAACGTTGCACCGCCCCGCCCCAGACTTCACCCGGTACCACACAGAGCACGCCCGGAGGATAAGGCAGCGCACCTTCCGCCGCAATGCGCCCAGCGGCATCACAAATACGCACCAGTTCAACATCACCGCGGATAAAAGCGCTGTTGGCATCCTGCGGGTTCATCGCCACGGCAGGTAAACTCTCCTGACGGAACATCGCTTTTTGCAGATCTTTCACATCAAAGCTAACGTACAGTGAGTGCATCTCCTGACACAGTTCACGCAGCGTGTAATCCCGGTAACGTACCGGATACTTATTGAAGATGGTGGGTAGCACATCTGCCAGCGGCGTATCGTCTTCAATATGCTGCTCAAACTGCGCCAGCATCGCCACCAGTTGTGCCAGTTTCTCCGCGCTTTCTGCCGGGGTCAGCAGGAACAGAATCGAGTTAAGGTCGCATTTCTCCGGCACTATGCCGTTTTCCCGCAGGTAATGCGCCAGAATCGTCGCCGGAATACCAAAGTCGGTATATTGCCCGGTTTGCGCATCAATACCCGGAGTGGTTAACAGCAGTTTGCAGGGGTCGACAAAATACTGGTCGCGCGCGTAGCCGGAAAAACCATGCCATTTAGCGCCAGGTTCAAAGCTAAAGAAGCGACGCTCGCTGGCAATCACCTGCGTCGGATAGCTTTCCCACGGTTTGCCATCAACTACCGGAGGAATAAACGGCTGAATCATCTTGCAGCGGGTAAGAATCGCTTTACGGGCCTCAATCCCCAGTGCCACACACTCCGCCCATAGCCGACGGCCACTCTCCCCTTCGTGGATTTTGGCGTTAACGTCCAGCGCCGCAAACAGCGGGTAAAACGGACTGGTGGAAGCATGCAGCATAAACGCATTGTTCAGACGCTTATGCGGGCAGAATCGCGCCTGGCCGCGAATATGGTTATCCTTTTTGTGGATCTGTGAGGTTTGCGAAAATCCGGCCTGCTGTTTGTGCACCGACTGAGTGACAAAGATCCCCGGATCGTTAGCATCAAGATCCAGCAGCAGCGGTGACCCATCGGCCATCATCGGAATAAATTGTTCGTAACCGACCCATGCCGAGTCAAACAGGATGTAATCACACAGATGACCGATCTTGTCGATCACCTGCCGGGCATTGTAGATCGTACCATCATAGGTACCGAGTTGAATGATCGCCAGACGGAACGGGCGCGGCCGATCGGCCTTTTGCGGCGCAACGTCACGAAGTAGCTGGCGCAGATACTCCTCATCAAAGCAGTGCTCGTCAATGCCGCCAATAAAGCCAAACGGATTACGCGCAGCTTCCAGATAAACCGGCGTAGCGCCGGCCTGGATCAGCGCGCCGTGATGGTTCGACTTATGGTTGTTGCGGTCAAACAGCACCAGATCGCCGCGCGTCAGCAGCGCATTGGTCACCACTTTATTGGCCGCCGAGGTCCCGTTCAGCACAAAGTAGGTTTTATCCGCGTGGAAAACTTTCGCAGCAAATTTCTGTGCATGTTTCGCAGATCCTTCATGAATCAGCAGATCGCCAAGCTTAACGTCGGCGTTGCACATATCCGCGCGAAACAGATTCTCGCCAAAGAACTCGTAGAAATGCCGGCCCGCCGGATGCTTCTTAAAAAACTCACCGTGTTGGTGCCCCGGGCAGGCAAACGTGCTGTTCCCCATTTCGACATACTGGGTGAGCGTGTCATAGAACGGCGGCAGCAGCTCTTCCTCATACTGGCAGGCAGCAGACTCCAGCTCCAGCCAGTCCTGAGCCTGACCGCAAATGACCGCATTTATACCCGCAGGCACATCGACATCGACATCAGATTCTGCGAACAAAAAGACCGGTATATGAAAACCGGTGCGTTTCAACAAAGCCAGGATCCCACTGCGGCTGTCCGCAACGGTAATGACGACTGCCGCAACGTCAGTAAAATCGGTACCATCCAGCGACACCACCTGACGATGACTGGACAGACGAGAAACCAGTTCACCACTGGCGGCAATTTTCATTGATTTCATAAGCGCAATAACCCGTTTCGGGAAAATCAAAAGTCCCGGACAAAGCCGCATTGCTTTGCCCACGAAATGACAGGTCAAACTGGTTACCAGCCCCGACCGCCAGACATCAGTAAAAGCAGATAGCCTCTGATTTTACTGTTATCCTGCAGTGAGCGTGCGCTGCCCTCACCGCATGGTGAGTGCATAAAGATAAGTCGCAGGAAGGGGTAAACGTCGCGCAAAAAGGCGATATTGAAGGCGATGTAGGGGGAATAATATCATCCCAGGCAGCCCCATTCAGACAGGAGAAAATTCGCGCAATCATGGCACCTTTCACTTACAGGCGCAAGATAAAATCCGGTGCCAAAACCTCACAGATAAACAAGCATTTCGTCTGAAAATAGCGGCATAATAATGCAATCTGAAACATAATTTTACCCAGCTAATTGCCTTTAGCATCAAGACGATAATGGGTATGCAGGAGCAAATGTGGTAATCGGACCCTTTATTAATGCCAGCGCCATTTTATGTGGTGGCGTTCTCGGCGCGCTGCTTAGCCAGCATATACCAGAACGCATTCGGGTCTCCATGACCTCTATTTTCGGACTGGCTTCGCTAGGGATTGGTATCTTGCTGGTTATCAAATGCGCCAACCTACCGGTGATGGTTCTGGCAACGCTGATCGGCGCATTAATTGGCGAGTTTTGTCATCTGGAAAAAGGGATCAATGCTGCGGTCGCCAAAGCGCAGCAGGTTTTCACCCGTTCGGATGCCAATGCAACGCACGAATCTTTTATTCAAAGCTATGTAGCTATCATCGTGCTGTTTTGCGCCAGCGGTACCGGGATCTTCGGTGCGATACATGAAGGGATGACCGGCGATCCTAATATTTTAATCGCAAAGTCGTTTCTCGATTTCTTCACGGCTATCATCTTTGCCTGTTCGCTGGGAATTGCGGTATCCGCCATTTGCGTACCGATGCTGACAATCCAGTTATCGCTTGCTACCTGTGCAGCACTGATTTTACCCCTGACAACGCCAGCTATGATGGCCGATTTCAGCGCCGTAGGCGGGCTATTGCTGCTGGCAACCGGTTTACGTATTTGCGGCATCAAGATGTTTGCGGTGGTGAATATGCTTCCTGCTCTGCTGCTGGCAATGCCACTTTCCGCCGCGTGGACGGCATTTTTTGCCTGAGAATGCGTGCAATTGCAGCAATGTGGTGATAGATTGTGCAGTCTGCATTGAATTGAAGAAATTTCGTTGACGAAGCGAAGCGAATCGGGTTTAATGCGCCTCGTTGCCCGGATAGCTCAGTCGGTAGAGCAGGGGATTGAAAATCCCCGTGTCCTTGGTTCGATTCCGAGTCCGGGCACCACTATTTAAAGAACCCGCCTAAAAGGCGGGTTTTTGCTTTTGGAGAAACGGACTCTCCATCGAACTTCGTTCGATTATTCGCCGTCAGCGACTCACCCCTGCGGGGCCAGCGCGACAAGCGCGCTGTTCAACGCCTACGGCGTTAGTCCGAGTCCGGGCACCACTATTTAAAAAACCCGCCTAAAAGGCGGGTTTTTGCTTTTGGAGAATAGTGACTATTCTCTCCTCACCGAACTTTGTTTCAACAGCGCATAACGATTAAGAAGCTGATTAATCCGCATATCAAGCTGCTGATACAAAGCGGGTGATACACTCCCCTGCACTTTGAACTCTTCATCTATTTGACGTAACAACTCTTCTGTCGGCGGCGTTTCGTCAAGCTGGCGGCGGATAGTGAAAATGGCTGATTTCAGCTCCGACCCTGTCAGATATTTACCTTTACGTTCATCAAGCGCATTTAGCTGGGCGGTTAACGCTTCCAACCCCTGCTGAGCATTATGCCAGTTTTGCAGAGCGCTTTCCGGCAACGCTTCGGTAGCTAACTGTTTTTGTAACCCGCTTTCAAATACTGTAGTCTGCGATTCTTCAGGCCACAGGGTAACTACCTGCTGCGCTAATGATGCGGCATATTCTCGCGACCACAAAGGTGACAGGCGATATAAAATATCCAATTGCCCTTGCGTTGCAGCGATTATTTCCTGCTTCTGATCCTTCAAATCTGAGGACTGCTTCAACGCGGATAATTGTTCAGGCGTCAGCACCTGAGGCAATGGCTTGATCAGATCATATCCGTCAGCCCGCATATGACTGGTACCAAGAAAAGCGCCTGCGCTCGCTGCCGCAGCAACCATAAAACCGATAGCAAACCCCAGCCACATCCGTCTGGTTCCCCCCTCGATTTGAGTAGTAAAAACCGCTGCGCTTGATTGCCCGGGTGATGCGGGTTCATTGACCACAAATACCAACTGTGGCGAAGACGTCTCAACATTATTAGTCGTACCTGAAGCCGGTATTATCACAACGGCCGATCCCGAATCCGCTTCAGACTTCTCCAGACGCAAAGCGGCATTGTGCATCCAGGTAACAACAGCCTCCATTTTACTAAGCGCTTTCAATTCAAGCCGTTGCAGCACTGCGCAGGCATGTTTTAAACTTTGTTCAACCCGATACACTTTTGATAAATCAGCATATGACAGCGTTAGGGTACGCAATTCTTGCTGTAAGCGGACAGACAACCATGCCAGGATCTCAACGCGGGCATGGGTTTGCTGTGGCCATATTGCACTCCAGTGATGCGTCAGTAATGCTTCCAGAAGTTCCGTGCTTTCGGCAAGTCCCTCCAGTCCCGCATTACGTATTCTGGCGACGGTGTACCAGGCAAGTGTTTGCAGTTCGACTCCGTTATGACGAAACAGCGCCAGGCTTAACTGTTCAACCTTTTGCCAGTCAACGTCCGGACGCGCAGGGTGAGTCAGCTTGCTAATTTCATCGCGTAATTGCCCAAACTCCATGAAAGCACGTGGATCTCCCCCGGTGCTGATGCGATTCTTTTCCATGTCAGTACACTCCAGTCTCAAGCCAACCCTGCCTCTTGAGGTGCCGAATCAGAACCCGCCCCTCAGGGGTAAAATCAGTGCCATAGCGAACAATGCCCAGGTCTTGCAGTTCAGCATCAATGGAATAACGCAAATGTCCCGGTGTTTCCTGCTGCTGCATCGTTACCTGAATTCCTTTTAGCCGCGGTTCATACTTCAACAAAACCTGAGAAAGCGTGCTAATAAGCTGATGTGCCGTACCTGGCATACCCTGGAGGATTTTGGTCATATCAGGCAAACCATAATCGGGTATATGTTTGAGACTACCTGCACGAGTATTCAAAATGCGCTGCATATTATCGAGGACGGATAAGATGACCTGCGTGTTTTCGCTGACTGCGTGCAAAGGAAAACCACCGGAAAAATTACCCAGCAAGATGTCATAAAGTGAAGGCTGCTTGACCATTACTCGCCCTCCTGCGCCATGAGTGCCAGAGTCTGGGTATTTAATTCGATCACTCGCGCATTATCAGGATCGAGATCTTCACGACGTAATACCACGCGCCAAGAATCTTCAGACAGATCGGGAGAAATAAACATTCCCGCCACGGCAACATATTGCGCTTCGTTTTCGAATGGAATATCGACAGCTACGCTTTCACCTGGTCGTACCCGAACATCTCTCTGAGCCAATAAATCTGCTTTAACCACCGTGCTGTCTTGTGCAAATAAAGACTGATAATTAGCCGAGTCAAATGCTTTACGATCTTTGAGTTGGTAAATACGTACGACCGTCGAAAGCGCGATGCCCTGTGCATTTTTATTAGCAGCTTCTCTGGCGGAAAGATCCAAATGCAGCGTTTTAATTTCCTTATAAAAGATCGACTTTGTTAATGACACGGTACCTTCAGATACTTTTTGCGTCAGACCACATCCGGTGACCAGACTGGTCATTCCGGTTATTACGGCAAAATTAATAGCGATAATCGCCAGTCTCATCGGCTTCCCTCCGCTGATCATGTTGACTAAGGCTCTGCCAAAGCCCAAGTTTAATTGTTATATGTTGATTCTTCGTTTCCGGGTTATCCAGACGCATAACGGCCGTACGGCCAAGCTGAACTGCACGTTCGCTTTTATTACTGGTAAGTTGAGCATGCGGAAGCGCCGAGCGAGGAATACGTAGTTGCAGCCTGGCATTCACTCTGGCACCTAAATAAACGTGCATCAGCGCGAGAAAATCATGATAAAGCTGGCCGCCCGGTAACCAGTCACGAACCTCATCGGTAACGCTCGTTGTAAGCGTAATGAGTACCTGACTGTTAATATCTACGGCGCTGCGTCCCATCACCGGACGAGAGTGGAGGCTAACAGGTTGCCGCGTGCTCATTTTTAACGCCTTATCCAGCAGGATTAAGCGTTTATCATGAGGAGTCACGGTAGTATTTGTTGTTGGCGATAATAAAGAAACCAGCGCGGATATACCCTCCGCCGTACGCGTTGGCATTCTCATTATTCCCAGCAGCGCCAAAAAACGCGATAACGGGGTCTCGGTTTGTTTGCCGCATCCCGGAATCCCCAATCCGGTCAACCCCAGTAAATATTGTGATGTTTCATCTGTTCCGCCTGGTCGAAAGGTCGCTGGATAGCTGTATTTTCGCCAGATTCGGTAAAACTGCGTAATTAAGCGATGGTTAAAAATATCCAGAAACTCAGCGGCAACGTCCGAACCTTCCTGGCGCTGGGCAATATCATCCTGATAGGTCGTCGGCAGCGGCGACTCCACGCCATACAACCCCATAAAAGTGACACGAACCGTTGGCGGCAGTGTGGGTTGCTGCGGATCATATTCTGCACTTTTAAGCTCACCCGCCGGAAACCCCATCCCCGGATGAGGGCGAAAACGAATGGCATCGAAGCGCGGACTTTGTTGGCTCCCAGGACCTGGCGCTTGCGGGTTCCCTTGTTCCAACAACTGACAGAAACGATAAAAATTGGTACGTGGCAGGTTTTCGCCAAGGCTATTTAGCAGCCGGGTAGCCGCTGATTGTGATTCTCTTTCCATCGCAAGCTTTTCCCTGCCGGCTGTATGATTAAAGTAAGCTGATTAAACAAATGAATATCCGCATACAATGCAAAAAAGCGATTAAGCATTTCACCAAACAGATGAATATCGCCTTCACCTGTAAATCCGTTCTCATCAAGCGTTATTTCGATGTCCACCCCACGAAGTAGAAATCCTTTTTCAAAGCGCTGTATTTCATGTTGTTGAACATTCATGATCGCATCCAGGCGACGATAATTAAGCTCATCATCCTGCCAGTTATAGAGAGACAACGTTCCTTTGAGCACTTCAGCGCTGGCCATCATATTCAGAAAGCTGGAGCCCAGGTGGCTCAACACTCGCCAGTGAAAACGATCCTCAGCGGGAGGGTAAGCAGGTAGCGTCGGTTTACACAGATTGCGCACGGCAAGGGGCGTCTGGAGGATCTGCTCACAACGATTGAGCAATGTACTTTGCAAAGCTCGCCGCGGTAGTTGACCGTTTGTGCCGGTCACTTTCAAAGACAAGGTTTCATACTCAGCAAGACGATCCCGTTCCCAGGCATCTCCTCCGAGGATCAGCCATGTATCATATAATCCGGATACGCCGCGTCTGACGCGAGTATGGTAATAACGCTCGGGCGCGTTCCGGCGCATCATGCCTCCCTTATGGCGAAAGCTGGTAAAAGGAGCATAAACAGCATTACGCGTTCGCTGTGAACCTGAAACTGCATCGACTGCATATATTTCCGTGTGGCCATCCTGCAACCTTCGCGGACGCAGCAAATATTCGCTTTCCAGACCATTAACTACCAGCGGATCGGCCTCAATCGTGAAAAGATTAATAACCGGAACGCAATGAAGACGGATGTTTTCACTCCCCACAGGAAGCTCAGAACTCCACTGTTGAGTCAGTACCGCTTCTATTTCAAAGCAGTCTATACCCGCAGGAAACGATATCTTTTCCAGACCGTTAAGATGGACAAACATAAATTTTTCGCGGAACGTAAAATACTCAAGCAACAATTGCCAGCCGCCAAACGCCGTATCCCCTTTTGGCCACAAACTGTCTTCATCGGCAAATCCGCCCGGGGAAAAGTAACCCTCCAGTCGAATACGTTCTACGCTGTTGGGGAGTCTCAAATAAAGAAAAGCCAGACGCTTTGTCAAAGCAAGGTGCAGTGCGTGGGTCACCGGCGCGTCACCGCTGAGGTAAAGGCTGAGGTGCGTCAGATCGGTTTGCGACCAGTCCATCTGTGGATTGCACTTTATTCGCATACGGATGACCGAGCGTCCGTCAGGTTCGGCATCGATATTCACCGCCGTGACAGACAGCGGATTAAGTGTGACGGGCTGAGTAGTACGATACTGACATACCGTTTTTTTAGGGCCAACGGGCTGTGACAATACGCCAAATCTCGCGTTAATCTGCTCGCTCATTTTTAGCACATCAATATCTGGTAAAAGCTCGACAACACTTAAGGAGGGAATGGTACGTAAATAATGCGGCCACAGCAGACTCATCAAGCCTTCGGTAAATTCAGGGAGATGATCGTCAATTTTAGCGCGCAATCGCCCCATCGAAAATGCAAAACCTTCAAATAACCGTTCCACATAAGGATCGGGTATGCCGGCTTTATCCAGATCCAGCATCGCTGCACGATCCGGATGCGCCTGCGCAAACTCTTTTGCCGCTTCCCTTAAATAACGCATTTCCGCGTCATAATAACGCAGAGTTAAATCTTCCATTTTATAGTTCGCTTATTTTGTTTTAGCCGCACAAAACGGCGGCTCTGGCAGGATCAATGGCGACCAAGCCGGACAAAAGTGAGTCCATCTCTGGCGCCAGACGCGCTTTGTCGCTTTCACTGCGGTTGGCTTTTAAACGCAGAAGTTTCAGCCGTCGCGCTTTAACTTCAAACAGTAGCTCAGGCTCCCATTGTTTGAGAGTGAGGGAGTGTGCTGTGGTATTCAATTCCCCAAGCAAATGCAGCGCGAGATCGTTGCACCCACATTGTTCCGTCAGACGGGCCATCAACAGTTGGCGTAACCAACGCTGTCGACCTGAAACAATGCCAGGACGTGCCTGAACCCAGGCGAGCGCGGCTTCAACGCCTTCGCTATCCGCCAGCACCAGGGCCTCACTTTCAAGTAGCAGAATATCGTCGTCCGCTCCTGCACTAGCCGCGGCGACTTTTTCAGTCTGCCAGTCACTTTGCTGTTGCACATCACGGGCTATCCACTCACGGGTGACATCGTCAGCAAAGGGGGTTCCATCGTTAAAAGCCAGCGTTTCCAGACCCGGCATCCGATGTAGCAGCATTTTCAGATCGCTGATGATAATCGCGGCATTTTTATCCCAAGGCGATCCCGCCCTCATTAATGCCTGATGAAGGTACCACTGCACGTCCAGCCAGAAATGATTCACTCCCTCAACAAATAAGCTGTCCGTTAACTCAATCAGTTCAGTCCAACTTTGCTGCAAATACAGACGTTTAAGCTGCGCGCGATAATCACTCTTGGGCGGCACCAGGCGCGTACGTCCGGCGCCATCTGGCGGAGGAAGCTGGCTGACCGTATCGAGCCGCACGCTTTTCATCAAATGATGCGCCGCCAGCCAGCCATCCGGCTGATCGCTTAAGTATTTTGCCAACACCCGTGCCTGTTCCAGCAGCTCACGACCAGAGGCAATACCTTTGAGGACGGGGGTTTCTGCGCTGTGCCGACTGGGTTGAGCACTGATATTTTGCGGTACCAATGCCTGAGCCCCGCCAGATTGGGCCAGACGGTTCTCCAGCGCGCTATAGAGCGCCCCAAGCCCAGGACGAATACTCTCCTCTCGCTGGCTAAACTGCTGCTCAAGCAGCATCAGCGCACCGGCGATCCGTTGCGCGTCAGGTCGTGAAACTTCGGGAAAACGCGCCAGACTATCCAGCATCCTCCCGCCTGCCAGCCATTCAAGGGCGGCCTTATAGCTGTTGGCTCTTAAAGGATGGAGAGAATCGCCATATTGCTGCATCAGGCCAGCCAGCAAAATCAGACCATCCGCCAGGCCGGACTCACCATCCTGATGCAAACGCGCCCATGTGTAGTACGTGACAACACGGACATCCTTACAGGTGTGGATCAGGATTTTTTCCGCAAGCTCAATGATGAGATCCGTTTGTGCACCAGAAAGTTTATTCACCTCCTCTCGCATATGCTGAAAATCATCGTCATAACCTGGATCTTCACCACCGGGGTTGGCTGCTGAAATGGGCAATAGCCAGTTTTGCCATAGCGCAGTCTGCGTTTGCGCCTGTTCCATTAGTTGCTGTTGTTCATCTGGCGAAGCCGTGCTGGCAGCCAATAGACGTTTCAGAGCGCTCATTCTTCTTCCTCTGAGGAAATCTTGCCGCTAACAACAAAAATTGCTTCTGGTAGTTCAAAGTCGCGGAGTTTGAGTAATGCGAGCGGACCTTCACCGGCTTCAGTTCGCAGGGTGTAGTTCAGCGGCAATCCATCCTGCGCAGTCCAGCGCAGGTTAAAACCGCTACTCACGCCAGCGTTATCGGTTATCTCCGCTTTCTCAAGCAGTCGGATCCACCCCCAGGTACCGGGGTTATCTGAGTAGATTCGGGTTCCCGAATTGGTGCTCACCCAGCTTAGGGTTGCCCCTGACGCTTGCGTATCAGCAGGCCAGACAACGTTTTTCCACGCTGGCATCTGATTAACGTAAGTGAGTTTCTGCCCATCCAGCACGAGGTCAGTCTGCATCACGTCCCGCGCCGTTCCGGGACGCAGTTCAAAACGCATCCCGGCTTCTCCACGAATAAATGCGACATCCGCAATTTGACTGAGTTGGTCCATCGCCTCGAGAAACGCCGGATTAAACTCCAGGCCCTGAGCATTCACCGTGTCGGCAACCCAGTGACTTCCCTGTTTATGCAGCACACCGCTTAAATGACTTTCGAGAAAATGCGGGATTCGCCCGTTATCGCTTCGCAGATATTGCGCCAGCAGCGGCAGAGAAGCCTCACTGCCAACATCGCGAAACGGATAACGTCCGCCGAATGCGCTGTTCCAGTCATTCACAATCAGCGCCTTCCATTGCGCATTCAGGCCCGCCGCGGTGGGTTGCAACACCTGCTGCCATGACTGCTCCAGTGGCTGAACAAACATAGTTTGACCAAATCCACTCCATGCTTGCCCCAGACTGGCAGCCACCAGATTGCCATAGTCACGCGTGGTGGTGAGATCGATGGTTTTACCCTGAAACACCGTTTGCGCCAGGGCCTGACTCATGCCTTGCGGATCGGCAGCGTTAGTAATCTGCTGGAGTTTCAGCCTGACCTGCGTTACCCGGGTCAGGTAGGTTTGCAGACTCAGATGACTGATATCCTGCCCAGCCGATTGTTCATCCATCAATGCCAGGATTGGCGAGAAGGTACTCGCCATAGGGCCTTCTTCCCGCGCATGTTGGTCAATGATTTGATTTTCTTTGGTGTTAAATAGATCCTTTGCCGACTTCACCAGCGAATCCGACAGCGCTTCTCCGGTTAACCCTGTGCGTCCCTGAACGGCGAGCGTATTCATTAACGCAACCAGAGGAGACTGACGGATATCTGCAATCAACGTGAGTTGATCGATAGCATCACTTAGCGTCTGGGTGCGCTTCCAGCGAATACTGTTGAGAAAATCCAGCCAGTTGTCGGCAAAATCCGTGAAGTAACGCTCGCTAAGACGCACCTTTAAGGCCTGTGGAGAGAGAGGGTCACTTGCAGAATGCGTATCATCTCCCAGCACCTGATCCATTTCTTCCCGACGGTTGTTGACGATTTTCTCAATGGCGGGCAAAACCTCCTCTTCCCAGGCTTTGCGGGTATACACGCCAGCAACTGAACTGCGGGTATAAAATACGTGCTCTGCCCGGGTATCGCCGGTCATGTCTTCCAGACGAAGATCGGTGTAATGCGGCGTTACCTGTTCAATGATTTTCTGATACAGGGCGGCTTCGCCATTGCGGATCCCCATCTGACGAATTAACAGCGTTCGCACCTGGCTAATAAGATTTTTATCGGCTGCTATCTTCCATTCAGGATGCGCCTGAAGGTTCTCTCCCCAGAATTGCCAGAGCCCAGGGCCAACGCCCTGCCATGATGCGCGCGAAATACCCGCTCGCTCCGGCCAGTCTTGCATCAGCGCCTGACTAAAAAATGACGCCTCCATCTGCTCAGGCCGCGAAAGCATCAGATACATTTTCAACTGGTTGTAGGCGATCTTTGCCTGGGCGGCAAACTGCGGGCTGTCTGGAGCCAGTCGGGTTAAAGCCGTTAATTCCTGGGTAAGATGTTGGGCGGCTTCATCACGCAGGAGCGGAATAGCGATACGCGTATAGCGCGGCCATAGTGCATCCAGCAGAGCATCATTTTGGCTTAAGCCGAAACGGTAGTACCACGGCGTCCCATTCTGCTGACGCCAGCGAAGCATGCCTGGCGTTTGCTGCAGAGCAGACAGCGCCGTAAGACGCTCGGCGAGCGGTTTATCCGCACCGCCTGCCAGGCTCGCCTGGTCCAGACTTTCGCCAATCAGATTGCGATTAGCCAGAAAAGATACCACCATTCCCGCCCCCCATAGCAGCATCAAACCGACTGTACAGACGGCCAACACGCGCATCCCTGAACGGCCTGTACGCTGTGCCTTTAGTTCAGCAGGTAACGCAGGGAGTGAATCAAGCAGCGCACGCCAGCGCTCATCACGCATCCAGGCATGCGCGATGAGCGATGAAGTATCTTCCGCATACTGGCTCATGATTACCGCCGCCAGCGGCAGAGGCCGATGCGGGCTGAAAAAAGTGGACAACGATTCGCTGATGGCTTCTGCGCCAGGCATCAGCAAATTAGCCATTTTCAGTAAGAAATTATCGCGGATATTTCGCGTAACCTGCTGCGTACCCTGCTCCGCCATCTGCATTGCCAACGAGGTCAACTGCGAACGACATAAAGCCGTGGTGCATCCTGCAGGGAACAAACACGTCGCAGAGTGCAAGGTTACGTCATCCCGGACGAATTGAGCGCCATTCAGCGACCAAAGGTATACCGGTACTCGCCAGCGGAGCGTGGTAAAAACAGCCTGAAGATGGCGGGCGGCATTATCTATTTGTTCTGCGGTTAAAGAGACAACAGGTGCCGATTGAACCAGTGTATCCTGGTGCTGAAAAGTGGGGGTTACCCATACAATCCCATCCAGCGGACGCCGATGCAGCTTGCGTATCGCATCAAACAACGAGGCATCTGGCGTTTCAGTGAGCGTACCTCCCCAGATTAACACCACGCCATCCCCTTCAACCCAGCGCTGAGTGGTGAGTTTTGGCACCAGTTGCTCAACCTGAGAGGCATCCCCCATCACCAGCAGGATACGCGTTTTGGCGCGCCAGCGGCGACCGTAACTCTGACGAAGATATGTAAGTACATGATTTAAAATTTCAGCACGACTATTTTTAATAGCTTTCTTTGATTTACGCCCAGAATTACTTAAACCAGACAATAGGTTAAAACGCTGAAAATAACTTCTTGAAATAATCATTTGCCATAAACGAACAATTGCATCATCAAAAAGTAATATTGTGATACATATACCAGCAACTATCAGTGACGCATTTAGTTTTTTCTCCATGGTTGAAATATGAATCAATGGATTTTCTACCCAAATGAAAAATCCCCCCGTAGCTACTATCAGCATAACAATAAACCACGTACTTACACGCTTATTATTTTTCACATCATCACCCTTCATCAAGGTTATACCGGATGAACAATAAGCATATGAGTGGTTTTATCATTAATTAATAGCCATTGTGCCATATTTGATTTAACAGCATGTTCGTTAGCACATATTAAAATAATATTCCCAACTACCGAGTTCAGCTTACCAAATGTATCATCCAACACGAAATCTCCTTTTTTCGATAACATATATCCAGATTGTTCCATTGACTGGAGTACCAGAGCCAATGTTTCGCTTTGTGTCTGGCTACGCCAAAAAAACCACGGCAGATCTGTCGTTATGTTTCCCCATAACGTCACGGTTGTTACTGATTCCCCAGGCTCGTCCATAACTACCGGACGATGTATCCATGACTGCGGTGTTACATGATGTTGAGTTAGCCAGTCTGGTGAGGCCAGCAATATAGCAGATACCGATTCGACCTGCTGGTCTCGTGGTTCAAGAAACAAATTAATCTCAATAGAAAGAATTAATGTCGACTCCTGATAATCCAGACACTTATCAATCCACATTACTCCGTCACTTTCTGCGCAGATAGTCAGATTTTTGTCATCGAAAGAGAATAAACAAACCCGACGCCAAACGGTATTAATCGTTTCATTCTTCAGCGTACCATCATGTTGAATACGGATATGGAGACTTCCAGAAAATTCCTCGAATTCTGGTTGTAACTGTCGAATAATATCCGTCAGTAATTGTTCCATGCGTCGCAGATAACCGCCCTCACTCACATCTCTAAGTTGTGGGGAAATTAGTGCAGTACTTAACATCCTCTGATATTGAGGGTGAAAAAATGGTTGAAGTTCACTCCCCCCTTGTAAAAGCGCCGCTGCCAGTTTATTTCTGGCGACTGGAGTAATATATGCTGTTGCCAACACCCCCATAGCTAATTTTCCTAAAGCAACCTGCTCATCGTATTGCTGCTGGTGTAAGTGATTCCACCAGATGACACGATCACGTTCATTTTCATAACGTCGCAATTGAAAAACATAACCTATAGAACTAATTAAAAAAGGAACAAAAAGAGAGCAAAACCAAAACCAGATTGTATGTGTAGATTCATTTTCACGCCAAAATGAGAATACTAATACTGCCCCAAAAACAATACAGAGAAGTATGGTAATTAACCAACGAAATTTATCTGGGGGGACTGGTAATTCGGTTTTCTCTGGGATCTTTTTAAGATCGATTGGCATATGTTACAGCCTTCCAGCAATAGGTAATGAGGAAATTAATGTACAACCACATCCACAACGGTGACCATGGAGAGCGATAGGCTTACCATTAATTCTGGAACCGAAATCTCCTTCAATTATAATTGTTTCGCCATGTATTGGGCAGAAAACTTTATCCAGCATACAAGAAACCGGCAATCCCATAAAAATAACGCCAGAACTCCCTTCAAGGACAATACCGCCATGAGTCGTTTTATCTGAAAGACGAATAACGCCAAGCATATTTCACCCTCTTTATTTCGAACAAAACTATCCGATATCAACTGATAACATCTTCCACATGCTCTCTTCCTGGATCATAATAATAGTAATATCGAATACATTACCATCATTAAATTTAACACTTCCTGAAAGTACACCTCTGCCACCTTCGACGGATATATTATTAAAACTATAATCCTCTATATTTTCAAAATTATAAGATTTCATTGCCAACTTAAAATCTTCACTTGTGATCTTCTCGCGCATCTCACTAGCAGTTTGTGCATAGGCTAATATATAGGAATTTTCACGTAACAAATCTATTTCAGCTCTTGCAGCCTCCTTAACGCCTGTCGTCATAAAAAACACAAAGGAAAGAATAGATATTGTTAGAATAGCGATAAATGCCAGACAGGCAAAAACTTTCAATTTTGCTGACCGCTTCTTCCCAACATAAAAAGTTGATTTTATTCGCCAACCAGATTCTTTTATGACATTAAAAATAGGAGCGGTGACACTGGATGATTCAAAATCGTAACTGTAAACCTTTCCTAACTCTCCATTCTTCTTTAGTCCCCAGGCTCCACCTAGTTTGAATTCTTTCCTCCGACCTAACTGAAATTCTTTTTTAAAACCAATTTTTTCCGGTCCAGCCTCCCATTCACTACTGGTTGATTTCTCCTGATAGCCAACCTGCTTACCAACATCATCAAATAAAAGCTTGATCTGAAACCTTCCTTTTAAACCGCCAACACCATAGATATTTTCCCATTTCGCATCGACATAATCACAAATAACAACAAGGTCATTGCCATCCTCCTGTATAGTAAATGGAGCATCATGATATTCATTTAAATCCAACAATCGTTTTTTTAAGGAAATTAAGGAGCAAGGTCCCGATGATGGCGCAGACATATTTTGAGGCATAATTCTCTCTTCTCAATTAATAAATAACAGTAAACGTTTATTTCACCGCCTCCGCAGCGTTCACCGCACAGCGTACAGTGGTGCCATCGGGATAAGGCTTGTCTTTAATGGCATAGCCG
>NZ_JAOWDO010000057.1:0-112954 GCF_030336535.1 Citrobacter sp. Ce006
ACCACATATTTACCCCGGCTACGCGCCGCGTATTCCCACTGCGCTTCCGTCGGCAGCGAGAACGGCAGACCCGTCACTTCCCCAAGCCACGCGCAGTACCGCTCCGCTTCGTGCCAGTCCACGCGGGCTGGCGTATCCGGGATCCGTTTACTATCATTCCAGTCCCTCCCGCTTAAACGCCCCTTAACCTCTCGGCCCTTCAGGCCATTCCAGGCCAGATAAAACTGATACTGCTGGTTGCTGGCTTTGAACTTACTCAGCGAATAGCTGCTTAACTCCACCCGGTGCAAAGGCTTGCTGTCTTTACGCCCGTCGTACTGCAGTCTCTCCACGCCATACTCTTCGCCAAAATCCCCCATCAGGTATTCACCGCCTTCCACAAATACCTGCTCTGACTTTATCTGCGCCACAAATTCCTGCAGCCGGGCCTGGTCTTCCGCACTGTGCCGGGGGGGGACTGAGGTGGGGTTTTGATCGCAGCCAGCCATCGCGCTGACTGCCAGGCTCAGGAGTAATAACGGATATTTCATCTTCATGACCATTCCTCAGAATTTGCGCCAGACAGTGGTGAAAATGTTCCCATACGCGGATAAAAAGGGTTATCCGCCGTCGTTAAGCGATACGCAGTGGTATTGTTCATCGTCAGGGCATATCCCCAGGCAGGCGTCGTTCTTAATCTTTTATAGATAAGATCCATTTCATTGACTTTATCGAAGCCTTCCTGGAGAAAACGCCTTACCGCATTCATTGAATTTTGCGCCACCATATATTTTAAGGCAGAGTTACCCTCTGCCATGTCACTCCCACTGGCATTAAATCGGCTAAATATCTGGAACCATTCCCGCTGCGTCTGGATGGATTGTAAAACGACAATAATCGCTTGTTTGCGCTCCTGATAAATATCGATAAAATAATCACCACGATTATCAAAATCAAAATGATCTGCGGTACTGTGGCGGGTAAGCAAGTAGAGTAATATTCCTTTGGCCTCAGGGGTACGCATCAGAAGTAAATCAGGGCTCTTAATAATATTTGCTGCCAGCTGATTTCTTCTTTCCGATTCATCAAAGGCGGACTCAATAATTTCTACCAAGCTAGTATATTTTTCTTTTATTGTAACTAATGTTTCTTGTGAACTTTTAAGCCCTTTAGCTATTGATTCCTCCATATCTGAAAGCAGTAAAACACTAACCTGGGTAAAGGCCTCAAAAGCTTTCTGTGCCATTATTTCAAAAAAGGCATAGTCTAATCCATACAACTGATAAATGAGCCATTTTGAAAATTCATAAAATTTGTCAAAATCCACTTCGGCTTCAAAGCTACCTTTTGCCCCGAGTCCGACACAGAGGCTGGCCGCGATCTTGAAACAAAACTTACCGTTAACAAAATCACACTGAAAAGTACCACCAATTCCGGCGCCGGCCATTCCGACCAGACTTTCAGTAAAGGTACAAAAATCGGCGAACTCGTTAGCTTCTTTGGCATCATCTCCGGTCTTGCCCTGGCGTACGGTAAGTTCCGGCGGCTGCAACCACTGTACTCCACCTGCGAGCTTTAGTTCTGCGCGCGCGCCGCCAAAAGCCTCTGCGCTCACTTTGGCGCCATCTTCGTTTTCCTCTCTGGCCTTATGGAAGGTTGCACCGCTCACATGCCGTTCGCTAAATCTCGGTAGACGCCCGGCGCTGTTACCCATAATCATTTGCTTACCGCCATAGGTAGTAATCTGCAATTGCGCTTCTGCCTGGGCAGAAGCCCCCACAAAGCCAATCAGTGAGGTTTTCAGATAAACTCTGAGCATTCCCATTTTTAATGGCTCAGTTCGATTTTCAGGCTGAAATGTCAGGCTCCAGCCGACGCGATCCGGAAGATAAAATGTCGTTTCAACAATGCCAGAAGCCAGAGAAAGCGTGGCCTTAAACTCACCTTTGATGGCCAACTCGCCCGTTGATGGATCCCATTCGGCAGAAGCCGCCAAATTAGACGTGCAGCGCATGAACTGCGCACCCGCTGAAAAATCGATAAACTGGCCAATTTCTTTATGCGAAACCAGACTGTTATTCCAGCTTTCTGCCCAGCCCGTTAACGTTTCATCTATTAATTTCTTGTCAATTGGATCAAAAAGGTTTACACCTTTATTTTCGAACTCCAGATCTTTAATCTGCTTTTTTAATTTAGAAACTGATATTCCTGTTATATTACCATTTTCTCTTTTTAGGATACTATCCGCATCCGATTGTTTAAACTTTACTTTATGTCTGACTCCTGCTCCTAAATTATCAACATATCCTTTTTTTGCAAAAGCATAGCGTTTCTTAGTGCCAGCGCCACCATTTTTTCGAGAGATAGGGATGAGCTCAACCACATCATCATAACCAGCACCTTCGGATTCAAACTTACCAATTACTTTTTGTAAAGCATCCCTTTTGCCGGTTAAATTAGCTTCTTGATTAGAAATATTAGTTTCTTTGTCTGTAAGTGCAGAACTTTCCTCTATTTTTGAATTTAACACACCAAACTCTTCAACAGCCTTAGAATATTCCTCGTTAGCCTGATGAAATTCATCAACCGCCGTCATTATTTCACTGGCATGCTCATCAATATTTTTCGCTGCTGCCGTCGTTAAGAATAATAACTCCTGACTTTCAGTGCAATAATAGATATCACATGATTCATGTGATATCTGTACGGTATTATTTTCTTTTTTACTTAACTGATTCTCTGCTACGGGTAATGTGGATGTATCGCTCATGATACCAACCTGGTTTTATTCAAAGAATAATTTCATAGTCTGGGGTTCAAGGCCGTAATGAGATTGGGTATATCCATTCTCATCAGTCACACCACGAATAGTTTCACCACTTTCAGTTTCAATACGATATTTTATGTAAGGTTTAGGCTTACCATCCCCTTTATCAACGATCTGAAAAGAACCATTCATAGGGTATTTATATTGCGGGTCAGAAACAGTCATCGGCTTAAGTGCTTTTTCCAGGATGCCTACTCCCCCCCACTGGATATCAAGACTTTTTAGCTTAAGACTCCCCGGTGCCCCAAGCTCGATGGATCCATCTTTGATTTTTATATACGCCCCGCCAGTGCTGGTGAGCGTAATCCCCTGCTGAGCGTTTAAAACAACTTCGCCATTAACGCTATTAATATTCATCGTTTTATCTGACTGCAATCGCATCGCATCAGTTTGCGCCTGAATATCGATCATTCCTCTGGCAGCAAAAATTTTCATACCCATTTTTTGGGCAAACAGACTAATTGCTTCTCCGGCGGCAACGGTCAGACGTTTAAACAACGTCAGATCTGCATTTTCTCCCGTTGTGACAGTTAAAGAATGGCCTGTGGTGAGCTGTATATTTTTGGGAGTGGCCACACCTATGCCAGCAGGGGCATTCAGTAACAAACCCGCTCCTTTTAATTGCGCCAGCGTTTTCGTCAGTTCCTGCTGTGAAGCAATATCGGCATCAAGTGAACCGGATACCTTGGCGCTACTCGCTAACGCTGTAACCAGTTCGAGTGCATTTTGCAGCTCAGCAATTGCAGCCCGCATGTCCAACATCTCTCCCTGGGCCTGCGGCTGGTTATAAGCACTAATTAAGACCCCTTTACCACCGCGTACCGCCACCCAGTCGTCCGTGCGTAGCTCAGCCCCTTCTCCCCGCAGCGCACGCCCCGCATCCACGTTATGCCCCAGGTTCAGCTGCGTCTTCCCGCCGTACTCGGTGCTGAGCTTGATGTGCTCCTCGCCCCGTTTATCCTCCATACGCAGCTTGTTGTTCGCCGGCGTGCGGATGACGTTGCGGGTATGGTTTGCCTGTGTCACGTGGTCCGGATGCCGGGAGTCATGCAGCGCATGCGCGATATAGGGCCGGTCCGGGTCCCCTTCATGGAACGCCACCGCCACTTCTGTGCCCTGTATCAGCGGGAAGTGAATACCGTAAGTGTCGCCGCCGTAGGGTTTGGCAAGGCGTACTGGCATACTTTCGTAGCCCTGTTGTTTAGCATCGCGGTCCGCATCAAACTTAACCCAATAAAGCCCGCTCTGATTTAAATGAGCATATTCATCATTCTTTTTCGGGCTTGAAACACGTGCCATTAGCGTACCGCTAATTACTGGTCGCGGTTTGAGTGGAGGTCTCCAACAGCGCGTTTCACTGTAAATGGTCGCCATCAACACCACTTGTAGCGCTTCCTTTCGGCTTGCGCTGAATGAAACCGCCGTAACCAGCAAGCTGTTACGCACGCTGACAGGAAGCGTTGGGACAGGTGTCGATTCCGTAATATTCAGGACCTGAGCCGGGCTGAGGCTTACATCGGTTGATAATCCAGAGATTGTCGCTTGTGAGGAGAGATAACGCTCATGTTCCAGACGCGCCCAAAAATTCCCTGTCTCAGGCGCCGGCGAAACCTTATCACCCGTTTCAAGATGGCGTGGGCGATAGTGGTAAACATCCCCGTAAGTCACCTCGTCACCTTCACCGTAAGTCATATCGGTTTGTGCAGAAAATAATATTTTCTGAGCCTGGCGATGGTTATAATCCCCGGCAGTAACCGATGCCTGCACCGCAGACTGTTGGAACTGAATATCCCAGACTGAGTCGATGCCATTGTCATTCATTCCGGAGGGACTATTCAGCGGTAATGTTTTGCCAAACTCCCATGCGCTTTGTTTGTCAGCAAAATAGATCACCTCAGTGCCAGCATCAGGCTGAAGCCTAAAGAAGAAGAAAATCCCAACTTCAGAGAGCAGGCGTTCAATAAAAATCAGATCACTCTCCTGATACTGATTAATTTGCTCTCTTTTTGGATATTCCATTACCAAATCAAAATTATATTCCCAGTCTTTTAAACCATGTTCCTGTAAAATTTGAGTAACAACTTCCGGAACTGACATATTAATAAAGAAACGGTGTGTACGAAATTGGTTTTTCAGCAACGCGACAAAAGGTTCAATGATTAACTGATAGGTTGCCTGGTCTTTTGAACCACTGATACGATGGAACGATGTTACAATACCATGTACCATTTTGCGGGCAGTTAACTCACTTAACTTCCCCATTCCCATGGTCAATGTTGTTGATTTTCTAAGTATCGACTCTGCTGCAATGTCTTTGTCATGGCTGGAAAAATTTACTACGTATCGATACAACGAACTCATTTCCTCTGTACCATTAAAGCTAATAACATCCAGTACAGATTTGCATGAAGGGATATACAATTGATAACGGTTTAATGTATTTTCATTTATAAATGAAATCCCGCCACCCAGTGATTCAGACATTCCCATATATTTAACCCTTGTTATTTTATAAAGAGCTATTTTTCAGATAATAAAAGCTGCGTTCAACGCATTGTTTTTATCAGACTAACCAAATCCGTTTTCTCATTAGTGACAATAGAAAAAGTAAATTGACGATTATCATTTGATATCCAAAGCTCTTCCCTTCCATTATTACTATAATCATAAAGATGAAAGCCAAGACCTGTTAGATAATTACGAATAATGCCTGCATCACCACCGCGAAAAATAATAAGATTTGTTTCTCGTGTACTCCCATCAGGAGAAATATATTCAAAGTAATAATCATTTGATATCCTTGGAGCCTGCTTGATATCAACATCGGTGTAGAAATAATAGTTAAAAAGATCGCTTTCCCGATATTCTAATTTATCTGGCCAGGGTATTAACAACGGTGACAAAAAAATCAAAACAATCGTCATCAGTATTATTTTATAGTAGCTCATTACCATTCACCTCGACAAAAATGAATAATAACCGCCATCCCCGGTGATAACTTCTATCCGACCAGAAGTGAAGTCACTCCACGGTTGCACCCATGTCATAAACGAAGGTAAGCTTCCCTTATAGGGTTTATGCACAGCACAGTTATCCATGGGTTCTGGAAACAGTAATGGTAAAAATCCTTTATTCTTATAATTGCCTATCGGCCCATAAAAATCCCATCTACTCAGGGCCTGCTCTTTACTGACGAGCCTCAGTCTTGACTGGTAGTCTGAGGGAAGAATTGCCCGATAGAAGCCTAAAAGATCGGAGGTAAGGTCCTCTCCGCTAAAACCACTGTCGGTATACCAACTAAAACACAAATTAGATTGCAAACTTTCAAACAAGCGTGCAGTCGTCATCATCATGGCTAACGCAACGCTGTTTTTCTCACATGCAGATAAACCTTGTTTGATACGCCACCTAACAAACTTTCCTGTACCAAACTGGCGATGATATACAAACATCTTTTGGCTATAAATGACTTCATAATAACCATCACGGCCTGATTCACCTCGTTTTATATCTATCAGTAGGTTTTTAATATCACTTCCCTGTGCATGGCCTATATCTATCCATCCCAATATTTCGCTATAAACAAGCCCTGTTTTACGATCCGATGTCCACTCGGAAGGTTCAATAATATCGTTACGTTTACTCATCATTAAACTCCAGCATCATTCCCTCTTCATCATGCCAACTCAAAGTAAGCTGCTGAGGTTTTTGCTGCCGGGAAAGATACGTTAACAACTGCTGACTAAGCACAGGTAAGATTTGTTGATTGAGCAGACTATCGATATTCCTCGCCCCCGTATCCGGTAGCAGGCAAGCGGCGGTCAGGGCATCAAAAAGGCTCTCGGATATCGTCGTGGTTATGCCGTAGTGACGCAGTAATCGCTGGCTAACCTGATCCAGTTTCATTTGTACAATCGTACGTAACGCAGATTCACAGAGCGGATGGTAGATAATCGTCTGGAAGCGGGCCAGTAGCGCTGGCTGGAAGTGATCGCGCAAAAGTGGTCGCAGCAGTTCGTGCAACTCAGACTCTGTGGTTTCCGGCTGTTCTTCCAGCATCTGCATTACAGCGTCACCGCCAAGATTGGAGGTCATCAAAATAACGGTATTGCGAAAATCAATTTCACGGCCTTCGCCGTCACGCATGAAACCACGGTCAAATACCTGGTAAAACAGATTCATGACGTCGCGATGCGCTTTTTCTACTTCATCCAACAGTACCACGCTATAGGGGCGTTTTCGCACCGCCTCGGTCAGGATCCCTCCCTGACCATAACCCACATATCCCGGAGGTGAGCCTTTTAGCTGGCTCACGGTGTGCGGCTCCTGATATTCAGACAAATTAATCGTGATTAGCGATTTTTCACCACCAAACAGAATGTCAGCCAGTGCCAGCGCCGTCTCCGTTTTGCCGGTTCCACTTGGTCCAGTAAGCAGGAACACACCCTGTGGGCCGTTTTCCGGCGTCAGTCCTGTTTTTGATGCCCGCAACCGCTGTGCGATCGCATTCAGCGCGTAATTCTGGCCAACAACGCGTTCTCCCATCTGGGTTTCAAGCGTCAGCAAGTCTGCCTGGGAGTCCTTCATTAATGATGACAATGGTACACCGGTCCAGTCGGCAATTACCGTAGCAACGGTGCGCGCGTCTACATCCGGAAACAGCAAAGGATGGCCCTGCTGAAGCATACTTAGCTGCAGTTGCAATTCAACCGTTTCCGCCTGACGAGAAATATCACGGCGGCTGGCCAGCAGTTGCTCAGTGAGCGTTAATTCCTGACCATACTGGGTTTCGCGTTCATCCAGTTCGATAAGCAGACGATTTTCACGCTGTTCAATGGTGGCCAGCCTTTCACCATGCTGACCATTTCCTACCGCGAGGTCTGCAAGCAACGCCTGCTTTTCAATTTCAAGCGCGGTGATCTCCGACTTCAAACGCGTCAGTGGTTCCGGAACAGTATCAAGGCTCATCCGCACTCTTGCACCTGCGGTGTCCAGCAGATCGACGGCTTTGTCGGGTAATTGTCGCCCGGTAAGATAGCGGCGAGAGAGCGTAACAGCAGTTTTAACCGCTTCGTCGGTGATGTGAACGCCATGGTGTTCTGCATAGCGTGATTTCAGACCACGCAGCATTAAGCAAGCAGTGTCATCATCCGGCTCATCCACTTTAACCATCTGAAAACGCCGCTCCAGCGCAGCATCGCGCTCAAAATACTGTTTATATTCACTCCATGTGGTCGCCGCGATGGTTCGTAATTCACCTCTGGCCAGAGCGGGTTTTAGCAGATTAGCTGCGTCAGCGCCTCCCGCCTGATTACCGGCCCCAATGATGGTGTGTGCTTCATCGATAAAGAGCAGAACAGGCGTTGGCGATTGCTGAACGGCATCAATGATATTTTTTAACCGCTGCTCAAACTCACCTTTCACCCCGGCACCTGCTTGTAACAGCCCAAGATCCAGCGTGCGTAATGTTACTGATTTCAGGCTATCCGGCACGTTACCTTCAGCAATACGCAGCGCCAGACCTTCCACCAGAGCGGTTTTGCCGACACCGGGTTCCCCGACCAGAATGGGATTATTTTTTCGCCGACGGGACAACACATCCACCATTTGCCGGATTTCATTATCGCGACCAAATACCGGGTCGATATCGCCGGCACGCGCTTTCGCGGTCACGTCCAGCGTAAATTTATCGAGAACGCCTTGTAATGCTGGCGATAACGTCGATTCAGCCAGGCCAGGACGCGGTTCATCATCAGGAGAAACCTGTGCCAGAGCGGCTTCTTGCTGTCTCTCAGGACGTTCATCCGACTGGACATTTAATAGCGGCAGGAGGCGTTCCAGTTGAGTATGTCCGGCGCTCAGAAGAGGCCACAGGCCATCACACTTCAGTAGCGAAGGCTTTCCCACCAGGGCCATCAGTAGATGCACACCACGTATCTGCGAATTTTCATCCGTTGCGGCACACAGCCACGCTTGTTGCATTAAAGAAAGGAGCGCATCAGACAACTGCGGGCGGCTTTTCACGGAACGAGGCTGAACATCCAGATGCGTCAGCAGCGATTGCCAGAGATTGTCGATATCCCATTCATAACGACGAGCAATGACAGTCATATCGCCCTCCCCCTGCTCCAACAGCTTCAGTAACCAGTGTTCGGGAGTGATTTCTGCATGCGCGCGCGTCTGACATAACGATGCCGCCGCTTCGAGCGCCTGGGCGCAATAGGGGTTGAGACGTCGTAATAACACTGCTGACTGGTGTTCCATTTGCTTCCTGGCTCCCTGTATTCAGGCACGCTACCGCCCGTGGCCGTAATCCAATGCCCATAAGGTAATAGTGACGTTGATACTCTCTGCTAAACCCCGCCCCGGACGCTTAGCAGAGGGCATAAAAAAAACGGATGAGGAAATCCTCATCCGTTAGTGCATTACGCGGTGGTACGCTCGTTCCAGGCGTCAGAATGGATAATGTTGCCATCCTTATACGTCCAGACGATCTTCTCGTAGCGCAGTTCAATCTGTTCCAGGTGGTTATGCTTCTCTTTAGCGGGATCTTTGATGTCGTACATCACAGGGTTTACTTTCACCACTTTCACGTTGTGCAGAGTGGTGTTGAAGTATTCCACTTCCTGACCCGCATCATTGATGCGATACCATTTAAACTCGGCCTGGCGCAGGGTCTGACCGGTAGTTACAGCCTTGTACAGATACGGGCTGGAGGCATCGATTTCCTTAGTGAAAAGGAACGGGGTATGAATGCGCGTCCCGGTCAACTTACCTGTGTTGTTATCGGTAGGGATGTACAGGTTATGTTCCTGAGCTACTACTTCGATACTGCCCACACGATCTTTTACATCAACAGAGCCTTTAATATCCGCGCCGCCGTCATCTTTCAGCCAAAGGTAGACTGGAATTGCCATAACTCTTTCTCCATTTTTACTTCGCTAATGCGTCACCGCTTTGCGGTGACGGTTCCTTCATGCCCGGCACCCGACAGGCATCAGCCTGCGGTACCAGACTGATCTCTACACGGCGGTTGGCAGCCCGACCCTCCGGCGTATCGTTGTTTTTGTAGGGACGTAATTCGCCGTAACCCTGAACGGCAAAACAACTCTCCGCGACGTCACCGGTATCACGCATCCAGTCGCGAACAGATTCCGCGCGTTTGAGAGAGAGCTGCTGATTAGATTTATCGTCACCCACATCATCGGTATGTCCGGCGATGACTATCAGCCAACCGGGCTTGGCTTTGATATTGACCAAAGCCCCAATGAGTACTTTTGTTGAGCCTGCTTTTAACGCCCATTTGCCCGTATCAAACAGCGACATACTGTCCAGGCGTACGGTTTGCGGAGAGGTCACTTTTGGTTTTTCAGGTGGCAGCCAGTCGCTGATGGCGGCCAGCAAAGGTGGGATCAATCTCATCCCCTGATACAATCCCATTGATAGAGAAAGGGGTTCACCGCGCTGATACCAGCGATCGAGACGCTGCGCATCACGACGAAGCTGATCCTGTGCCTGAACCTTTGGCTCAACAGGATTACCGGTAAGATGGCGGTATAACGTCAGATGATCGTTTGTGATCCTGATGAGATGTTGGTTATTGATAAAGCTGCACGTCATCGCCAGTCCGACAAAAATACCGCATAGCAGACCACTTACGCCCACCGTACGTTGAAATGCTGTCAGCGCCCGACGGCGAGATAAAAAAGGCAGCACTAAATCAGGAAAAGGCAGCAGCTCGGACACTGCTGACGTCGCAGGGGAAAGTGTTGTTTGCGCAGTGATATGCCGTTGAAACAGATTATTTTCGCAGACCGCTAATGAGGTAAAACATACCACCCGTAAAGCAGAGAAAAGAGGCGAAGCGTGGTGCTCCGTATCGCCTTGCACCCTCTTCAGCCAGCCGAGTAAATTATCTAACCACACTGCATGTGTAAGATGAGAATGGCGAGCCGGGCGCTCTTGCGAAGAGAAAGGAACAAAATCGTCTAATCCCGTAGCCGACTGCACTTCTGCATCCTGGGGTGTTCGAATAAACCAACGTACAGCCTCATTGCATTGAGGCGAATTCAACCAACAGCACAGCCAAAACGGCGGTATACCTGATAACCAACGCCGACTCTGGGTCACAACACGCCGCCAACTGAGCAGCATGTGCTTAAGCGCGTCTTCATCATTATGCCGTTCCGGGATCAATGCCAGCATCACGGAAACGCGCATAAGAAGCCCCGGACGCTGCACAGCTATCTGACGAACCAGAGCAATATAATGCTCCGGGGACTGGACAGATAAATACCAGCCCTGCGAACTCTCGCAAGAATCGCCGCGTCCGGCAAACAAAGGGGCATTATCTCCACACACCAGCACAACAGGCCCACTGAAACTCTCCGGAGGGAGCGGAACTTCATGAGCCGAATGAGCAGACTTCAACCGACCATATTGACGCCAGCCATAAACGATCCCCGGAATGGAAAACAGTAAAATAAAGACGGTAAGGCCGCCCCGGACACCCGCACTTAACGGACTGAATCCCCAGACAAGCAACAAAGCCAGGACGGTTGCCAGCACATAGTTAACGATCCCTCGCAACTGAGCCATGTCTTAACCCTGCCCAATAAGCTGAGCAATCTGCCCTTGTAAGACATGAGAAAATGTTAACCACAAAGCACCCAGCGCCACCGCGCCGACAATCCATGCCAGCCACCAGCGGCGCTTACCGCCAGAAAAGCCGGAAGCCCGCATAATTACCGGCGCATCGTGCTTTAATTTAAAAGGCATCGCCTGAGTCGCCAGCGCTTCAAGAACATCTTCACGACGTTCGTCACCTTGCTCGCGATAGCGCCCCACAAAACCGAGCGTGATTGCGCGATAAAAGCAGGTTAATACGGCGGTATCAGGAACGGGCTCGCGCAGAACGGTACGGATGCGCTCCCAGAGTTCTTCCCCGGCATTGGTGGTGTTGAAAAAGCGGGCCTGTAAAGGTGTCGCAAGCCAGGTAATATAACCGCTATCCTGCCGGTTGCGTTTCAACACGCTTTCATCCAGTAACGCACATTGCGTGTAGAGCATGTGTTCAACGCTGTGTTCGCTGTACCCCATGTCACGCAATGTCTCACGCGCAGAATCAACCCATTGGCAGGCCCGGCGATAGAAAGCCGCCCCATCGTCGACTTCCGATCCGCCGCGTAACTGGCTGACAGCAAGCCAGGTTGGCCAGAATACCTGATCAATATCCTTATACATTTCAATCCCTTAATACAGCGAATAACTCAAGTTGAATCTCTCCCAGTGTTCCCGGCACATAGAAAGCGCAATTACCGGCGTCCAGCATGGCCTGGGCTGCTGGATGATTAATCTCAAGAGCAAAGTATTGATTTTCCAGTCGTAACGGGATGGCTGCAGGTACATGCGTCAGCGGTTTTAATGGAATACCGCTAAGTGCCACATTGACGACATCAGATACATCTGCCCGGCTCCCTGCTTTACAGAGCTGTGGAAATTGCGTTAGGAGGACATGCGCAGGAAGATCCGAACGAACGGAAAGGTAAAAATCAGCGCCTTCACGCAGTCGAGCATCCGACAATGCGCCATACCAGAACTGTCTCTCCTGCGTCAGTTCAATAGCGACAACGCGAGATGGCAGGCTGGCCTCCAGCAGTTCCACCAGGAGTGCAAACAGGGGTGGGAATACCTGCTGCAGATTGGCGTGCTGGTATGGAGGCACAACGCTGACATCATTTTCTAATGAAAAGGTCAGCAGACTGCCCGCTAACCGCGCGAGCTCACGCCACAAAAGTTCGGGATGACGGCCTGGGTTTTGCAGCATTTCTTTCAGAACGGGCTCTGAGCTATTAAGCGCATTCAGCAACCAAAACAACGAAACATCTGCTACCGCAAAATCCGCCATTCGTTCGTTACTTTCGCGGCGCAAGGCCATCAGGCGTCGACAACGAGCCTGGATACGATGCACCAAATCACTGAGCGAATTGATTAATGAGGGGCTGGCAGAGAGTGAAAGCGATGGGGGTAAAAAATCGCGTCCCAGCTCCCATTGCCCCTGAGCATTACGAATAAGGCAAGCTACCGGGCAAGTCAGGTAAGCGCTGTTATCGTCATGGGCATAGCGGAGGGTGATAGCATGCCGCAGCACTGCCATATCAGTCCGTTCCTGACCTGCGAGATCCTGTACTGGCAGCCACTCCTGCTGCCAGCGACACGGACGGCTAACGCCGTTGCCTGATGAAAGATTGCCGCCATTAGCCGAAAGCAGCGGCAACGCGAGGACGATATCAACGCTGCTGTAACCAGTAAGATGCGATAAATCACACGCCGGAGGCAGGTTATCTGAAATACCTGTATCCACTAACGTACCGTCAGGAAAGCGCACAACCAGATTAACGGGATTCAAACGGGAAACCGTTAGCGCACTTTCATCAAACTCCGCGCTGATGACGCCCCACGGTGATGAAAGCGACATGTGAGCAACAACGTCAGCTACATAGGCATCCCAACGTGTCTGTTGCTGAAACTGCTGGGGAGCCAGAAAGGCCCCCTCGCTCCATAACGGACGATAGATCTTCATCGCACCTCCTGTGCGCTGCGTCGTTAAGATTTCGACTTAGGCATTTGTGAAACTAACGACAAGCTGACGTCCATACCTTCAACCTGGAAATGCGGAATGGCATACAGGCGCACACGGAAGAAACCTGGGTTATCCTCAATATCCTCCACCACGACACGCCCATCACGCAGCGGGTGTGATGCCTGCAAGTCATCGCCAGGATCGGTCATTTCGGTTACCAGACTGCGCAGCCAGTTATTAAGTTCAAGCTCAAGCAGGCGGCGATCTTTGGTCGTTCCAATATTTTCTCGCTGCAGTATTTTCAGGTAATGAGCGATACGAGAAAGCAAGAAGATATACGGCAAACGAGAGTTAATCCGACTGTTAGCCGTCGCTTCCGGAGTATCAAACTGAGCAGGTTTTTGAGCCGAGTTAGCAGAGAAGAAACAGGCGTAATCACGATTCTTATAATAAGAAAGCGGAATAAAACCGAGGTTGGCAAATTCAAACTCCCGGGTTTCCGGAATCATCACCTCAGACGGGATCTTCACCTGATTACCGGTACCCAGATCGTACAAATGGATAGGCAAATCTTTCACCGCGCCGCCTGCCTGTGGCCCACGGATCTGGACGCACCAGCCATTCTTGATAAAACTTTTCACCATATTCACAGCGAAAGAGAAAGAGGCGCTGGTCCATAGATACTTTTCGTGATCCGGACCCTTAACTTCTTCAACATAGTTAAAACTGCGTACCGGCACGGTATCAGGGCCATACGGTAAACGACCCAGGACACGCGGCATAGTTAGCCCGATATAGCGTGAATCGTCGCTATCACGAAATGCTTTCCACTTGATGTATTCAGCACGTTCGAAATAATCATTGATATCTTTTATAGCTGCGACTTCTTCCATATTTTCTTTCAAGAAGAATTTCGGCCCAACGGAACCAATGAACGGCATATGACAGGCCGCCGACACGCCAGAAATATTGCGCAGCAGTGCAATATCCTGCGGACTGTTATCAAATTCGTACGCTGAAATCATTGCCGCAATGGGTTCGCCGCCAGGCTGATCGTATTCTTCAATATAAACATGGCGGTATAACCCGCTCTGGATAAGCTCCGGCGCATCGTCAAAGTCATCACGCAGCGCATCCTTGCTGATATCCATCATTTCTACACGGACATTTCGGCGAAAATCAATGCCGGTGATCATCGAATGCAAACCACGCCAGAGCGATTCTTGCTTCTGAAATTCAGCATGGTGCATAACTTCATTGACCTGATCGCTAATCTGCTTATCAAGACGAGCAATTTGCTCATCGAGCAGCGTTTTATCCAGGCGCTCTACGGGCTGCGCAGCATCCGCCAGACATGAAACCAGAACCTGAATAGCAGCAGTCACGCGTTCAGCGGGAGCGGCGTCAGAAAGCGCTTCATCGCTCTGCCATGCATCAACATTTTTTAATGTCGAAACCGGGGAAAGATTAATTTTGTCAAAGAGGGATTGATAAACGCTGCGTTCACTGGTCGTGGTGGTCGCGACTGAAGAGGTATGTTCCTGAACAGACATCAACATATTCCTTTTATGATCCTTTACTATTCCTGCCAATTGAGCGGAGGAAACCCTGTATAGCGTTAAATCTCTTCTGGCATCATGGTTGCCAGTTCATCACGCAGTTCCTGACTCAGGGCTGGATCTTTAAGGATAATTTCCAGCTCGCGACGAAAAGCAGCGTTATCAAGTAAGTTTGATTTCAGGTCACGAAGTAGGTTACGCATAGCCAACAGAACGCGTAATTGGGGGATATTTCGTGCGACCTGCTCGGGTTCAAAATCGCGGATATTTTTAAAGGTAAGGTTAATATCGTCCTTTCTGTCATCACCAGCCAACGTATTTTTAACACTCAGATTAACCACTGGTGAGAACTTAGCTAACACATCATTGAAATTATTCTTATTAATATCAACCTTTTCACGTTCAGATAGTGGTCGTTGTTCTCTACCATTACTGAAATCACCTACGGTCAAAAGTTTTAACGGCAATTCAACCTTTTTTTGAACGCCTCCGGTATGTAAATCTAACTTGATATTAACGCGTGCCGTCGGCACTTCATTCTGAAAACTGTCACCCATACGTCCCTCTCAGACCGGCGATTCCAGCCGATATTTTGCGTTTCCTAACGGAGCATTTTCCAATCGCTCAACGTGTTTCTTACAACGTCATTTCTGTGAGCCGTCAACAATGAATGTTAATGACAATTAATGATTATAATTAGTATGCCGACGTAATCCGATATATTCCCGGAGAGAAAACATGATCAATATCACTAATACACCAAATAATACATTAGCATTACTTATTTAAAAATAAAATCAAGAAATCATTTATCTAATACAAGCGACAGGAATTAATTAACCTTAAATACATTCATCAAATAAATACCTTTAAATTAAAACACATAATTGCAAAATATATTTACAGCCATATGCATAAACAATATTGATTATTAATTTATAATTACAGCCAATTTAACTATAAATAATAAAAGCCGGAGATATACTCCGGCTTTTTACAATTTAATTGAGAATACGCAAAAAGATTACTCTTCCTTCACCACAATCAGCGGTTCAATATCGCTCTCTTTTTTAATTACCAGCGACTCGTCGCCGCGCAGGCAGGTACCGCCGTAGTTACCGCCTACGGTGAAGGTACAAACCTGAATATATTTACCGGCAACTTTTGGCAGACACCAAAGCTGCTGATAAATGTTCTTCTGCTCGGCAAACTTACCGCTGGTTTTATCCAGGAGCTCTTCCTGGTGGCTCACCAGATCGATGTTGCTGCCACAACGTCCTGCAATAGGTTTCACCGCATAACCGGTTTTCGCCAGCTCTTCATTAACAGTGAAATCCGTATCAAGCAGATAGCGGTGATGTGGGAACAGTTGCCACAGAATAGGCAGAATCGCTTTGTTGCCAGGGATCACCGTCCACAGAGGTTCGAAGACCAACACTTCCGGGCGCAACAGCACGTCGATTAAACGCACTTCCTGATTCGTATGCCCGGTACGAATTGGCACCGCGGCGTACTCCGTTTCGCTGACCTCTCGCACCTGCTCAATCGCGGTTTCCCACGCCCAGGTTTTCCAGACGCAGTTCACCAGGCGACCGTCACCGTCAATCAACTGACCGGCGTCATCCCAACGTAGCTCATCGAGGCCACGCAGAATTTTGCTGTCAAACCCGGCCTGACGCAGCGCCTGCTGCATAAACTGCGCGTGATAGTTTTCCTCGATATCCTTATCCTGCATGATGTGGACAAAAGGTCGCGCGCGGCTGTGCTTCCAGGCCCCCGCCAGTTCGTTGATCAATCCTTCTGCCGGGTTGTGTCCCTGCCCTGTGTAGCCTCGCTCGGCCCATCTTTCGAGGATCAAACCGGCTTCAGTATGGCACGATGCGGAATCGGCGTTGTACTCATACACCTTCAGTCCGCGTTCATCCATACAGAAATCCATACGCCCCGTAATCATATGATGCCGACGACGCTGCCAGGAAAGGCGCAGGCGCGGCCAAAGGATTTTCGGGATGTCGAACAGCGCCAGCAGGTTATCGTCTTTCAGCACCTTGTCGGTCGCGTGCAGATACATCAGATGCAGTTCGTTGGTGGCTTTGATCAGTTCTTGTTCGGCACTCTCGGTAATAGTGAAGTACTGATGCGGATCCTGATTAATAACGTGGCCGTTCGCCAGCACGTAGGCTTTTTGCAGCGGATCCTGCTCATCCAGCCATTTACCGTCAAACTGCCCGTTATCTTCCAGTCGCGCGCCGCCAATTTTCAGCGAGTCATTGGCGATCTCCGGCTGCGGCAAACTGTCTCGGGTATCATCGGTCTGGATCATCCAACCAAGAATGGTGGTGTCGTCAAAGGTATCACGCAGGGTGTAACACCCGTTTTCAACCACCATCTCCAGTTCGCGGGTCCACTGCTGTCCGGGAGGAAGCGGCGTATGGAGCACGTTCTGTTCGGCAATACGAATTTTGTTTTGCAGCAACTGGGTGACGACCGCCACATGCCCGGTATCTTTAAATTCACCGCCTTTTTGCCAGATAAGCAGAGCGCCTGCTACCGGCGCGCGGGGCGAACCATTCGGAAATGCCTGTAACGGCAGGATATTGTCATTCACCACTTCGCGCAGGAAGCGTAAGGAGAAGATCTCCCAGGCCATGCCCACATCGGTGAAGACCACGCCATAGTTAAGGAAGAGAAAGCGGCGTGCGAACTCTACGCACTGCCATTTGTGGCCCATGTATTCATCATCGATATAGCTGCGAAATGCCGCATCATCGTCGTAGTCCCGTGGGTCGAGGGAGCTGTAATCTGAAGAGTAGATTGCTACGCCGCCTGGGGCGTAGCCCAATAATGTCCCGAATGGGGCATCCTGACTGGTCGTTCCTTTGCTCATGCACCTTACCTCAAAACAATACAGCCTGAGCAGGTTGGCGTGAATTTTTCGCTCTGATTACCTGCTCTGCGACACTAACCGGACAGAGGTCAATATCATCATACACCTCAACGCAGCGACTGGCGCTCAGAGGCGAAAAATTCACAGCAGGAACTACGCTTTTGTCAGGGTGACCGGTACGCTTTTATACGCCGGAGTCAAACTTTGTGTGTCTACCGCTTCCAGCGAAAGCAGGACATTCGCTTCAGGCAGATAAGCGCCTATTGAGCCCGCCGCCATGTTGTAAATCACTACTGTTAAGCCGTACATAATGCGATCCGCGCAGGGCTGGCCGTTGTCGTCCAGCGCCTGAATATTGACCACATCGCCCTGGTCCAGGCCACGGCTCGCCGCCTCTTCGGCGCTTAAAAACACCACATCCCGACGACCGGCAATGCCACGATAGCGGTCGTTCATACCATAAATAGTGGTGTTGTACTGATCGTGACTACGCAGCGTTGCCAGTACCAGCGCATCAGCAGGCTGATTTTCCCGCTCAACCGCCCGTTGATGGCTGACGATAAAGTTGGCTTTGCCATTCTCCGTTCGCCATTCACGGCGCGAAGCAGGCGTATCCATGCGAAATCCTCCCGGCTCGGCAATACGTGCGTTGTAGTTGTGGAATGCGGGAATCACGGCTTCAATGGCGTCACGGATCAACGTGTAATCTCCGGTTAACGCTTCCCAGTTTACCGGCGAAAGCGGCAGCGTAGCGCGCGCCATACCCGCCACAATCGCGGGTTCCGATTTTAGCCAGCGGGAAGCCGGTTTCAGCGCGCCACAGGAAGCGTGAACCATCGACATAGAATCTTCGACGGTCACCGACTGGATCCCCGTTGCCTGCATGTCGCGCTCCGTTCGGCCTAATGCAGGTAGCAGGTAGTTATGCTTTGCCAGCAGCAGATGCGACCTGTTCAGTTTGGTCGCCACATGGACCTGCAGATCCAGATTTTTCATCGCCGCAAAGGTACGCTGCGGTTGCGGCATCGCCACCGCCAAATTGCCGCCCATGCAGATAAGCGCTTTTGCGTCTCCCCGCTCGATGGCGCGAATACTCTCCACGCTGGAGCGGCCATGTTTGCGCGGAACGCGGATAGAAAAATGCGTCTCAAGGCGTTGCAGGAACTCTTCGGACGCCGCTTCGTTGATCCCCACGGAACGATCGCCCTGCACGTTAGAGTGACCGCGCAACGGGCAGATCCCCGCGCCCGGCTTACCCATATTGCCTTTCAGCAGCAGCAGGTTTACCAGTTGCTGGACGTTCTCAGTGCCGTTTTTATGCTGGGTGATGCCCAGTCCATAACAAACGATAGTGGCACTGGATTTACTGTAGCTGTGCGCCAGATCTTCCATCTGGCTACGAGTCAGACCCGAGTCCTGCTCCAGCTCCGCCCAGTTATGCTGACGTAAGTCGTCATACAGCGCTGCATATCCCGCGGTATGCTCTTCGATAAACGCATGATCGAGCGTCGGCTGCTGATCCAGTAAGATCCGCGCTTCGTCCATTTCGATCAGCGCTTTCATGATGCCTTTGAGCAGCGAAGCGTCACCGCCCATTTTTACCTGGTAGTAGTCGTTGCTTAGCTCCGTTGCCTGACCGGTGAACATCTCTTTCGGGCTTTGCGGGAAGCTAAAGCGCTCAAGCCCCCGCTCGGCCAGGGGATTGATGGAGATAATTTTAGCGCCACGCCTGGCAACGTCGCGTAAGGTGGTCAGCATGCGTGGATGGTTAGTGCCGGGGTTATGCCCGATACAAATCACCAAATCGCAGTGGTCAAAATCCTCCAGTTCAACGGTCCCTTTCCCAAGGCCAATGGCAGGAGTTAGCCCTGCGCTGGTCGGTCCGTGGCACATGTTTGAGCAATCAGGGAAGTTGCTGCTGCCATATTCGCGGGCAAACAGCTGATACAAGAACGCCGCTTCATTTGATGTTCTGCCGGAGGTGTAAAACTCAACCTGTTGTGCTGAATCATAGCTGCGCAGACGCTCGCCGATCTCCTGGAAGGCGATATCCCAATCCACCGCCTGCCAGGTGTCTGTTGAGGCATCGTATTTCATTGGATGCGTCAAACGACCGATATTTTCCAGTTCATAATCGCTGTAGTGCCAGAGTGTAGAAACCGGATGACGGCTGAAAAATTCCGGTGACGCTTTCTTGCTGGTTGTCTCCCAGGAGACCGCCTTAACGCCATTTTCGCACAACTCCATTGGCGCACGGTGCCCTGGGTCCGGCCACGCACAGCCCGGACAATCGAACCCTTTCACCTGGTTCATTTTGAACATCGCGATAATGTCACGGGCGACAGCCTTTTGCGAAAACACCGAAGCAGTGACGGCTTTTACCGCGCCCCACCCACCCGCTGGGCCCTGATAACCGCTTACTCCTGGAACACCATTTTTCATTATTACTGCTTATTCACCGCCAATTTTTGATGGTGAATACGGTAGCAATTTCCGTCCAACATTGATTTCCTCTTCATGGAGTACGGACCGGGTACAATGAACGGGTTAGATTTATCTTCCCCTTTCAGCACAAAGCGACATAAAGTCCCAATCTGTTAAATTGAGTTCTACCTAACTGCTACACTGCATCAACACAACCACTCAGAAGGCAGGTCAATATGTCAGACAATACCTATCAGCCCGCGAAAGTCTGGACGTGGGAAAAATCGAACGGCGGCGCTTTCGCCAATATCAACCGTCCTGTTTCCGGTGCCACCCACGAAAAAACGCTGCCGGTTGGCAAGCATCCGCTGCAGCTCTATTCGCTGGGTACGCCAAACGGGCAGAAAGTGACGATTATGCTGGAGGAGCTGCTGGCGCAGGGCGTGAAAGGCGCAGAATACGATGCCTGGATAATCCGCATCGGCGATGGCGATCAGTTTTCCAGCGGCTTTGTTGAAGTGAATCCGAACTCGAAGATCCCGGCGCTGCGCGACCACTCGCAAAACCCACCGGTTCGCGTATTCGAATCTGGCGCAATTCTGCTCTATCTTGCGGAAAAATATGGTTATTTCCTGCCGCAAGATTTGGCAAAACGTACCGAAACGCTGAACTGGCTGTTCTGGCTACAAGGCGCGGCGCCGTTCCTCGGCGGTGGTTTTGGCCACTTCTATAACTATGCGCCGGTAAAAATCGAGTACGCGATCAACCGCTTCACGATGGAAGCCAAGCGCTTACTCGACGTGCTGGATAAGCAGCTAGCACAGCATCAGTTTGTGGCCGGAGATGAATACACCATTGCCGATATGGCGGTCTGGCCGTGGTTTGGCAATGTGGTGCTGGGCAACGTGTACGACGCGGCAGAGTTCCTCGACGCAGGAAGTTACAAGCACGTGCAGCGCTGGGCAAAAGAGATTGCAGCGCGCCCGGCGGTTAAGCGTGGTCGTATTGTAAACCGCACTAATGGACCGCTGAACGAGCAACTTCATGAACGCCATGACGCCAGCGACTTCGATACCAATACCGAAGATAAGCGCCAGGGTTAACGTAAGATGCCGGATGGCGGCGCTAACGCCTTATCCGGCCTACATATAAGGCGCGGGCCTGATAAGCGCTGCGCCATCCGGCATAAAATCACGCGCTGGTGACGTCGTACTCCATGCGGCGAAGTGCGTCTAACGTGGCTTTAGCTTCATCTTCATCAATGATGCTCATGGCGAACCCTACGTGCACCAGCACCCATTGCCCGACAAGCTCAGCCGTATCACCTTCACAAATCAGGGCAATATTGACATCACGTTTGATGCCGCACACTTCAACCTGCGCAAGCTGGTGAATATCTTCACCAACGGCCAGAACCTGACCAGGGACTCCAATACACATATCTGACTCCGCCCCATAGCAACTATGGGTTATTCGACTTCAATACTTTTCACTTTCAGTGAATCGCCAGCATCAACCCGCAGACGATCGCCCTGACATTGTGGACACTGCGCGTCATGCTGGGTGATTTCCACAACCTGACTGCAATCCCAGCACCACGCCTGGGCTGGTTTGTAATCAATATGCAGTTCACACCCCTGGGCCAGCGTTCCCTGACAGACGATGTCGAAACTAAACCGAACGGCGCTCTCTTCAACGCAGGAGAGCGCCCCGATTTCCAGCCAAACGCCGGTTACACGTTTGACACCGTGCTGCTCTGCCTGCTGTTGAACAATCTCAACCGCGCTCTGACAAAGGGACAGCTCATGCATTTTCGCAGTTCCGACGACCCAGCAGCAGCGCGCGGCGATTTAGCTGCGGCGCATTCGGATCGCTCACCGGCAGCGATAACAGCATGCGCGCGCAATCGTCAGTCAGACGGACGCCTTCTTGCGCCGACATACTGTGCGAAAGCGGCGACATCAGTGAGCAGGAGAAATATTGCGATACGCCGTCCAGTTCACCCACGGTAAAGGTCATCTCGCCATACGGCAGACGCAACCCGACTTTTTCGCTGACTTTACGCACCGGCCAGATCTGGTCCGGTCCGGGGAAAATCAGTGCGCTCAGCATCCAGGGCGTGATAACACACCCCGTCCACTGTCCTTCAAACAGCGTAAAATCAGAGACATATACCGGCATGTTCGGATGCAAGAAAGAGAGATCGTGCATTGAACGCCGGGCAACCTCTTCAAACGCTGCCTGAATCTGCATCTTCGGGGCCGTCTGAAAACCGACAAACTCCTCAGACATGAGTCGCCTCCCGAGGGATCGCTTCAACGCCTGATTCGCGAAGCGCGGCAAGAACCTGCTCAAGAGCAGGTTCGATCATCGCTTCAACCGTTGGCGTTAGCCCGATATGCGGTTCCAGCGATTCCGGAATAACGCCGACTAACGTCAGCTTTTTCGGAAACTCGCCGGTAAAACGCAGGGCCGACAATACGTCGGCCAGGCCAAGCTGGTGCGGTGAGATTTTGTTGGTAAACAGCGCCGGGATCTCTTCATCCCGCAGGACCATCATCGTTCCTGGCGTGCTTTTCTTCGACACAATGGCGTCAGCAATGATCAGATGATCTCTGTTCGCCATATCGCCGAGAAGCTCCATCCCAGCCGTACCACCGTCCAGAACATCAACAAAGTCTGGCAGGATATACCGCTGCTCTAATGCCTCAACGATACGCACCCCGATGGCTTCGTCGGTCAGCAAAATATTGCCGACCCCTAAGACTAATATCCGCATTACAGAACCTTAACTGAGACCACTTCGTTCCCGTCAACGTCCACCACATGCACCGCACATGACATACAAGGGTCGAAGGAGTGAATGGTACGAACCACTTCCAGCGGTTTGTTTGGATCGGCAATCGGCGTACCTACCAGCGAGCGCTCATACGGTCCCACTTCATCATTAAAGTTACGTGGGCCAGAGTTCCAGGTTGACGGAACAACCGCCTGGTAGTTGCTGATAATGCCGTCTTTAATCACCATCCAGTGAGACAGCATACCGCGCGGTGCTTCGAGGAAACCGACCCCCTTAAATTCGCCCGTTGCCGGAATATCCGGTTTCACGAAGGTGGTGTGGTCGCCTTTACCGATGTTCACAATCAGCGCGTTGTACTGATCCTGCAGAACGTTCTGCAGTTCACAGCAGTGAACGGTACGGCCAATAATACGGCCCAGCGTAGAGTGCAGCTGTGATACTTCGATAGTTTTACCGGTCAGCTTGGTGTAAATCGCGATGATTTCATTCAGCTTGGCATGGGTAGACTCGCGTTTAGCCGCCAGTTTACACAGCATGTTGGCCAGCGGCCCCACTTCAACCGTTTTACCGTAGAAGGTCGGCGCTTTAACCCAGGAATATTTGCCGTCATCTGACCAACCGGTGTAATCAGGAACCGTTGTGCCTTCCCACGGAGCCTGCGGCGCTTCGTCTTTGTACCACGCGTGTTTCGCGCTTTCCTGAATCCCTTTGATCAGGTATTCATCGGAATGAGAGGTGATCGGACGATAGGTCGACAGATCGGCATCGGTGATATAGCCGCCAGGGAACAGGAAGCTGCCGTTTTTACCGTCAGTCGGGAATTCCGGCGCGCTCAGATAGTTAACCGCACCCTGACCACGTTCCAGCCACTCAGGATAGAACGCCGCAATAACCGCGGTATCTACCTTGTAAACCTGCTCAACGAAGTCGCTCAGCTTATCGATGAAGGACTTGATGTACATCAGGCGCTCAAGGTTCAGCACGCCGAGGCCGTCGAGGTTAATTGGGTTAGCAACCCCCCCTACCGCCAGGTTCTGGATGTGCGGCGTTTTACCGCCCAACAGCGCCACAACGCGGTTGGCATCTCGCTGGCATTCCAGCGCCTGCAGGTAGTGAGCGACCGCAATCAGGTTTACTTCCGGCGGCAGCTGCATTGCCGGATGACCCCAGCAACCGTTGGCAAAAATGCCTAACTGACCGCTGGCGACAAGATCTTTGATCTTGTTCTGAACCTTGGTGAACTCTTCTGCGCTGTTCAGGTGCCAGGAGGACACGCCGTTCAGCATGGCAGACGCTTTCGCAGGGTCAGCTTTCAGGGCAGAGGTGATATCCACCCAGTCCAGCGCAGACAGCTGATAGAAGTGAACAATGTGGTCATGCGTGGTGTGCGCAGCGAGAATGATGTTACGGATATACTGTGCGTTTACCGGAACATCAATATTCAGCGCGCTTTCTGCTGCACGAACGGAAGAGATAGCGTGAGTGGTCGTACAAACGCCACAGATACGCTGCACAATCATCCAGGCATCGCGCGGATCGCGGTTTTTCACGATCTCTTCCATGCCGCGCCACATGGTACCGGAAGCCCATGCTTTAGATACCACGCCATTTTCGATTTCGCAGTCGATGCGTAAATGACCCTCAATACGGGTTACCGGATCAATAGTAATTCTCTGGCTCATGCTTTGCTCGCCTCATGACGATTTTGATCGTTTTGTTTTAAAGGAGGAAGTATCGGCAGTAGACGAATGAGTACGATGTATGCACAAATCTCAATAGCCACAAAACCAATAGAAATCAACAGTTCTTCCCAGGTCGGGAAGTAGTGGTAGCCACCACCAGGATTGAACGCCACCAGCGAATAGGACAGACGCCATGTTGCACAACCCAGCAATGCGCTCAGCGCAGACAGATACAGCATGCGCGAGTCATTACGCAACTTAGTGACGCGCAGCACCACCAGCGGGAAGACCATCAGCACGACTTCAAGCCAGAACATCAGGGAGTAAAGATCGCCTGAGAACGCATAGGACAGCTTGTCGCGATAGATCAGTTCGCCAAAGCGCAGTACCACGAAAATCGCCAGCAGCACGCTGATGGTATTCGTCAGCTTGATGAACAAACTTTTCTCGTCCGGACCGTTACCTTTCAGACCGGCTTGTACCAACGAGCCTTCAAAGATGACGATCGAGAAGCCCATAATAAAAGCGGTTAATACGGAGAAAAGCGGCAACATTTCATAAGCTTGCCAGAGCGGATGCACCTTATAACCCGCAGAAATCATCAATGAACCCATTGAAGACTGGTGCATGGTTGGCAGCAGCGCGCCGAGGGCAATAATAAAGAACATCACTTTATTCAAACGCTTGAGAGAAACTTTCCATCCCAGACGTTCAAACAGAGCCGGAGCAAATTCCAGCGCCATGATGCCGATATAGATGGTCATACAGACCGCCGTTTCGAACAGTACCGAGTTCACGTTGAAGTGGCCCGGAATGTAGAAATACGGCAGGTTCCAGTAACGACCAACGTCAATGGTGATCGACAGACCACCCAGCGAGTAGCCAAACAAGCTCGCCAGCAGCGCCGGACGTACCAGCGGATGGTATTGTCCTCTGTTGAAAACATACACCGCCCATGCCAGCGCCCAACCGCCGCACGCGAAGCCGGTACCAATCAACAGGTCAAACGCGATCCATACACCCCATGGGAAACCGCCGTTCAGATCGGAGACTGAGCCCAATCCGAAGACCAGACGTTTCACGATCAGGAGCATACACAGGACGATAAGCGGCCCAAAAATAATGACCGGTTTGCTGATTATTTTTCCGCCCAGCGGTTTAGGATCATGACTCATGATCGTCTCCTCCATCGTGATGGTCGTTTTTCGTATTACGACGAACCAGCACGGTTAATCCCGCCAGCGCAGCCAGGGGTAATATCATGCCCTTGTACAGGGAATGTTGAACATGTTCGGAACGTGCACCGGTTGAAAGATCATCCAGCTTCGGCAGATCCAAATCCTCGTAAGGAACACCTGTCAGAACCATTACCTGAGTACCACCACCCTCTTTCTCGCCGTACAAATGGGGGTAATACTTCGGTACCGTATGCAGATAGGTATCACCTGCTTTCACCGTCTGACGCGGATAGTGGTATTCGCTGCCTGGCTTCAGGGCGAGACGTTTTTTCGCCTCAGCCATCAGCTCTTCACGCGTACCAAAAATCACCGCACCGGCAGGGCATACTTCAACACAACCCGGTAAACCGCCTTTGTCCAGACGCTCAACCCCTTTCTGGTTACACAGTTCACACTTGTGAAGCGCACCAAACGGGTTGTTGTAGTCGTACTTAGGAACGTTGTATGGGCAGGCGACCATGCAGTAACGACAGCCCGTGCAGACATCTTTGTCATAGTGGACGATGCCGGTTTTTGGATCTTTCTTCAGCGCAGAGACTGGGCAAACGGAGACGCAGTTCGGATCGACACAGTGCATGCACTGTTTCTTAATGTATGCGTAGCCATTTTCTTCCTGGTCTTTGTTAACGCCTGTTCCGCTACGCCACACCTGAATGATGTTATTGGTATACGGCGACAGTTTGTCGTTGTTTGACCAGGTCTGCTCGCCTTCCGGATTACGCGCCGGGAAGTTGATATCCTGACACTTGGTGACACAAGCCTGGCAGCCTACACACAGCGTTGAGTCATAGAGCATCCCTAAAGAACCAGGGATCGGCGGACGGTTTTCTGCAGCCGCATGGCTGATGGACGGCGCAGCGCCCAACAGCAATGCCCCGCTGGAGGCTGCTTTAATAAAGTTACGTCTGTTCACGGTTATTCTCCCCGTGAGTCAGCGTTATCTTTCTTCTGCTGACGACCCAGTTCACGAACCGCCATCACGCTGACGCCGGCAACCAGTCCTACTACGCCACCAAGCAGCCCAATCGCTCCGGCAGAAACATTGCCGCCTTCTTTCATATTGACGTCAGGTTTTTCGGAACGCGGCGTTTGGTTTTCCACATGAGCAAGCTGGTGAATACCTTTATGGAAACCGATACCTTCTTCGTTACAGCCATAGCAAGGGTGACCGATAGCCACCGGCCATACGCCTCCAACATCGCAGAATTGCAGCGTTGAGCAGTTGCCGTAGGTTTCTGGTCCTTTACAGCCGAGATGGTAGAGGCACCAACCTTCACGGTGACCTTCATCGCCAAACTCTTTCGCAAAACGGCCTGCGTCAAAGTGCGGGCGACGCTCGCAGTGTTCGTGAATCAAACGGCCATAGGCGAATGTCGGACGGTTTTTGGTATCCAGTTTCGGCGGCTTACCGTAGGTGATGATATGCGCGACCGTGGCGAGGAAGTTGTGCGGGTTCGGCGGACAGCCGGGGATGTTGATGATGGTTTTGCCTGGCAGAACTTCCTGCAAGCCGACGGCACCCGTTGGGTTAACGCCAGCAGCAGCAACACCACCCCATGCGGCGCAAGAGCCGATAGCAATGATAGCGGCTGCGCCTTCTGCGGCCCGACGAATGTGATCCACGATCGGCTCACCGGCAACCATGCAGTAAATACCATTGTCTTTCAGTGGGATAGAACCATCTACAACCAAAACATATTGCCCTTTGTACTTCTCCAGAGCGTTATGTTTATTCTCTTCAACCTGATGGCCGAAGGCGGCGGAGAGCACCTCATGGTATTCCAGAGAGATGGTCTCCAGAACGAGGTTTTCCACTGTAGGGTGTGTCGCGCGAAGTAGCGATTCAGTACAACCCGTACACTCCTGAGCCCCAATCCAGATAACCGGTGGGCGCTGAGGACGAGAAACTGATTCGGCCATTTCTGCGGCGGCTTTGCTACTGAGCCCCATGGTAGCGGCCAGTGCTGCACAAAGCTTCATGAAATCACGGCGATTAATGCCGTTCGAATTGATGAGAGAGTTATCTCCAGTCATTTTATAGTTATTCCGTTGCGAAGACCTGGCTTTTATTTTGCACCATTCGCATGTTGCATATTGCGATCGGCGCGCCATTACCACACTTTTTATATGGTTATGTGCATTATAATACTTCGGCGGAGCAACAAAACGAAGGCGTAGGTCAATAGTGTAATTAATTAAAGCAAGATAATACCCCTTTCGGATCAAGCTTCGAGACGATAGCCAGCCATGAAAAAACGAATTGTTGTACTGGACTGGTTCTCTTTAAAGAAATCCATAACCATCTCTTTATCCAGCCCATAGCGGCGCGTGAGGATCCCCGCCTCCCAGGCGCTGAGCTGTCGATCGCCCGTTTTTTCAAACATTCGATGAGAAAATCCCAGTACAAAGCCGCGTTTATAATCAGCACAAAAGTTGGCTACCGAGCGCGCGCTATCCGCGCTTGACGCGTTTAATCCGGCCATCAGGCCTTTTCCAAAATGATTGTCCATGCATAACCTCCAATCGCTATATAATAAATTATATAGCGATTTTTTAAGCAAAGACCAGAGGTATCACGAACTTTTTATGTCAGCTTAAAAGGACACCCATTCATCCGTTTTAGCTGCCGCAGACGTTTTGCTGTCTGCTGAAGGGGAAGCGGTATTAGCGGCGGCGTACTGCACATCATTCGCTGAGAGGCGGAACTGTTGCACCGAACGTTGCAGTTCTTCCGTTTGTCGTTCCAGCGCTACAGCCGCGGCGGAAACCTGCTCTACCAGCGCCGCGTTCTGTTGCGTTACGCTGTCCATTTGGGTGATCGCTACGCTCACCTGCGAGATGCCTTTGTTCTGCTCTTCCGAGGCAGAGGCAATTTGTTTCATGATGACGGTCACTTCGGTGGCGCCGCGCAGAATCGCCTCCATGGTTAATCCCGTCTCTTTAACCAAACGAGCGCCCTGATCGACGCGACGCGACGACTCGCCAATCAGCGTCTCAATCTCTTTCGCCGCCCCGGCGCTGCGGCTGGCAAGGTTACGCACTTCACCGGCAACGACGGCAAAACCACGTCCCTGTTCGCCTGCTCTGGCGGCTTCAACTGCCGCGTTCAGCGCCAGAATGTTGGTCTGGAAAGCGATGCTATTAATAACAGAGGTAATTTCCGCGATCTGTTTAGAGCTGGCGGCAATGCCATCCATCGTCTCAACCACTTCTGATACCAGGGTGCTCCCTTTACCTGCCGTTTCTGTCGCCGTGTCGGCAAGCTGGCTGGCTTCACGCGCGTTTTCAGCGTTCAGTTTTACCGTGGCGGTCAGTTGCTCCATGCTGGCAGCGGTCTCTTCCAGCGCAGCGGCCTGTTCTTCAGTACGCGAGGAGAGATCGTTGTTGCCAGTGGAAATTTCCGTAGCACCTCGCCAGATGTTGTCACTACCTGAACGGATGGTACTGACGGCTTCGCGCAGGCTGTCCTGCATCGCGCACAGTAACGGCACCAGTTGGCCCACGCAGTTACGACCAAAATCTTCAATTGGATGGCTGAGGTCGCCCTGTGCAATCTGCTGGAACTGCTGGCGGATACGTCCCAACGGCTTCACCATCATGGCGACGAGGTAACGGTCAGTGAAAAACAGGAGAGCAATACCGAGGATCACGGCGGTAATGATTAGCGTCCGGATGATAGACGTTTTACCATCAACCATGACGCGCGTGGTATCAAGCCGCTCGCCTGCCGTGGTGTTAAAGCGTTCTGCACTGGCGCCAAACTCCCGGCTCAGCGCTGGCGTAACGGTGCTGGCATGTTCCGCAAAGGCCGTAAGCGTGCCCTGCTGCGCCAGTTGCATTTGCGGGATCACGCCGTTGTCCAGCAGCGCCTGCCACTTCGTCAGTACCGCCGCGGCCACTTCCGGATCCATTGGTCCTGGAGACAACGTTTTCATCTCCTGGAGTTTTTTGCTCATGTTCTCCAGGGACTGCTGCGCTGGCGCAAAATCAGGCGTTCCGCCGCTCATTTTGACATCCATGGCGCGACTCAAGCGCGTGACGAAACGAAAGTACTGATCGTTCCCCTGGCTGAGCACCGTCATCTGATGGACGAGATGACGGTCAATATCATTGCCTTCAGATATTTTTGATAAAGAATGAAGACTGAATAAACCCACGCCCGACCAGAGCAGGCAAAAAAGTCCCAGTATTGCCAACATGACAATACGAATAGTGAAGTTTTTCAGCAAACGCATAATAATTTCCTTGCCGTTGATGAGGAATTCGCCATCAGGCGATACTTATCCTTGTTATCGGCAGGCAACAGAGAAGATATAATGCGTTCTTTATTTTTTTACTTTCTTAAGTACATTCAATATCTATTTACACTATATCAACATGAATGCTAATGAAATTAGCTAGCATTATTATTCAGATGATTAACCTGAAGCACTAAACAATCCTTTGTTTTCTATCGTAAATATTTGTTAAACCATGCAAGAGTACGCTCCCAGGCTAAATCAGCAGCTGCTTTATCATAACGCGGTGTCGAATCATTATGAAAACCATGATTAACGCCGGGATAAATATATGCCTCATAGACTTTCTTATTAGCCTTCAGTGCCGCTTCATAAGCAGGCCATCCCTCATTAATTCGGGTATCTAGTTGCGCATAGTGTAGTAATAAAGGCGCGTTTATTTTGGGGACATCAGCCGCAGGAACCTGTCGACCATAGAAAGGCACCGCGCAGGCCAGTTCAGGGAAAGCGACGGCTGCGGCGTTCGACACACCACCGCCATAGCAAAAACCAGTGATCCCCACTTTTCCCGTCGCGCCGGCAAAACGCTGCATATATTCAATGGCGGCAAAAAAATCATTCATCAGCTTTACCGGGTCAACCTGCTGCTGTAACTCCCGGCCTTTATCATCATTGCCAGGATATCCCCCCACCGAACTTAATCCATCAGGCGCGAGTGCAATATACCCCGCTTTCGCCACCCGTCGCGCCACATCCTCAATATACGGATTCAGCCCGCGATTCTCATGCACCACCACAACCGCCGGAACTTTCCCCGTCGCATTAGCGGGTTTAACCAGGTATCCCCGCACATCGCCATGCCCTTCGGGTGATGGATAGGTAATATATTCCGCCAGGATATCAGGATCGGTGAACTCCACCTGCGTTGCGAGAGCATAATTGGGTTTCAACACGTTGAATAACGCCAGCGCCGTCATACCTCCGACTGCATATTTCGCCGCAAGATTGAGAAATTCACGTTTCGTTATTTTTCCATGAGCGTAATAGTCATAGTAGTCGAGCAGTTCTTGCGGAAAGTCTTTGGCAGTTAGACGCGACATGGCAGGACTCCTGGCTGATGTTTTTTTAAGCAAAGCACAGTGGTCTGTTTTTGCCCAGTTTTTCATCCCAGTGTGACCTGGTGAACGGGATATTCGCCGTGAACCCGCTAGAATAGAAACGTTGTTTCGAAATTCACCTGCACTAAGGAGATCTCATGGCCTGGTTTGCCAATCCTGAACGTTACGAGCAGATGCTCTATCGCTACTGTGGGCGCAGCGGTTTACGCTTACCCGCGCTGTCGCTAGGTTTGTGGCACAGTTTTGGGCATGTTCAGGCGCTGGATTCCCAGCGCACCCTGCTGCGTAAAGCATTTGATTTAGGCATCACGCATTTTGATTTAGCCAATAACTATGGGCCGCCTCCGGGCAGCGCAGAAGAAAATTTTGGCCGCTTACTGCGCGAGGATTTTGCACACTATCGTGATGAACTGATCATTTCTACCAAGGCAGGCTATGACATGTGGCCAGGGCCATACGGTTCTGGCGGTTCGCGGAAATACCTGCTCGCCAGCCTCGACCAAAGCCTGAAACGCATGGGCCTCGACTATGTCGATATCTTTTATTCGCACCGCGTTGACGAAAATACGCCAATGGAAGAGACCGCCTCGGCTCTGGCCCATGCGGTGCAAAGCGGCAAAGCGCTGTATGTCGGCATCTCATCCTATTCCCCGGACCGTACGCAGAAAATGGCCGAGCTGATGCGGGAATGGAAAATTCCGCTGCTAATCCACCAGCCTTCCTACAACTTGCTTAACCGTTGGGTAGACAGTAGTGGTCTGCTGGATACGCTGGAATCCAACGGTATGGGCTGTATCGCATTTACGCCGCTGGCCCAGGGGCTGCTGACGGGGAAATACCTCAACGGCATTCCGGAAGGTTCCCGCATGCAGCGTGAAGGGAAAAAAATTCGAGGGCTGACGGAAAACATGCTGACGGAAGAAAACCTTACCAGCCTGCGTTTGCTCAATGAGATGGCGCAACAGCGCGGACAGTCGATGGCGCAAATGGCCTTAAGCTGGTTGCTGAAAGATAACCGGGTGACTTCGGTATTAATTGGCGCCAGCCGACCGGAGCAACTGGAGGAGAACGTTCAGGCGTTGGCTAACCTGACGTTCAGTACCGAAGAATTGACGCAGATCGATAAGCACGTTGCGGACGGAAAGCTGAACCTGTGGCAGGCCTCATCTGACAAGTAACCGTATGCCACTTCGTGCCGGGTAGCGGCGTTAGCCTCCCCGGCACGTAATACGGGCCAGCAAGTCCCTCACATCTCTTCCGCTCTAATCTCTGGACGTTGAAATTCCGGCCACACCAGCGCGACAAGCGCAGGATAAGCCTCCAGGCTGAACTCCCTGAAACACTGGCGTAAGTTGAGCACGTCCAGATCGGCATGCGGGACTTTCTCACCGCTCAGACAGCGCTTTTTAATATTATCGTAATATTTATACACCGCAGAGTTGAGATCGCTACAACGCCGCTGTGCATCAAATAGACCTGGCGTCTCATTCAACTCTACCATTGTCATCCGTTTGATCGTCGAATGGATAAAATCGATATATTCGTGATTAACGCGCCAATACCATACCGGGGTAATCGAATTCATCAGTAGCGAAAAATGATCCTCCCCCTCTTCTTTACTCAGCATTTCCGGCTGATTTTCAGAGTACCCATTTTCTGTTTCTCGGTTTTTATTTGCACTGCGCATCAACAAAAGTACCCCGCAGGTAAGCAATAGCAGGGTAATAACAGAATAAAATATACTGTTCATATACTGGCTCCATTTTTTTTGATTTTAAAATTACGCCATGCTATTGTCAACGCGGCCTGGTTTAATTAAAACAACATCTCATTGGCATCAAAGGATATTTCAACATGCTTCCCGAGCATCTTGTTCCCTCGCGTTTTCACTTATCCAGCTCCTCATCCAATACCAGTCCCGCAGATAATAGTGAAAATTTGACTCAGGGGAAGAGAACATTAAGTGATTACGAACCCGATATTTTGATTAGCTCTGCCGCTACCGGCCAGGCACGCAATATGTTATTTGAAGAGTGCGACCGCCATTTAAAAGAGCGCCTGTTTCGTGCCGCAAAAATTGAGTCATTCACTCGCCTGCTCAATTCACTACAAGCGGAAGGTGACATCAACGCTCAAGAATTAAGTAAAATTTTGTCCACAAAAACAGCCACCGTTAATGAGCAGGGCAATAAAATTTGGCTTAATTTAATTACCCGCGAAACCAGCGATCCTATTTTTTATTCTCTGGAAGAGAAATAAAATGAAAGATGTTGAGGATAATAATGTTTATTTAGCTTTAGATGACCATAAAAGCGATGAGTTTGTCTTAAAGCAAAATTTAGCCGTGCTGATTGCCAATAAAAACGCGACGCTGGAAAGCGTGGCCCAGGAAATAGTTTCTATACCTGCCGCACTGGTGCGGATGAAATGGCAAAATCGCCGTGAAATTTATGCACTACAGGCTAAGGAAGAGATCTACGGCGCCGCGATTGAAGCCATTATGGAGCAGCAACCAGAACTGCGGGACAAAATCATGGCCCGACTGGAGAGTACTTACCAGCATATACTCAAGCGAGAAACGGCCACCTTACGCCTGACGCGTAAACTGTCTGAGGGAAACTACGAACCCACCAGGATAACGACTGTCGCACTGGATGAGAACAGATAAGGGCGTGCGGAGGAGCTGGAACAGGAGCTGCAGGCCGGGTAAGGCGACAACCATTACCCGGCAACGAGGATTACTTCGCTTTTACGGTCTCTTCACCGACCAGACCAATTTTCAGGAAACCCGCCTGATGCAGCGTATCCATCACTTTCATCATGGTTTCATAATCGACGGTTTTATCCGCACGGAAGAAAATCGTAGTGTCTTTCTTCCCATCGGTCAGCGTATTTAATTCGCTAATCATGGTGTCGTCCGTCACCTGATTATTGCCGATAAACATACTCTTATCGGCTTTTACCGACAGATAAACCGGTTTTTCCGGACGCGGCTGCGGGGTACTGGTGGAAGCAGGGAGATTCACTTTCACATCCACCGTTGCCAACGGCGCGGCTACCATAAAGATGATCAATAAAACCAACATAACGTCGATAAACGGCGTCACGTTGATTTCATGCATTTCACCGTTATCGTCCAGGTTTTCATTAAAGCTCATTGCCATGGAACATCATCCTACACGTAATTTCTGCGCAGCACGTACTGGATGCGCAGAAGCGCTAGCATTCAGGTCCAGATCGCGACTTTGCAGCAACAGCACCTGTGCCGCGACATCGCCCAGCATCGCTTTATAGCTGCCAATCTGACGTGCGAAAATGTTGTAGATAACGACCGCAGGAATTGCCGCGACCAGACCGATCGCGGTCGCTAATAGCGCTTCTGCGATACCCGGCGCAACAACGGCCAGGTTGGTCGTTTGGATTTGTGCGATCCCGATGAAGCTATTCATGATACCCCATACGGTACCAAACAGACCCACGAATGGAGAGATAGCCCCGATAGTGGCCAGGTATCCGTTACCGCGACCCATATGACGGCCTACCGCCGCCACACGACGCTCCAGACGGAAGCCGGTACGCTCTTTGATACCTTCGTTGTCGTCGCTGCCTTCTGACAGTTCCAGTTCGTTCTGCGCTTCATAAACCAACTGTGCGCCCAGGCTTTTGCCATCGAATCCTGCGGCAATCTCACTTGCCCTATCTAAAGAGCGGGCTTCCGCCAGCAGTTGCTGCTCACGCTTAAGGCGGCGTTTCTGAGTAAAGAACTCAAGGCTCTTACTAAAGAAGATAGCCCAGGTGACCACTGACGCCAAAATCAGCCCAATCATCACGCACTTAACCACGATATCGGCGTGCTGATACATACCCCAGACGGAAAGATCCGTCTGCATCAAATTATTACCCACTCTGTATCTCCAGGACGCAAATCACAAAATCTGAGCGTAATGATATCAAAAAGACGTCGAATTGATAGTCGTTCTCATTACTATTTACATATTGCCGCACCTTTGGTTTCTTTTCCTTGCGCTTACGCAGTAAAAAAGTCACCAGAAGCATTTTGAGATTATTTTCTACTGTATGACCGTTCCGCAGGATGCATCACCTTTGATTCATGGTAGTTTAGACATCCAGACGTATAAAAACAGGTCAGACAACATGGCAGATAAACAACTTGAAACCAAACTCGTCCACGCAGGACGCAGTAAAAAGTACACGCAGGGCTCGGTAAATAGCGTGATCCAGCGCGCTTCTTCGCTGGTGTTTGACACCGTCGAGGCCAAAAAGCAGGCTACGCATAACCGGGCTAACGGTGGGCTTTTCTATGGCCGTCGCGGAACCCTGACGCATTTCTCCCTGCAGGAAGCGATGTGCGAACTGGAAGGCGGTGCAGGTTGCGCCTTGTTCCCCTGCGGCGCAGCGGCCGTTGCCAACACCATCCTCGCCTTTGTGGAGCAAGGGGATCATGTGCTAATGACCAACACCGCCTATGAACCCAGCCAGGATTTCTGCACCAAAATTCTCGGCAAGCTCGGCGTGTCTACCGGCTGGTTCGATCCGCTGGTTGGCGCCGGTATAGTGAAGCACATTCAGCCGAACACGAAAGTCGTATTTCTGGAATCTCCCGGCTCTGTCACTATGGAAGTGCATGATGTTCCAGCTATTGTTGCCGCCGTCAGACGCGTCGCGCCGGATGCTATCATCATGATTGATAACACCTGGGCTGCCGGGGTGCTGTTCAAAGCGCTGGATTTTGGTATCGATATTTCTATTCAGGCAGGTACCAAATATCTGATTGGTCATTCCGACGGCATGGTCGGCACGGCGGTATCTAATGCCCGCTGCTGGGATCAACTGCGCGAAAATGCCTATCTGATGGGGCAAATGCTGGACGCCGATACCGCCTATATGACCAGCCGTGGACTGCGTACGCTGAGCGTTCGCCTGCGTCAGCACCATGAAAGCAGCGTAAAGGTCGCCGAGTGGCTGGCCAGCCATCCGCAGGTCGCCCGCGTGAATCACCCGGCGCTGCCCGGCAGTAAAGGTCACGAATTCTGGAAGCGTGATTTCTCCGGCAGCAGCGGCCTGTTCTCCTTTGTATTGAATAAGAAACTCAATCATGAGGAGCTTGCCGCGTATTTGGATCACTTCAGCCTGTTCAGCATGGCCTACTCCTGGGGTGGTTTTGAGTCGCTGATCCTCGCTAATCAGCCGGAACACATTGCCGCTATCCGTCCGCAAGGTGAGGTGGACTTCAGCGGAACGCTCATCCGTTTGCATATTGGTTTAGAGAATGTTGACGATCTAATTGCCGATTTGGCCGCAGGATTCGCCCGAATCGAGTAAAATTGCCACAGATGGACATATATGCAGACACTTCTGGTGGAAAAGTCTGCAATTGTTGCGTCCGGGATCAAGGCATCCCGGACAATTCAGGAGTACAATCCACACATAAACGCTGTTCCACAGGAAAGTCCATGGTAGTCATTCAAGATATTGTCTCCGCGCTCTGGCAACACGATTTTGCCGCGCTGGCGGATCCGCACGTTGTGAGCGTGGTTTACTTCGTCATGTTCGCCACACTGTTTTTAGAAAATGGTCTGCTACCCGCCTCCTTTTTACCCGGAGACAGCCTGTTATTGCTGGCAGGGGCGCTGATCGCTCAGGACGTGATGAGTTTTTTACCTACCATAGCTATTCTGACTGCCGCCGCCAGTCTGGGCTGCTGGCTAAGCTACATTCAGGGACGCTGGCTGGGCAACACGCGGACGGTAAAAGGCTGGCTGGCGCAATTGCCTGAAAAATACCATCAGCGCGCCACCTGCATGTTTGACCAACACGGACTGATGGCGCTGCTGGCAGGACGCTTCCTGGCGTTTGTTCGCACCTTGCTGCCAACAATGGCGGGAATTTCTGGCCTTCCAAACCGTCGGTTCCAGTTTTTTAACTGGCTGAGCGGTCTGCTGTGGGTGACCGTCGTCACCAGCTTTGGCTATGCATTGAGCATGATCCCGTTCGTCAAACGTCATGAAGATCAGGTGATGACCTTTTTAATGATCCTGCCGGTTGCCCTGTTAACCGCAGGTCTGTTGGGAACGCTGTTCGTGGTAATTAAAAAAAAATATTGTAGCGCCTGAGCCGCATCCGAGGCCGGATAATCTCCGGCATTTCGCCTGATGGCGCACAGCTTTAAGGCCTGCGGAGTAACTGTCAGGCCAACATGAAATCAACTCCCCTGCATCATTCGAATTCTGGCCGCATCTTCCCCCGGCGTTACACCAAAGAAACGTTTAAACTCCCGGCTAAATTGCGATGCGCTCTCATAGCCGACGCGCATGGCAGCCGCACTGGCCTTCATTCCATCGTGGATCATCATCATCCGCGCTTTATGCAAACGGTAGCTCTTCAGATATTGCAGCGGCGACGTGCTGGTCACCGCTTTAAAATTATGATGAAACGCCGACACGCTCATGTTCGCTTCTGCCGCCAGCTGTTCTACATTGAGGTTTTCGGTGTATTTGGTTTCAATCCGCTTCAGCACCCGGCTTATCAAACTGAAATGCGTCTGACGGCTGACCAGCGCCAGTAACGCGCCGCCACGCGGCCCGGTCAGCACATGGTAGAGGATCTCACGAATAATCTGTTTCCCCAGAATACGCGCATCCAGCGGTCGCTCCATCACATCCAGCAGGCGCTCAGCGGCGCAAAGAATTTCGTCAGAGAGCGTCGCGGAGTTGATCCCGCTGGCCGCCATGGCGGGCTGGAACAGCTCATCTTCCCCGATGTCCATCAACAGCTCCTGCAACTGCAGAATATCGACATTCAGGTAAATACCGGCCAGGGGAACCTCCGGTGTCGCATGCGTTTCACATTCAAAGGGTAAAGGAACGGTTAGCAGCAGATATTCGTTGGCGTCATAACGAAATACACGCTCATTGATGTAACCAATTTTATGTCCCGAAAAGAGAAATATGATGCCTGGCTGATACATGACCGGCGTACGGGCCGCTGGCTCCGTGCCGTGCAGCAGGCGGACATCTGGCAGCAATTCACTGAGTTTATTTTCATTGTTTTTCAGCTGCTTAATTTTATCTGTCAGCAGAAGGCAGATCTCATCACGGTTCATGGAGCACCATTTCATCATCGGTTTTCAACCCTGACATAATGCGCAGATTTATCCGTTTTCTCCAGCAGTCTGTAGAAATGGGCAAGACATCGGCAGAAATGAGCATTGAGAGCAACGCGGCGGGCGACCACAATGTTCATCATCCGGCAGACACCTCCTGCCCTCTTTTTTACCCACATAAGGGAACGAGCAATGAACAACTTTAATCTCCATACCCCAACCCGTATTTTGTTTGGTAAAGGCGCTATTGCTGAGCTGCGCGATCAAATCCCTCAGGATGCTCGCGTACTGATTACCTACGGCGGCGGCAGCGTGAAAAAAACCGGCGTTCTGGCACAGGTTCAGGATGCGCTGAAAGGCCTGGATGTGCTGGAGTTTGGCGGTATTGAGCCGAACCCGTCTTATGAAACGCTGATGAACGCAGTAAAAATCGTGCGTGATGAAAAAGTGACGTTCCTGCTGGCTGTAGGCGGGGGTTCTGTGCTGGATGGCACCAAATTCATCGCGGCAGCGGCACAGTACGCTGACGGTATCGATCCATGGCGCATTCTGGAAACCCACGGTAACGATGTAACAAGCGCTATCCCGATGGGCTCAGTATTAACCCTGCCTGCAACCGGCTCTGAATCTAACTCCGGTGCGGTAATTTCGCGTAAAACCACCGGCGATAAGCTGGCCTTTATGACCCCGTTTGTGCAGCCGGTATTTGCCGTGCTGGATCCGGTTTACACCTATACCCTGCCGCCGCGTCAGGTTGCGAACGGCGTCGTGGATGCCTTTGTGCATACCGTTGAGCAGTATGTGACTTATCCGGTAGACGGGAAAATTCAGGATCGCTTTGCCGAAGGCATTCTGCTGACGTTGATAGAAGAAGGCCCGAAAGCACTGCAGGAGCCGGAAAACTACAACGTGCGTGCGAACGTCATGTGGGCGGCGACCCAGGCGCTGAACGGCCTGATTGGCGCAGGCGTACCGCAGGACTGGGCAACACATATGCTGGGCCATGAACTGACCGCAATGCACGGTCTGGATCATGCTCAAACATTGGCCATCGTTCTGCCAGCGCTGTGGAATGAAAAACGCGACACCAAACGCGCCAAACTGCTGCAATACGCAGAGCGTATCTGGAATATCACCGAAGGTGATGATGACCAGCGCATTGACGCCGCTATTGCCGCAACCCGCGCTTTCTTCGAACAAATGGGCGTACCGACTCGCCTGTCTGACTACGGCCTGGACGGTAGCTCCATCCCGGCGTTGCTGGAAAAACTGCAAGCGCATGACGGTACGAAACTGGGCGAACATCAGGACATTACGCTTGAGGTCAGCCGTCGGATTTACGAAGCGGCCCGCTAAGGTTTTTTAACCTCCGCCTTTCGTTTTTGGGTATTTATACCAGGCTTAAGTCACACCATGTCACCGGAGTATGTTCCGGTGACAGTTATTCAGGGGGGAATTATGACCACTCCAACCATGATCAAACTACAGGATGGTAACGTCATGCCGCAACTGGGCCTGGGGGTCTGGAAGGCAAGCAACGAAGAAGTCATTACCGCCATTCATAAAGCGCTGGAAGTGGGGTATCGCTCAATTGATACCGCTGCGGCGTACAAAAACGAAGAAGGTGTCGGCAAAGCAATACGCGATGCTGGCATACCACGGGACGAGTTATTCATCACCACCAAGCTGTGGAATGATGACCAAAAACGTCCCCGGGAAGCCTTGCTCGAAAGCATGGAAAAACTCCAGGTTGATTACCTCGATCTGTACCTGATGCACTGGCCGGTTCCGGCGATCGATCACTACGTTGAAGCGTGGGAAAACATGATCGACCTGCAAAAAGAAGGTCTGATTAAAAGCATCGGCGTGTGCAACTTTCAGATCAACCATCTCCAGCGGCTGATGGATGAAACCGGCGTACCTCCGGTGATTAACCAGATAGAACTTCATCCGCTGATGCAACAGCGCCAGCTTCATGCCTGGAACGCCACACATAAAATCCAGACCGAATCCTGGAGCCCGCTGGCGCAGGGCGGGCAGGACGTCTTTGATCAAAAGATCATCCGTGACCTCGCTGAGAAATATGGCAAAACACCGGCGCAGATTGTCATCCGCTGGCACCTGGATAGCGGGCTGGTGGTGATTCCGAAATCGGTCACCCCTGCGCGTATCGCAGAAAACTTTAACGTCTGGGACTTCCGCCTGGATAAAGATGAATTAGGCGAAATCGCGAAACTCGATCAGGGCAAACGTCTGGGACCAGACCCGGACCAGTTCGGCGGTTAACTCCCCCTTTAAGCCCGGCGCCAGATGTCCGGGCTTACTCACTACCAGGCTGGCAAATCCCCGCTTTTGGTATCGAATGCGACGCATCCGGCAAGGAACATGTCACGCGATAAGCCTCGCCATCTGCCGCATGCACCCCGCCCAAACGACCGCCCAGTTCAACCTCGTACGAATTCCCTTCAGCGGAAATATGCAGCGCGGAGCGATAAATCCAGTCCATGGGGCCAATTGGCAGAAAGAATGTCCATTCGTACTTATCGGGAAAGGAAAAAAAACCATCTCGATCGGACACGGTACTGACTGGAGATGCGTTACTGTTTAAGGTAATTTCCGCACCCTGAACGGGTTGTCCAGCGCTATTTGTCAGTCGCCCATCCACCGCGGGCTGCGTCTGATGATGTGCCACACAACCGCTTTGTAGTATCACCGTCAGCAGCACTGCTGACCTTATCCACTTAGCCATCCTTGCTCTCACTTTGAATTAAGTCCATTTACGTTTTCCAGGAGCGAATGATACTCTGAGTCCATCATCCCCTGGAAGAGTCACCGCAATGACCTGTATTTTCTGTCAAATTGTTGAAGGCAAAGCGCCCTGCCATAAGGTCTGGGAAGACGAGCATCACCTGGCTTTTCTGTCGATTTTCCCGAACACCGACGGTTTTACCGTGGTGATCCCGAAAAAGCATTACCCCAGCTATGCCTTCGATATGCCGCCGCAGGCGTTGGCTGACCTGATGCTGGCAACCCAAAAAGTGGCTAAGAAACTGGATAAGGCTTTCCCGGACGTCAGCCGTACGGGGATGTTTTTCGAAGGTTTCGGCGTAGACCATGTGCACAGTAAATTAAGCCCCATGCACGGTACTGGCGATTTAACCCACTGGAAACCGATTGAAGCGCGGCAGAACAAATTTTTCGAGCAGTATGAAGGGTATCTGTCGTCACACGATCATGAACGGGCGGATGATGCAAAACTGGTCGCATTAGCGGCCAGAATTCGTGAGGCGTAAGTACTGAGTCTCTCTACTGGATGGCGGCGCAAGCCACTTACCCGGCCTACAAAATCGTGCTATTCGTAGGCCTGATAAGTATTTCACTACCGGGCAAGACGGATTAGCGCCCCGCCACTTTCCCACGTTTTTTGTTCGCGGCAGGCGTCTGGCGCTGATGCGCCACTGGCGTATGTTTAGTCAACGCCGGACGAGTATGACGGTTCTGACGACGTGCTTCGCGCATCTCTTCCAGCGTAGGCGCCGGAACCAGACATTCGCGACGACCACCGATCAGATGCTTTTTACCCATATCTTCCAGCGCCTGGCGGATTAACGGCCAGTTGGCTGGATCGTGGTAACGCAGCAGGGCTTTATGCAGACGACGCTGCTTATCACCTTTCGGCACCACCACGTCTTCACTCTTATAACCAATTTTACCCAGCGGATTTTTCCCGGTGTAATACATGGTTGTGGAGTTCGCCAGCGGCGATGGGTAGAAGTTCTGCACCTGATCGAGGCGGAAACGACGTTGTTTCAGCCACAGCGCCAGATTCACCATATCCTCGTCACGCGTACCCGGGTGCGCGGAAATAAAGTACGGGATCAGGTACTGTTCTTTACCCGCCTGTTTAGAGTAGGTATCGAACAATTCCTTAAAGCGATCGTAGCTGCCCATCCCCGGCTTCATCATCTTCGACAGCGGGCCTTCTTCAGTATGCTCTGGCGCAATCTTCAGATAGCCGCCAACGTGATGGGTCGCCAGCTCTTTGATATAGCGCGGATCTTCAACTGCGATGTCATAGCGCACACCGGAAGCGATGAGGATCTTTTTAATGCCTTTCAAATCACGCGCACGGCGATAAAGGTTAATCGTCGGTTCGTGGTTGGTATCCATATGCGGACAAATATCCGGATAGACGCATGACAGACGACGGCAGGTTTGCTCCGCACGCGGTGACTTACAGCGCAGCATATACATGTTCGCCGTTGGGCCGCCGAGATCGGAAATCACGCCGGTAAAGCCCGGAACGGTGTCGCGAATGGCTTCAATTTCATTGATGATCGAATCTTCAGAGCGGCTCTGGATGATACGGCCTTCGTGCTCGGTTATCGAACAGAAAGAGCAGCCACCAAAGCAACCACGCATAATGTTGATCGAGAAACGGATCATCTCATAGGCCGGAATACGGCTGTCGCCATACGCCGGATGCGGCACGCGCTTGTACGGCAGCGCAAAGACGCTGTCCATCTCTTCGGTAGACAGCGGAATGGCTGGCGGGTTGATCCAGATATAGCGATCGCCATGCTTTTGCATCAGCGCGCGCGCGCAGCCTGGGTTGGTTTCGTGGTGCAGGATACGCGACGCATGCGCATACAGCACTTTATCGCCCTTCACTTTTTCGAAGGATGGCAGCAGCACGTAGGTTTTTTCCCACGGTTTCGGGCGTGGCGGCTGTACGGTTACCGCTTTCGCTTCCTGTTTTTTCGGGGCGACAGGTTTGTTGTCGGCACACGGCAAATCTTCGCCGTACGGATGTGGGATCGGGTCAATCTTGCCCGGCGTGTCGAGACGCGTGGAGTCCACCCCACTCCAGCCCGGCAGCGCTTCTTTAACCATAATCGCGGTGTTACGCACGTCGCGGATCTGATCGATAGTTTCACCCATCGCCAGACGATGCGCCACTTCCACCAGCGGACGTTCGCCGTTGCCGAACATCAGCATGTCGGCTTTGGAATCCACCAGAACGGAGCGACGAACGGTATCAGACCAGTAGTCGTAGTGCGCAGTACGGCGCAGGCTGGCCTCAATGCCGCCGAGAATAACCGGCACATCTTTCCATGCTTCTTTACAACGCTGGGTATAGACCAGCGTGGCGCGGTCCGGGCGTTTGCCAGCCACGTTGTCTGGCGTGTAGGCATCGTCATGGCGCAGTCGGCGATCGGCGGTATAACGGTTGATCATCGAATCCATGTTGCCTGCGGTCACACCAAAGAACAGGTTCGGTTTACCCAAACGCATAAAATCGTCTTTGTTGTTCCACTCCGGCTGGGCGATAATCCCCACGCGAAAGCCCTGCGCTTCCAGCATACGGCCGCAAATTGCCATGCCAAAGCTGGGATGGTCGACGTATGCATCGCCGGTAACCAGAATGATGTCGCAGCTATCCCAGCCAAGTAGGTCCATTTCGTCACGTGACATCGGCAAAAACGGTGCCGGGCCAAAACAGGCAGCCCAGTACTGCGGCCAGGAGAAAAGGTCTCTGTCCGGCTGGATCAGGGATATTGCGCTCATAGTGCTTCCAAAAATGGTAAAAAAATAATCAAAGGCCGGGGATTATAAGCCGGAACGCAATAGAGATCGAAAGATTATGAGCGCTTAGGCATTATTTTTCCGCACCGCAAACTTCGTCTATTCGCGCTTTGCCATCAAAAACAGAAGACTCGCCAATATACTGCCTGAAAGCATCGCGAAGTTCCGTACAAGAAATCCCTCCTGCATGTAGCGCGCTCACGACCTGCGATCCCTTATCTTCAGTGTAAAAACCGTGCGCCAGTTGGTTATCAGAGTAAGGCGCTTTACGCTCCAGTATGTCGCGAATAACAAGGGTAAGGACTTGCGGATCTCCATTACTGTAGCCCCTCGCACGGTCGATGGCCTCTTCCAGCACCTTATTGTTCCCATCGCGATCGTCAAAATCCGTCCATTGTACGACGTCTTTGTCCAGAATGGCCTGAATCACCGGACGCGGCGCATACTCCACCAAATACTTCAAAAGCTGGTCGCGATAGTCGGAGTCGGTTTCCGCCTTCAGGATAGCGGGCGTAGCGGCAATATCATCCGCGATCGTGACATCTCCTGACAACGCTCTGGCCTGGAGCTGGTACATCCGCTTTATCGGTTGACGATGATTCCACAGAAACTGCGTCAGTTCAGCATCGCCTTCTTTGAGTATCCTGCGGTAAACCTCATCATTTAATAACGATGGCATGTGGCGTAATAAGACCGTTGCCATTGCAAAATAGCGCTGTTTTTGTTCGGTCGTTGGTATAGCAGAAAAATAAACATTATTGCTTAATGGGTTATCCTCCATCAGCGCTTCCCGATTGCGAGCAGCCTGTTCGGAATCACCTGACAATAATTCACTGAAAACCTTCAGCGCGGTCTTATTCTGGCTATTAACCGCCTGGGTCAGTGGCGATACATAAGGGTAGACCGCGTTATCAAAAGGATTAGCCCCACTGGCGATTAAAATCCTGAACGTTGACTCCGGCATATCTTGTTCATATGCCGAATAAGAAAGCATTTTCTGACGGAAAGCGGGATCGCTTAACTGGTTTTTAAAGCTATCACTGGCCTGATGCAGCGTATAGAGTTGATTAATGTCTCGCGCGCGCTGGAAATCTACATAAAGCTGCGGCTCCAGTTGATTCTGACATACGAAAAAAATGGCTATGGCGACAAGATGGCCGCCAACCGAAGAACCGAGCAGTGTTTTTCCTTTGTACAGCAACCAAAAAGCCAATATTCCAGCAAGTATCGCAGGGGAAACGATCAAAAAAATACGCGAGTTTAATTCGTCGCCATAAAAAGTAAAAACGCCCCACAGCGATAGCAAAGCGACGCACTGTGGTAATACCAGCCATAGCAGGATATGACGACTGGTGAGATTTTTAAAACTGGAGCAAATCAACACCAAAATAGCGATGCCTGCTATTACAGGCATCGCCATCATCAAAAAAAATACAATAAGGTCATACCAGGTAAAACTAATCATCGTTGCATCCTTTGCAATAAAACGAATCCATGCGATATCAATAAATTAGCTACGGCGCCGGATTCACCAACATTTGTCCGATAGATCCCCGGTCCGCCATTTCCAGCGTCTGGCTGTTAAAGTAGAACGGGAAATGAGCCCAGGAAGGTTGTCCGTAGTAAACCAGTAATTCAACCTGACCGTCGACCCAGACGGTATCTTTCCAGCCTCTGTCTTCCGGGAACGGCATCGCGCCATTCACATTACGGATCAGGAACGAGACGCCTTCAATATGGAAAGACTGAGGCATATCCGCCCTTACCGTCCAGCGCTCCCAGGAGCCCTGCTGGGCGGTAATATCCATACGGTTGACGTCCCACAGTTGACCGTTAATGCCAGGATCGTCATCCAGGCTGATATCACGGCTGCGAATCGGCGAACCGCTGAGGATTTCAGTTGGCAGCAGGCGCATTGGCAGGCTATCAGTCACCAGTGGCAGAAGACCTGTCGGGCGCAACGTCAGTACCAGCGTGGAGATGAGAATACTGGAAGGCTCAAAGAATCCGCGGATCCTGTCGACAATGCTGGCCGCCTCACCGCAGGTGATAGAGACCTCATTTCCGTTAGTCATATCCACCAGAATCTCACGGCGCTCGCCCGGCGCCAGCGAGAGCTGCTTCACCGAAACCGGCGCAGGTAAAAAACCCTGATCGCTGGAAATCACATGCAGCGGACGGCCATCGCTCATTTGCAGCTGGTAACGACGCGAGTTTGACGCGTTCAGCAAGCGCAAACGCACCCAGCCGCGGGAGACTTCGACATACGGGCTTTGCGCCCCGTTGACCAGTAACGTATCGCCAACAAAACCACCGCTACCGGGCTCGCTGTATTCCGGCGTGCCAAAGTTGTCCAGGCGCTTGTCCTGGATAATGATCGGAAAATCATCCACGCCATAGTGGTTTGGAATAGACAGTGACTTACTCACTTCATCTTCAACCAGCCACATCCCGGCAAGACCGTTGTAAACCTGCTGGGCGGTACGATTTGGCGTATTGGCGTGATACCACAACGTGGCGGCATTCTGGCGAATCGGCAGCACTGGCGCCCAGTCCGCATTAGGAGACATCATACGCGCCGGGCCGCCCATCAGCGGGCCAGGCACCTGTAGTCCGGCGACGGTCATCGAGACATTTTCAGTCAAACGGTTGCTGTAGATAAGCTTGACGTCATCCCCTTTCCAGACGCGGATCGTCGGTCCCAGGTAGCGGCCGTTAACCCCCCAGACAGGCGCGCGGGTGCCTTGCGTAAAGGACCAGTGCGCACGTTGCAGCGTCATAAATAGCGGCTGCCCCCGACGGGACTCCAGCAGCGGAGGCACGGGTAACGGTTGTTGCTGACCGGCAGCATTAGCCTTCAGCGGAACAGCACCTGCACACAGTGCGATCCCCGATGCCTGAATGAACTGACGCCGACTGAATGACATATAAACTCCATGAAAAACTGGCGATTAACACGCAGGAAATCTTTTCCTGTAAAAAACCCGAATTGCGCGGATTAAACCTTACCGGCGGCTTCCCGCTCAGCAACTTCTTTATCGAGTTCTGCGATTTTTTGTTCCATCAGCGTACGGCAATGCGCTGCCAGTTCACGAACCTGATCTTTCCCAAAGTGGCTAATATCCACCGGCGGCAGCATCTCTACAATCGCCAGACCATTATTGAGTCGGTTGAGTTTTATCTTGTTCGAGGTTGTTGAAACGCACACTGGAATGACCGGGACACCCGCCGCAATCGCCGCATGAAACGCACCGGTTTTAAACGGCAGCAAACCGCGACCACGGCTGCGTGTTCCTTCCGGGAACATCCAGATAGAAATGCGACGTTTTTTGAAATGGTTCACCACGGCTGCAATGGTGCTGTGCGCTTTTGCGCGGTTGTTTCTGTCAATCAGCAGGTTGCCGGTTAACCAGTACAACTGCCCGAAGAACGGGATCCACAGCAGGCTTTTTTTACCTACCGTCACCGTCGGCGGCTGAACGATATTCGCCGCGGTAACCATGTCATAGTTGTTCTGATGGTTACAAATATAGATAGCATTACCATAGTTCTGCGCGTCTGCCGGCATGCGGCACTCGACCTTCAGGCCATAAAGGGGAGCCAGGCGGCCAAACATATGACCGAACGTTGCGACGTGTTTTGGATTTCGTGGGCTGAACAGACAGTATATACAACCGAAAATACAGACCAGAATGCAGTAAATAACAGTAATGATTAAACGAAAAATATATAGCATAACAACCTCTAAGGCCTAAGAGCCTGGCATTTTACGTCACCTGATTCATCATGCAGTATCAGGTTAGGGCTTTGTTAAGGGCGGCTCTCTGGAAAAGCGTATTGTTAATCGCAACGCACGAATAAACAACGGTTTCACGGGAATTTTTAACGTTGGCTCTCCCTGGGCTAAAACAGGGAGAGCCGGACGGTAGCGTTATTCTTCGCTGTCGCCGTGACTGGCGCGTCTAGGCGAGTCAATATCAATGCTGTCGATACGCTGCAGACCACGCATTAGCGTCCCGCGACGGCCACGCTCGCCGGTTACTTTCTGCAACTCTTCAGGACGCAGTTTAATTTTGCGCTTACCGACGTGGATGGTCAGCGTGCTTTGTGGCGGCAGCACGTAGAGCTTCGCCAGGCCATCTTCGCCTTTCGCCGCTTCCGCTGAAGGGATATTGATAATCTTGTTCCCTTTGCCTTTAGACAATTGTGGCAAATCGCTTACCGGGAACATCAACATGCGACCAGCCTGGGTGATGGCCAGCAGCATATCGGTTTCATCTTCAATCACCACTGGCTGCATCACGCGCGCATTTTCTGGCAGCGTAATTAATGCCTTACCAGCACGGTTACGTGCTACCAGGTCATTGAAGGTGCAGACAAAACCGTAGCCCGCATCGGAAGCCATCAGCAGTTTCTGATCGTCGCCTTCCATCAGCATGTGCTCAACCGTCGCACCCGGCGGCAGAGTGAGCTTACCGGTCAATGGTTCGCCCTGGCCACGCGCCGACGGCAGCGTAATCGGGTCGATGGCATAGCTGCGCCCGGTCGAGTCAACGAACACCACCGGCTGGTTGCTCTTACCCTTCACTGCCGACTTAAAGCTGTCGCCCGCTTTATAGCTTAATCCTGGCGCATCGATGTCGTGGCCTTTCGCACTACGCACCCAGCCACTCTGGGACAACACAATGGTCACCGGCTCTGACGGCAGCATGTCGTGCTCGCTCATCGCCTTCGCTTCTTCGCGCTCTGTCAGCGGAGAGCGACGATCGTCGCCATAGGCCTCGGCGTCAGCCTGCAGTTCTTTCTTCAGCAGGTTACTCATTTTACGCTCGGAAGCCAGAATGCCCTGCAGTTGATCGCGCTCTTTCGCCAGTTCATCCTGCTCACCGCGGATTTTCATCTCTTCGAGTTTGGCAAGGTGGCGCAATTTCAGCTCAAGGATGGCTTCAGCCTGGGTTTCAGAAATACCAAACCGCGACATCAGCTCGGGCTTAGGTTCATCTTCATGACGAATGATTTCGATCACTTCGTCAATGTTGAGGAACGCCACCAGCAAACCTTCAAGGATGTGCAGGCGTTTAAGCACTTTTTCCAGACGATAGTTCAGGCGACGACGCACGGTATCACGACGGAACGCCAGCCATTCGGTGAGGATCTCCAGCAGGTTTTTCACCGCCGGGCGACCGTCGAGGCCGATCATGTTCAGGTTGATGCGGTAGCTTTTTTCCAGATCGGTGGTGGCAAACAGGTGGTTCATTACCTGTTCCATATCCACGCGATTAGAGCGCGGGACAATCACCAGACGGGTCGGGTTTTCGTGATCCGATTCGTCGCGCAGGTCGTCTACCATCGGCAGCTTTTTATTGCGCATTTGAGCGGCGATCTGCTCCAGCACTTTTGCCCCGGAAACCTGATGCGGCAGCGCGGAAATCACCACTGCGCCGTCTTCTTTCGTCCATACCGCACGCATACGTACGGAGCCGCGTCCGTTTTCGTAAATCTTACGAATCTCCGCACGCGAGGTAATGATCTCTGCTTCGGTCGGGTAATCCGGCCCCTGTACAATATCCAGCAACTGATCCAGCGTCGTTTTCGGCTGCTCAATCAGAGTAATCGCTGCTTTTGCCACTTCACGCAGGTTGTGCGGCGGAATGTCCGTCGCCATACCCACGGCAATACCGGTCGTACCATTCAGCAGAATATTGGGCAGACGTGCAGGCAGCATCTTCGGCTCCTGCATGGTGCCGTCGAAGTTTGGCACCCAGTCTGACGTTCCCTGACCGAGTTCACCCAGCAGGACTTCCGCATATTTAGACAGGCGGGATTCGGTATAACGCATCGCCGCGAAGGATTTCGGATCGTCTGGTGCCCCCCAGTTCCCCTGCCCGTCAACCAGCGGATAACGGTAAGAGAACGGCTGCGCCATCAGCACCATCGCTTCATAACAAGCGCTGTCGCCGTGTGGATGGTATTTACCCAGCACGTCACCGACGGTACGGGCGGATTTTTTAAATTTGGCGCTGGCATTCAGCCCCAGTTCGGACATCGCGTACACGATGCGACGCTGAACGGGTTTCAAACCATCGCCAATAAACGGCAACGCCCTGTCCATGATGACGTACATGGAGTAGTTCAGATAAGCGTTTTCCGTGAATTCATGCAGCGCCAGGCGCTCTGCCATATCGCTCATTAATCGTGGTTCCTCAACTTTATACCCCTCAATGAAAGGGCAATATTGCCGCAGATACTACCCTATCTGGCGTGTTGAGTCACAAAGAAAAGGGCCGCGAATGCGGCCCTGATGGGGATTATTTGGCAACTTTGGTAATCTGTTTCACGTCGATTTCAACGGAGTTCCAGTCTTTATCCACCTCGCCCTGGATTTCAACCACATCCTGCGGCGTGACGGTTACGCCGTTCCAGCGCTTGTGGTCGATATCCACATTCACCGTGCCGGTCGCATCTTTAAACACATACAGGTCGTCGGAAATACGTTCAACGATGTTCCCACGCAGGGTAACCCAGGTGTCATCACGCAGCGATTTGGCGCTTTCTACCGTTGTGCTGCTACCGTTCGGGCCGACAAATCCGCCGTTTTGGCTTTGCGTGGTGGTGGTTGGTCCAGAGAAGCCGCCCTGCTGAGCTGCCAGAACAGGTGCGGAACACAGTGCCATTACGGCAACCATTGCAGCTAATTTTTTCATCGTCATGTCTCCCTTTCATGTTGGTTTACGACTATTAAATAAGTTAATCCTTAACAAGTTCTTAAGGCAAAAAAAGATACTTTTTTTGCTGTACAGAGGCTGTAGCCACAGGTTTACTGATGGTAAAGAAAGCGGCGGCAGGGAAGAACATATGCGTATTTTACTGATCGAAGATGACACATTGATTGGCGATGGCCTGAAAACGGGTCTGAGTAAAATGGGTTTCAGCATCGACTGGTTTAGCGAAGGCCGTCAGGGGAAAGAAGCGCTTTATAGCGCTCCTTATGATGCAGTTATCCTCGACCTGACGCTGCCTGGCATAGACGGACGGGACATCTTGCGCGAATGGCGAACCAACGGGAAGCAGGAGCCGGTGCTGATCCTGACCGCTCGCGACGCGCTGGCAGAACGCGTTGAAGGCTTACGTCTGGGCGCGGATGACTATCTTTGCAAACCCTTTGCGCTGATTGAAGTTGCCGCGAGGCTGGAGGCGCTGGTGCGCCGTGCCAGCGGCCAGGCCAGCAGCATATTACGCCATGGTCAGGTGACGCTCGATCCCGGCGCGCTGGTCGCCACGGCGGCGGATGAGCCTTTGTCTCTCAAACCCAAAGAGTTCGCGCTGCTGGAGCTACTTATGCGCAACAAAGGTCGCGTCCTGCCACGCAAACTGATTGAAGAAAAACTGTATACCTGGGACGAGAACGTCTCCAGCAATGCGGTTGAAGTACACGTCCATCACTTACGCCGTAAGCTCGGCAGCGACTTTATCCGTACCGTGCATGGCATTGGCTACACCCTGGGTGACGCATGAAACTCACACAACGCCTCAGCCTGCGCGTCAGGCTAACGCTTATTTTTTTGATTCTGGCATCAGCGACCTGGGCCGTTTCCAGCTTTGTGGCCTGGAAGCAGACTACCGATAACGTCGATGAGCTGTTTGATACGCAACTGATGCTGTTCGCCAAACGGCTCAGCACGCTGGATCTTGACGAGCTAAAAGCCTCAGAGCGCATTGCGCATACGCCGAAAAAATTCAAACATGGCCATATTGATGACGATGTGCTGACCTTTGCTGTCTATACGCCAGAAGGGAAAATGGTGCTCCACGATGGCGACAATGGTCAGTACATTCCCTATAGCTATCGTCGGGAAGGTTTTGACGATGGCTATTTAACCGGCGACAACGATAAATGGCGCTTTGTCTGGCTGACGTCGGCGGATAAAAAATACCGCATCGTTGTGGGGCAGGAATGGGAATACCGTGAAGACATGGCCCTGGCGATTGTGACAACGCAACTGGTACCCTGGCTTATCGCATTGCCATTGATGCTATTAATCCTGATCGTATTGTTAAGTCTTGAGCTCAAACCCCTGAAAAAACTGGCGCAGGCGTTACGTTTGCGCGACCCGGAATCTGAAGATCCCCTCAGTTTAAAAGGCATTCCCGGCGAGGTTCGCCCGCTGGTTGAATCGCTCAACCAACTTTTTATCCGTATTCACACCACCATGGTGCGCGAACGGCGCTTTACTTCCGATGCGGCTCATGAACTACGTAGCCCACTCACCGCGCTGAAAGTACAGGCCGAAGTGGCGCAATTGTCTGACGATGATCCGCAGGCAAGGCAAAAAGCCTTAATGCAGATGCAAACCGGCATTGAACGCGCCACCCGACTGGTCGATCAACTCCTGACGCTTTCGCGCCTCGACTCCCTCGACAATCTTCAGGATGTAGCGGAAATCTCGCTGGAGGAGCTACTGCAATCCGCGGTGATGGATATCTACCACCCGGCCCAGCAGGCGCACATCGATGTGCGTTTGCAGATTAACGCGCACGACATTACGCGTACGGGACAGCCGCTGTTACTCAGCCTGATGGTACGAAATCTGCTGGATAATGCGATCCGCTACAGTCCGCAGGGTAGCATTGTGGAAGTGACGCTCAACGCCCGCAATTTCAGCGTCAAAGATAATGGTCCTGGCATCGCGCCTGAGGTCCTTACCCACATCGGTGAACGCTTTTATCGCCCTCCGGGACAAAGCGTGACCGGCAGCGGTCTCGGCCTGTCGATTGTCCGCCGTATTGCGACTTTGCATAGAATGTCAGCCTCATTTGGCAACGCTCCACAAGGTGGCTTTGAAGCTAAGGTCAGTTGGTAACTGGGTTATTATTGCTCAAATAGCAAAAGACTTTGCACATTTTGCTAATTTCACCGCACCGCTGGTGGGAGTAAAATCGTCCTCAAACGTATTTCCTTGAGGACACAAAATGAGCAACATTCTGATTATCAATGGTGCGAAAAAATTCGGCCATTCTAATGGTCAACTGAATGACACCCTGACCGAGGTCGCGGACGGTATCCTGCGCGACCTCGGGCATGATGTTAAAGTCGTACGCGCAGACAGCGATTATGACGTTCAAACAGAAGTGCAGAACTTCGTGTGGGCCGATGCGGTTATCTGGCAAATGCCTGGCTGGTGGATGGGCGCACCGTGGACCGTGAAAAAATACATCGATGACGTGTTTACCGCAGGTCACGGTACGCTGTATGCCAGCGATGGCCGTACACGTTCAGATGCCTCTAAAAAATACGGTTCCGGCGGGCTGATTCAGGGCAAAAAATACATGTTGTCTCTGACCTGGAACGCACCGATGGAAGCCTTCACAGAAAAAGATCAGTTCTTCCATGGCGTTGGCGTTGATGGCGTTTATCTCCCGTTCCATAAAGCAAACCAGTTCCTGGGAATGGAAGCGCTGCCGACCTTTATCACCAATGACGTGATTAAAATGCCGGACGTCCCGCGTTATATCGCAGAATATCGCAAGCATCTGAACGAAATTTTTGGTTAACTGGTAACCTGGAATTAGAAGGAGTTAACCATGCTTACCGTTATTGCAGAAATCCGTACACGTCCAGGTCAACATCACCGCCAGGCGGTACTGGATCAGTTCGCTAAAATCGTTCCGACCGTACTGAAAGAAGAAGGCTGCCACGGCTACGCGCCGATGGTCGATCATGCTGCTGGCGTCAGTTTTCAGACCACGGCCCCGGACTCAATCGTGATGATTGAACAGTGGGAAAGCATTGCGCATCTTGAAGCGCATTTGCAGACACCGCACATGAAAGCCTATAGCGAAGCCGTGAAAGGTGATGTGCTGGAGATGAATATTCGTATTCTGGAATCTGGCATTTAAGATTGTCGATTTGCCGGATAACGCCACAAACAGACGTATCCGGCTTACACAGCAATCTCCAGGCCCGGTAAGCGCAGCGCCACCGGGCATTCTTTACCAGTAAAGCTTCCAGCTCTGGGTGAAGCGCATTAACGCTTCAACGTAGAAATAATCCCCCCAGCTTGCGCACTCATCGACCCCTTTGTTGCTCGACAGGTGATACACCGAGTGTTTCAGTAGCCCGTTCCCCAGCTCATCTTTGCCCATCAGATAGTGCCTGGTCAGCGAAGACATGATCCCCATCGCCCACTGCTGATAGCGCTCGCGATCCGGATCGGTCACCGGCAGGTGTTTAATCAGCTCCAGCAGACCGCAGACCGCAATCGCTGCCGAAGATGAATCGCGCAGCGCATCGGTCCCGACTAATGCCAGATCCCAATGGCAAACGGCATCTTCCGGCAAACGATTAAGAAAGTAGTTGGCCAACTTTTTCGACAGCTGCACCATCTGGGTATCACCGGTGTAGATATAGCTCAGCAGAAAACCATAAATTCCCCACGCCTGCCCACGCGACCAGCAAGAATCGTCGGCATAGCCCTGCTGAGTATTACCGTAACGCGGCTCGCCGGTTTGCACGTCCATATAGTAGGTGTGGAAGGTCGAGGCATCCTGGCGGATCAGATATTTTGCTGCCTGCGCAACGTGCGCTTTGGCGGCATTCGCAAAACGCAGATCGCCCGTTTGCTCGCTTGCCCAGTACAACAGCGGCAGATTCATATTGCAGTCGATGATCATCCGCCCGGCCTGCTCGGGATCGCGAAGATCGCCCCATGCCTGGATGATCTGCGCCTTTTCATGAAAACGCTCCAACAGCGCTTCTGCCGCCATCAGGGAAAACCCTCGCGCATCACGATTACCCGTCAATCGCCAGGCCGCCACGCAGGAAAGCGTGTAGAGGAATCCCAGGTCGTGGGTGTTGGTATCGTGGCGTCCGGCAATACGCAAGCCAAACGAACGCACATGTTTCTCCGCCATCTCACGAAATTTGCTCTCACCACTCATTTCCCACGCCAGCCATAACTGCCCGGTCCAGAAGCTGGTCGTCCATTCCACATTATTTGTCAGCGGGTAATAACCTTGCACACAGGTTTCGGCAGGAAATTGTTCACCGAATTCCGTTAAATGACGGCTAATCAATTCGAGGACATGTTCTCGAGCGCTACTCATTTGATCCTGAAAGCTACCAGGATTAACCGGGCTGCCAGGAAATACGCGCAACGATTCCTCAACGATATGATTTAACATATTTCGGTTCCTTCTTACGTAAATTATTTTGCAGGATTATTTTCAGCGATATCGAGAGCGATATTTTTGCCTCGTTTGCTCTGACAGGCAGATAAAGTAAATGCTGATATCAATGTAAAGATCAGCGCCACAATGCCCATAATGATATATGTTTTCTCAAAACCGATCCGGTCATACATTAATCCAGCAGGTGATGAAACTACCACGTTACCGACATACAGCATGGCCTGATAACCCAGTAAATACATGGTCGCATTTACCCGTTTATCAAAATGCTCGGCAATATATTTAAAGACGGAAACCAGTAATAAACAGATCTCCAGACCGTATAGCGGTTTCAGCACAGAAATGAGCAGATGAGAGTCGCACAGACCGGAGATAACCAACCGTGCGCCCACCAGCAGCCCAACAATCAGCAGGCCACGCTTCGCGCCAACATAATTGACGAATAACGGGATGACCATGTACATGACAAATTCCATTCCCGACTGCACGGTCCCCAGATAGCCAAACACGGCGTTCCCTTCATGCACATCTGAGAAGAAAGTGACGAAGTAGCGGGAGAACTGCTGCTCAGCGATGAACATCATCCACGCTACGCCTGCAACATACAGGCAGAATGCCCAGAATTTGCGATTTCGCAGCAGGGCGTACACATCCGCCGGGGCGATTTTCTCTTTGGTTAACACCTCCGAGGCGTTGGCCGCATTGACATTGACTTTCAGACTCAGCAGAACAACCAGCATCACCACCGACGCCACGCTGCCGAGCATAAAGTTATAGGCCGGAGAGAGGTTAAACAGCAGACCAGAGAACGATGACGCCACTGCCCAGCCAAGTGACCCCCACATGCGGATTTGCCCAAACTCCATGCCGTTCAGGCGGCTGTAGCGATCGGAATACGATTCACAGGCAGCCACCCCGGCATACCACGCAAAGCTTAAGTAAATCGCGCCAACGATAATGCCCAGCATTGTATGGGACAGTAATAATGGCTGATAGATATAAATAAAAAAGGGTGCCATTAATGCAGACATCACCACGACAAAATAGAGCAGATATTTACTCATCCCTATTTTATCGAGAATATAGCCATAAATAGGTTTCAGAATAACCGAAAAAATACCATTCACGGCAAATACGGTGCCGATCACCGTGCCACTCAATTGCGCTTTTTGCCCTAACCAGATAGCCAGCAGACCAATACTTGCAGACCATGTAAAGAAATAGAGGAATATAAAACTACTTATTTTATAATATTCAGTCCGATTTCCCATTGAACTATTTTTCATACCATCCTCGCTATAAAAAGAACGACAACTGGCGTGCACTTTCAGGCTGCTGAATAACAACCTGGCTATTGTTGATAGAAAGCAGCGGAACGGCGGCGTACTGTCTTTGCTGTCCACTGGCGCTCACGGCGCAGCAAAGCCAGCTTTCGCCCTGTGGGATTTCGGCGGTAAGCACAGGGATCGAGGCGCATTCAGGGAACATGATGCTGCTGTTTGGCGGCGTGACCACGTTGTCTGGCTGACGAACTATGGACGGTGAAAGATCAACGATAACGCTGGTTCCATTAGGTGCCGCAATGAGACAGCCGCGATCGCGTAGCTGAGGCTCGGCTTTCATTACCGCAAATCCCCCTTCCACCGTTTGCAGGCTTCGCGCGCTGTGAATACGATGCAAACGAAGATGCCACTCACCAAACGGGACCAGCCATGTATCAAGGGTAACGTCATGCCAGGGAGACCAGCGGGACCAGCGGGACCAGATAAAATTCTCATCAACCCGAACGTCATCGCACTGACGACGGCCACGATAGTAGCCATCGCCGTCTGCCAACAGCAGCATAGAATCACAGGCCGCATGTTTGATGCCGTAACGACCACGCTCAATGGTGAAACCGAAACGGCTGGAGTAGGCGAATTTGGTGTATTTGGCTTCGGTATTGACGTAGTTGTTCAGTTCAAGCTGGCCTGAGGTCAGCATCGTGACATGTTCAGAATGCTCACTGTGCTGCATGATCTGCGCGGCATGCGTAATCACCCGTTTTTCGTCAAGTACGGGTAAGGCCTGCTCTTCAGCCTGCCAGAAGGGATGCTTCTCGGGCAGAGCGAGGATCAAAAAGACCTTCAATGCCCAGTAGGGCGATCCCGGCGAGTTGTAATCTTCGCACATCGCCAGGTTCGGATAGGCAAACCCCAGTGTCAGAATGCCATCACGATCGAAAATCGGCTGCTTCTGCCACCAACGCAAATGGCGCAAGATCACGCCTTTAATGACGCCTGGCGAAAAGACATCCAGTTCAGCAAACGCTACTGCGCTCCAGAACGCAACCATGGCAAAGCGGTAGGTCAGGCTGCGGCCAAACGGCACCGATGCGCCGTCTGCTGCGGACAGATAAATGAAATCTTCGGCAAACAGACGCGAGCGCTCACGCAGAGTGGCGGCACGATCGGCATCATCGGGGCTTAGGGTGGCATATAACAGGCCATAAAAATGGAAGGCCATAGAGATGTAGTAATCTTTCGGACGCCCGGGACCATCGGAATACCAGCCGTCACCGAGATAGTAGGCTTCCATCAGTTCAAAACGGCGATCGATAGCAGCCTGATCATAAGGCAGACCCGCCCGCTTGAAGCCAAGCTGAACGATAATCGCAAAGTAGTTCCAGTTGCTGTCCGGCATTTGCGCGTCGGTTATCTGGTTCAGCCAGCAATGCAGATTTTCACGTTCGCGCAAGGAGAAGCAGTCCGTCAGTTGCGTCTGTAACAATGCCAGACCCAGACCATATGCAGCCATCTCGACCAGGCGCTGATCGTACGGGCCGGTATCCCCCCAGTAGTGTGGACTTTGCGGATCGGTGCCAAGTTTTATCGCCTGAATGTATTTTTCGGCATACGGCGCATCAGCCCCGCCCGCCATCAGCGGAAACAGTCCCCACAGCGCCCGGGAAAGTCCTTCCATACAGGCAATATCCACGCTGTAGTGAGCACAGGTATTGCCAAGTGAAAACTGAGCCTGTCCTACCGGAAACTGCTGATCCAGCGCACGCAAAATGGCGTGAACAGCGCAGGTTACGTCTTCGCGTGATGACAATGGATTTGATTTTTCTTCAGTTGTTGACCACATACTCTGCCCCTCTGAATTAAGTGGCTAAAGAATAGTGAATCGCAGAGCAGCAGAAATGTTACGTCAATCACACCACCAGCATTAAAGTAAAACAGCGATTGAGGAAATTTAAAAATAGGGTTTATAAATTACTATTCGGCGGAAAAAATTTAAATTTATTGCACTATGACCTTATCCTCACAGCAAGAACATCTGGAGCTGATCGCCCTCAACGATGCGATTGCATCGTTCAGCCGTTTATTCGCCAATACGGTGCGTTACCACCACTGGCATCAGTGTCTGGAAGTGCTGTATGTGGAAGAAGGCTTTGGCGTGGTCACGGTTGACCATAAGCAGTTCACCATGCGACCAGGACGGATGTTCTTTTTTCCGCCGTTTACCCTACACAAGATATGGGTCGACGAGCAGGCGCGGGATGGTTATCGGCGTACCATTATTCATCTCGATCAACATGCGGTGCTGAAGGTGCTACGCGACTTTCCGCACACTCAGCAGCATCTGCAAAATCTGAGCGTGCGCGGCAGCGAAGCATGGGTTGTCGACGCGGCGGATATCCACACCCATGTTGATTTTCTTTTCAGCCGTTATGAAAAAATGGCTGCACAGAAGCCGCTGAACACTGAGCAGGTTGCCTGTCTGTTAGTTAATTTATTCAGCCTGTTACCCGAAGATAACGGCAATATGCCAGAAATTAGCAGTGGAATTGCCAGTCAGGTAATGTTCTGGCTGGATGAGCATTACACCCACAAATTTAGTCTGGCGGCGCTGGCGCAGGAGCTGGGCAAATCAAAAAGCTATGTTTCCCGCCGCTTCCAGATGGAAACGGGCGAGAGCATTCTCGACTATCTCAATACTCTACGTCTGCGAAAAGCCTGTGAAGCGCTGCTACACAGTGAAATCAGCGTGCGGGAGATTGCGCAAAAGGTGGGATTTTCAGAGGTGACGTACTTTATCAGCGCCTTCGGCAAAGGCATTGGCGAGACGCCGCTGCAGTATCGCAAGCGGCATAAACAGTAACGCCGGATAAGGCGGTTTACGCCGCCATCCGGCATTCACGGTCAATTATCCTTCGAGATCCGCCAGGTCGCCTTTCTCCTGCAACCAGTTACGGCGATCTTCAGAACGCTTCTTGGCCAACAGCATATCCATCATTGCGTTGGTACGCTGATCGTCTTCATCATCAATGATGAGCTGCACCAGGCGACGGGTGTTCGGATCCAGCGTGGTTTCACGCAACTGCATCGGGTTCATTTCGCCCAGACCTTTAAAGCGCTGCACGTTCGGCTTGCCTTTCTTGCGCTTTAACTGCTCCAGCACGCCCGCTTTCTCTTCTTCCGTCAGTGCGTAATACACCTCTTTACCAAGGTCGATACGGTATAACGGCGGCAGCGCCACGTAGACGTGACCGTGTTTCACCAGCGTGCGGAAGTGTTTCACAAACAATGCGCAAAGCAGCGTGGCGATGTGCAGACCATCGGAGTCCGCATCCGCCAGGATACAGATCTTGCCGTAGCGCAATTGGCTCAGATCGTCGCTGTCCGGATCGATGCCGATCGCCACCGAAATATCGTGAACTTCCTGCGAGGCCAGCACTTCATCGGAAGAAACTTCCCAGGTATTGAGGATCTTACCTTTCAGCGGCATGATCGCCTGATATTCACGATCGCGCGCCTGTTTTGCCGATCCACCCGCCGAGTCACCTTCGACGAGGAACAGTTCGGTGCGATTGAGATCCTGAGCGGTACAGTCCGCCAGTTTCCCCGGCAGCGCCGGACCGCTGGTCAGCTTTTTACGCACCACTTTTTTCGCCGCACGCAAACGACGCTGGGCGCTGGAAATCGCCATCTCAGCCAGCAGTTCAGCCGACTGCACATTCTGGTTCAGCCACAGGCTGAAAGCATCTTTCACGACGCCAGAGACGAATGCCGCACACTGACGCGAAGAGAGGCGCTCTTTGGTTTGTCCGGCAAACTGCGGATCCTGCATTTTTACCGACAGCACGTAAGCACAGCGATCCCAGATATCTTCCGCCGACAGCTTCACGCCGCGCGGCAGGATATTGCGGTATTCACAGAACTCGCGCATCGCATCCAGCAGACCCTGACGCAGACCGTTAACGTGCGTACCGCCCTGCATAGTTGGGATCAGGTTCACATAGCTTTCGGTCAGCAGCTCGCCGCCTTCAGGCAGCCAGAGCAGCGCCCAGTCCACAGTTTCCGTCTCACCGCTAAAATTACCGATAAACGGTTTTTCAGGAAGCGTCGGCAGGCCATTCACCGCTTCGCTCAGATAGTCATTCAGACCATCCTGGTAGCACCAGCGCTGTTCGCTGTTATTGACCTCATCCTTGAAGGTGATCTCAACGCCCGGGCACAGCACCGCTTTAGCTTTCAGTACGTGCGTTAAGCGCGAAACGGAAAAGCGCGGGCTGTCAAAGAAGCTTTCATCCGGCCAGAAGTGCACGCTGGTTCCGGTATTGCGTTTACCGCAGGTACCGACAACCTGTAAATCCTGCACCTTATCGCCGTTCTCAAACGCGATGTTGTACACCTGCCCGTCACGGCGCACGTTCACTTCCACACGCTTCGACAGGGCGTTAACCACAGAGATCCCCACCCCATGCAAACCACCAGAGAACTGATAGTTCTTGTTGGAGAATTTACCGCCCGCGTGCAGACGACAGAGGATCAGCTCTACCGCCGGAACGCCTTCTTCAGGGTGAATGTCTACCGGCATGCCACGGCCATCATCAATAACTTCCAGAGACTGGTCGGCATGTAAGATCACGTCCACGCGTTTCGCGTGGCCCGCCAGTGCTTCATCCACACTGTTATCAATCACTTCCTGTCCAAGATGGTTCGGACGGGTGGTATCGGTGTACATCCCCGGGCGACGGCGTACCGGCTCAAGCCCAGTGAGTACCTCAATGGCATCAGCGTTATAAGTTTGCGTCATGGTTTAAATAAGCAATTCGAATTGATCGTCAGAAACTGTGCAGTCCAAGGAAATCGACAATCGGGTTGAAATAATCTTCGAAGCCCGTGAATGCGTGGTTTCCGCCCTCAATAACTGTCTGGCGGCAGGAGGCGTAATACGCCACCGCCTGGCGGTAGTCCAACACTTCATCGCCCGTTTGTTGAAGCAGCCAGATCAAATCCGGCGCTTCCAGCGGGTCAATCTGCATGACTTTAAGATCGTAAATATGGCGTGACTCTAGCACATATTGCTGCCCCGTGTAGGGGTTCTCGTTTTGACCGAGATAGTCGACCAGCAGTTCATAAGGTCGGACAGCAGGGTTCACTACCACCGCTGGCAGCATAAAACATTGCGACAGCCAGGTGGCGTAATAGCCTCCCAACGAGGAACCGACAATGCCCAGCGACTCTCCGCCATGTTCAAGAATGATCGATTCCAGCATCTCTGCGGCCTGGGCCGGATACGGCGGCAGTTGCGGTACGATCATCTCAACGTGCGGATGGTGCTCCGCCAGCCAGTTTTTCAGCAAGCACGCCTTCGCCGAGCGAGGAGAACTGTTAAATCCGTGAAGATAGAGAAGCGTAGACATCAGTAGCCTTCTGAAGCGGTATCAGGGTGGAAGCGATTACCCTGCAGACGACGTACCTGAGTCTGCAACGTCCCGTCAGCAAAAAGCTCCAGCGTCCGCCAGCCGGGGCTAATGGTATCTAACGTGAAGTTGGAACAGTGCGGCTTGAACTGCACGCAGGTCGACGGCGTCGCCAGCAGGCGGCGTCCGTTCCAGTTCAGATCCAGCTCCTGATGAATATGCCCGCACAACAGATATTTAGCGCGAGGATAATTCACCAGCACGTTATCCAGCTCTGCGGCATTACGCAGGCTATGCTGATCGAGCCAGCTACAGCCCGCAGGCAGAGGATGATGATGCAGAAGCAGTAAGGTATTGCGCTCAGGCGCATCGGCAAGTTTACGTTCCAGCCATTCGAGCTGAAATTCGCTTAACTCACCGTGTGGAACGCCGAACACCTGACTGTCGAGCAACAAGATTTGCCACTGCTCGCCAATGAAGACGCGTTTAGCGGGGGAAATCCCTGCATCCTGAAGCGCGCTGTACATTGCTGGCTGAAAATCGTGATTGCCCGGTAGCCAAACGCAGGGCGCACGAAAACTTGCGATGCCCTCAGCAAAATGCTGATAAGCCGCAGCGGATTGATCCTGCGCCAAATCCCCCGTCGCGACGATCAGATCGTACTCAGGCGACTCTGCATGTATTGCATCCAGTACGGATTGATAGCTATCCCAGGTGTTCACACCCAGCAGCGTTTCATGCTTTTCGGCAAACAGGTGAGTGTCTGTAATTTGTAAGATCCTGACTCTGGCCTCACCAGCCAAAGGAAGGGTTAACAGGCTTTCCAAATGGTGTCCTTAGGTTTCACGACGCTAATAAACCGGAATCGCCATCGCTCCATGTGCTAAACAGTACCGTAACCAGTCGGCCAGAAACTGATTAATTTGATGCTTTTCGTCGCGTTGATGCAACTTTTTATTTGGATAATCATACCGCGCTTTGAAGCGAAAGATCTGCTGACTCGAACACACTTCAGCCACCCTTGCGTCATGATACAGGCGCACGGTCAATGACGGCAGGCTCCAGTATGTGACCGCCGGTGCCGTTTGTTCGATCGCGACAAGCGTAGTGTATCGGGTCGATTCAACGATCGTTAACCGATATTGTGCGTTTGCTACCTGATAGCTCACTGTTTCACCGGCTGCGTCATTACGCGGCAACAGGCGGCGCAATTGCGAATAGTTGGTTTCGCACAGGCGCATCATTTCAGGGAAGTCAGGTGTGTAACGCTTCATTTTTTCCACTCAGTTTTTAACTCTTGATAGTGCAGCTGTAACCATTGCAAGGCGATGACAGAAGCCGCGTTGTCGATTGTCCCCTCTTCTACCCATTGGTAAGCCTGCTCCCGACTCACCACATGAACACGAATATCTTCGTTTTCATCAGCCAGACCGTGGATCCCGCTCGCGGTCGTGGCGTCCACTTCGCCAACTAAAATAGACAGGCGCTCGCTGGTGCCGCCCGGGCTTGCCAGATAGCTCAGAACGGGCTTCGTACGTTTAACTTCCAGCCCGGCCTCTTCCATCGCTTCACGTCGGGCAACATCCTCAACGGTTTCACCCTCTTCGATCATCCCGGCTACCATTTCCAGGAGCCACGGGCTTTCGCTGGTGTCAAACGCCGCGATGCGGATCTGCTCAACCAGCACAACTTCGTCCCGCTCAGGGTCAAAGGGTAGCAAGACTGCTGCGTGTCCGCGCTCAAAAATTTCGCGCTTTACCTCGCCGCTCATACCGCCGTTAAACAGGCGATGGCGGAACCGATAAAGATCCAATGAAAAAAAACCGCGGTATAGCGTTTCTCGTGCAATAATTTCTACATCATTTTTAGTGAAAGTCATTGGCAAGCTGTCTGGTTTACGCATTGTGCTGTCCTGAAACCAATAGTGATTAAAATGTGAATTTCAAGGTCGTTTGACTGATGTTTGAACGCCCTTGTGTTAAATTGATGCAAATTAACGCCGTATGGCACGTAACGCCAACTTTTTGAAGTGGCGGATTCTGCTAGAATCAGCAAATATTTTTACAATTTGATCAGCGCTAAATACTGCTTCACAACAAGGAATGCAAATGAAGAAATTGCTCCCCATCCTTATCGGCCTGAGCCTGTCGGGGTTCAGTACTTTGAGCCAGGCAGAAAACCTGATGCAGGTTTATCAGCAAGCACGCCTGAGCAACCCGGAATTGCGTAAATCCGCCGCCGATCGCGATGCTGCATTCGAAAAAATTAACGAAGCGCGTAGCCCATTACTGCCGCAACTGGGTTTAGGTGCCGATTACACCTACAGCAATGGCTACCGTGATGCAAATGGCGTCAACTCCAACGCAACCAGCGCGTCATTACAATTGACTCAGACGCTGTTCGACATGTCTAAATGGCGCACCCTGACGCTGCAAGAAAAATCAGCCGGCATCCAGGACGTAACGTATCAGACCGATCAGCAAACGCTGATCCTGAATACCGCTACCGCTTATTTTAAAGTATTGAACGCGATTGACGTGCTGTCTTACACTCAGGCGCAAAAAGATGCGGTCTATCGTCAGTTAGATCAGACCACACAGCGTTTTAACGTTGGCCTGGTCGCCATCACTGACGTGCAAAACGCCCGTTCACAATACGATACCGTGCTGGCGAACGAAGTTACCGCGCGTAACAATCTGGATAACGCTGTGGAAGAGTTGCGTCAGGTAACCGGTAACTATTATCCGGAACTGGCATCTCTGAACGTTGACGGCTTTAAAACCAACAAACCGCAGGCGGTAAACGCACTGCTGAAAGAAGCAGAAAACCGCAACCTGACGTTATTGCAGGCGCGTTTGAGCCAGGATCTGGCGCGTGAGCAGATTCGTCAGGCGCAGGATGGTCACTTACCGACCCTGGATTTGACTGCCTCTACCGGCGTTTCTGATACCTCTTACAGTGGGTCTAAAACCCGTGGTGCAACTGGTTCCCAGTATGACGACAGCAACATGGGCCAGAACAAAATCGGTCTGAGCTTCTCGCTGCCGCTATACCAGGGCGGAATGGTTAACTCGCAGGTGAAACAAGCGCAGTACAACTTTGTTGGCGCGAGCGAACAACTGGAAAGCGCGCACCGCAGCGTGGTGCAAACCGTGCGTTCTTCGTTCAACAACATTAATGCTTCCATCAGTAGCATTAACGCGTACAAACAAGCGGTTGTCTCTGCCCAAAGCTCTTTAGATGCGATGGAAGCCGGCTATTCCGTAGGTACCCGTACCATCGTGGATGTGTTGGATGCCACCACCACGCTGTACAACGCCAAGCAGCAACTGGCGAATGCGCGTTATACCTATCTTATTAACCAGCTTAACGTCAAATCTGCGCTCGGTACGCTGAACGAGCAGGATCTGGTGGCGCTGAACAATACGCTGGGTAAACCGATCCCAACTTCTCCGGATAGCGTGGCACCGCAAAATCCGCAGCAAGATGCCGCGGTGAATGACTTTAACAGCACGGGCAATATCCCTGCGGCTCAGCCAACGGCCGCACGTTCAACCAGCAGCAACGGCAACAACCCGTTCCGTAACTGATGCTGATGACGGGGCTTCGGCCCCGTCTGAACGTAAGACAACGTAAAGATCCGCCTCTTCTTCCGCATTCTCGCCTCTTCCCGCTTCAATTTCGACCAGTCATCCTCTATTCTGAGCAGAGTTACCACTGGGTCCTGGAAGACATAAATGAAACGGACAAAATCTATACATCACGCCTCGTTCCGCAAAAGCTGGAGCGCACGCCACCTGACTCCTGTCGCTTTGGCAGTTACCGCTGTGTTTATGCTCGCGGGCTGTGAAAAGAGTGACGAAACGGTTTCGCTTTATCAGAACGCGGACGACTGCTCTGCAGCTAATCCGGGTAAAAGCGCCGAATGTACCACCGCGTTTAACAATGCGCTGAAAGAAGCTGAACGCACCGCGCCAAAATACGCCACTCGCGAAGACTGTATCGCTGAATTTGGCGAAGGCCAGTGCCAGCAGACACCTGCACAGGCAGGTATGGCGCCGACCGGTGAAGGTCAGGCTCAGGCGCAGAATCAAAGCAGCGGCAGCTTTTGGATGCCGCTGATGGCCGGTTATATGATGGGCCGCATGATGGGTGGCGGTATGGGCGCTCAGCAGCCGCTGTTCAGCTCGAAAAATCCGGCCAGCCCGGCATACGGCAAATATACGGATGCAGGCGGCAAAAACTACGGTGCAGCAACGCCGGGTCGCACCATGACCGTACCGAAAACCGCCATGGCGCCGAAACCGGCCACCACCTCTACCGTAACCCGCGGTGGATTTGGCGAATCTGTGGCTAAACAGAGCACCATGCAGCGTAGCGCAAGCGGTACCACCACACGTTCAATGGGCGGCTGACCGTCATGGAAAGAGTCAGTATTGTTGAGCGCCCGGACTGGCGCGATAAAGCCACCGAATACGGTTTCAACTTTCACACGATGTACGGCGAGCCGTACTGGTGTGAAGACGCGTACTACAAGCTCACGCTTGCTCAGGTCGAAAAGCTGGAAGAGGTCACCGCAGAGCTGCATCAGATGTGCCTCAAAGTGGTGGAACGGGTCATCGCCAGCGATGAGCTGATGACGAAGTTTCGCATTCCGAAGCATACCTGGGGCTTTGTCCGCCAGTCCTGGCAGACACAGCAACCGTCGCTCTACTCGCGCCTCGATCTGGCGTGGGACGGTACGGGTGAGCCTAAGCTTTTAGAAAACAACGCCGATACGCCAACCTCACTGTACGAAGCCGCGTTTTTCCAGTGGATCTGGCTGGAAGATCAGCTCAATGCAGGCAATCTGCCGGAAGGCAGCGATCAGTTCAATAGCTTGCAGGAAAAACTGATCGAGCGTTTCACCGAGCTGCGTGAGCAGTATGGTTTTCAACTGCTACATCTGACCTGCTGTCGCGATACGGTGGAAGATCGCGGTACGATCCAGTATCTGCAGGATTGCGCTGCCGAAGCTGAAATCGCCACTGAATTCCTCTATGTCGAAGATATCGGTCTTGGTGAAAAAGGCCAGTTCACGGATATGCAGGATCAGGTCATTGCTAACCTGTTCAAGCTGTATCCGTGGGAATTCATGCTGCGTGAAATGTTCTCCACCAAGCTGGAAGATGCCGGTGTTCGCTGGCTGGAACCAGCCTGGAAGAGCATCATCTCCAACAAAGCGCTGTTACCTCTGTTGTGGGAAATGTTCCCTGATCATCCGAACCTGCTGCCTGCGTATTTCGCCGAAGATGACTATCCGCAGATGGAAAAATTCGTCGTCAAGCCGATCTTCTCGCGTGAAGGCGCTAACGTTTCCATTATCGAAAACGGTAAAACGATCGAAGCAGTGGAAGGACCGTACGGTGAAGAAGGTATGATCGTCCAGCAGTTCCATCAGCTACCGAAGTTTGGCGACAGCTATATGCTGATCGGCAGCTGGCTGATCAACGATCAACCAGCGGGTATCGGCATTCGCGAAGACCGCGCGTTGATCACGCAGGATCTCTCGCGTTTCTATCCGCATATTTTTGTCGAATGATTGAGAGTGCCGGGTAGCGGCTCCGCCTTACCCGGCCTTCAGCATGAACTTAATGCCCGATAAGCGCAGCGCCAGCGGGCATACTTCATCCGACCTGAACCGACAACATGCTCAAACTTCCCATCTCAATCCCATCAACAGGAATAGTCACCGGCTCTTTGCCATCCCACGCGCCTAATACATACAGCAGCGGCAGATAGTGATCCGGCGTCGGGTTTGATAACGATCCACCTTCATGATCGAGATAGTTCACCAGTGGGTGCTGTTCAACTGGTCCCTGCCATGTCAGGTTTGCCTTAACATAATCATTGAATGAGGTTGCCCATGGATACGGCGTGTTTTCACCGTGCCAACGCGCAGTACGCAGGTTATGCACCACGTTACCGCTGGCTACCAGCATAATACCCTCATCACGCAGCGCCGCCAGCTTGCGACCCATCTCAAAATGCCAGGCTGCGGGTTTAGTGCTGTCAATGCTCAGTTGCACCATCGGAATATCCGCATTCGGGTACATCTTGATCAGCACGCCCCATGAACCGTGGTCAAAGCCCCACGCCTCTTTATCTAAAGTAACGGGCACCGGTGCCAGCAGGTCAACCAGATGCTGTGCCAGTTCAGGTGAACCGGGAGCCGGGTAATGGGTGTCATATAATGCTTGCGGAAAACCGCCAAAATCGTGGATCGTTTTAGGCGCTTCCATGGCCGTTACGCCCGTGCCACGAGTGAACCAATGCGCCGAGACCACCACAATGGCTTTCGGACGCGGCAACGTTTCCCCCAGTTGCTGCCAGGCACGGGTATAAACGTTATCTTCCAGAACATTCATCGGGCTACCATGGCCCAAAAACAATGCTGGCATACGAGTTGAAGACATGATGATATCCTTACTGAGGGAGTCATTTTGATACCACCACAATACGCTTATTCGGTTGATGAAGAACTCAGATAACCATGATGAAGATCATCAGTTATTTTGACGATCTAATCCGCAAAGCAGATTGATAAGGAGTTTTATTTGTCGATGTCAGTACCTTTACTTCTGACTTTACTGGCAGGTGCCGCCACGTTTATCGGCGCATTTCTCGGCGTGTTAGGGCAAAAGCCCTCCAACCGCGTTCTCGCCTTTTCTTTAGGCTTCGCCGCCGGGATTATGTTACTGATCTCACTAATGGAGATGCTACCAGCTGCGCTGGCCGCTGAAGGCATGTCACCGGTATTAGGCTACGGAATGTTCATCGTTGGCTTACTGGGCTACTTTGGCCTGGACCGTCTATTGCCGCACGCGCACCCTCAGGATCTGGTACAGAAAACAACGCAGCCTCTGCCCGGCTCTATTAAACGAACCGCAATTTTATTAACGCTCGGCATCAGCCTGCACAACTTTCCGGAAGGGATCGCAACGTTTGTTACCGCCAGCAGCAACCTCGAGCTGGGCTTTGGTATTGCCCTTGCCGTCGCATTACACAATATTCCTGAAGGATTAGCCGTTGCGGGTCCGGTCTATGCCGCTACAGGCTCCAAACGTACGGCGATATTCTGGGCCGGGATCTCGGGCATGGCGGAAATACTGGGCGGCGTACTGGCGTGGTTAATTCTGGGGAGCTTAATCTCACCGGTGGTGATGGCGGCAATAATGGCGGCAGTTGCAGGTATTATGGTGGCGCTGTCCGTCGATGAACTCATGCCGTTGGCAAAAGAGATCGACCCGAATAATAATCCCAGTTATGGGGTACTTTGCGGCATGTCGGTGATGGGGTTAAGTCTCGTCATCCTCCAGTCCATGGGAATCGGCTAATTCATAGGGCGGATGCCACCCTGCTAATTTACAGCATCCGCTCATCCATAGCAGAACGTGAAGGACTATTCCTGTTCCTTAACCGCGCTGTTATCCTCGCCAGAATGACGAAAGAGTTTGTTTCGCGCCTCGAGTAATGCATCCCGATCTTGCCGGAATGCCCGACAATAACGCTTCATATGGCAATAATAACCAACCGCAACGAGTGCAATTAATACAATCCAGTACCAGGCAATAAACATTCTTTTACCCTTAAAATTTAACATCATTAAACATTTAACGTTAAAATTTTACACAACCTTATTCTGACATACTCCTATAGTGGCATATTCCTCAAACAAATATATGATTTCGATCATATAAACCAGCAGCTATGCCAATAGCCAATGGCGTTCCAAAAAATAGACCAATATTGATAAACCTATACTTCAAAATAATAAATAAACCCTTAAACCAGGGTACACATACCATCCAAATATATAAGAATATTAGCACGTGAAATAATACACTCTGTCAAAATTAATGCGCCTATCATCAAATTAGTTTCATCAATATGGTTTTGATTTCATCGACATTATAAGAACATGATAAAAATGGTATTTGCGAACGAATAACCTGCAACCAGATTGTTGCTATTGGTTATGAGCGCTGACTGGGGAGTGGGAAGTGGGAAGTGGGAAGTGGTCAAAGCCAAACAAACTGCAGAGTAAACCAAGGCAGAGGTCTGTAATCAGACTTCTGTTTTTCTCACAATAGCTATACAATTCAACTGTTAGTGCTTCTTCGAGTTAAAAACATTTCACAGATATATTCCCCCAACATCAACGATAATTTTTCCATATTGATATATTCTGATTTTCAGAAACATAGTGCATCCAACTCACATTTTTAAAAAAATGTCTTTCTGCCCTTAATACAAGAAAACATAATAAACCATCACACATTCCGTTTCTTAATACCAAAGCAAATATAATATTTATATTATATATGATTATTTAATTGGTAGCGCGTCAAATTCTGAATTCAGTACGAGCACGAACATCCTGGGAATATCTGATGATATAATTTTTTAAAAGGCCTCGTGCCTTAACTTGTATATCAAGGATATTTTCATCACTAAAGGAATGTATATGAAATCAGCAAATAAGGCGCTGTTAGCACTGGCCATCACCGCACTAACCTCCAGCTATGCCTTAGCCGATGTTGATGGCGGTAGCGGCAAAATCACCTTCACCGGTACTATCATCAATGCCCCATGCGCTATTCTGCCTGAAGATATTGATAAGCAGGTCGAACTGGGTGAAGTACCTGCCTCCTACATTAATGCTAACGGGCATTCTGATGCGGTAGATTCCAGCCTGCATTTAATCAACTGTGACCTGCCAAACTCAGACAACGGTAGCGGCGTAGCCGTGAGCAAAGTCGATGTCACCTTCAACAGCGACAGCGTTACAACGGAAGACACCAGCCTGCTAAGCAACACTTTCGCCAGCGGCGCGCAGAATGTTGGTGTACGTTTGCTCGATAAAACGAGTGCCAATATTACTCTGGGTACCGCAAAGACCATTGATTTAAGCGCAGGTTCTGCGACCCAAATTCTGCCCTTTATGGCCTATATGCAAAAAGTGGGCGCAACGGATGTCACCGTGGGCGCCGTCGCCGCAACGGCAACCTACAGACTTACCTATAAGTAAGCACGCAATGGTGGCCGGATGGCCACCATCTAACACTTGCATCGACTGGGTATAGGTAAGGATTGCCATGAATACCTGCAAGATTGCGGCCTGTGGATGTGGGTTGCTGTTGTCATTTTCCGCTCAGGCTGTCGAATTCAACCTGAACGTACTGGATAAATCCATGCGCAACAGTGTGGATCTCTCTTTGCTGAAAGAAGATTCCGCAATAGCTCCCGGAAGCTATTTTGTTACCGTTGCCGTAAATAAAAATCAAATCTCCTCAGGCCGCCAGATAAGCTGGGAAAAACAGGGGGAGAGCGTCGCCGCCTGTATTCCATCTGAACTCGCCGGGCAGTTGGGATTAAAAGAAAAGATTTTAGGTTCACTGCCTGTACAGCACGAGTGCGTCGATTTTACTGAATACTCTGATATTACCTTTACCTTAGATATGGCGAATCAACGTCTGGATATCAGTATTCCTCAGTCGCTATTGGCCTGGAAATCAGAAAGCTGGATGCCGCCCTCAACCTGGGATCACGGCGTGAACGGTCTGCTGTTCGACTACAACCTGTTTGCCAGCACCTACCGCCCCAACGCAGGTGGAAGTACAGAAAACCTAAACTCCTATGGCACCGCGGGCCTGAACATGGGCGCATGGCGCTTACGTAGCGATTATCAGGTCAGCCAAAACCGCAGCGACGAAAGCACCGAAACAACGCGGAGTATTTCACGCACCTATCTTTTTCGTCCTCTCCCTTCGCTGGGCGCCAAACTCACTCTGGGAGAGACAGATTTAAGCTCCAATATCTTCGATGGTTTTTCCTATAATGGCGCGGCTATGGCGAGCGACGACCGTATGCTGCCATGGGAATTACGTGGCTACGCCCCACAAATCAGCGGGATCGCGCAAACCAATGCCACCGTCACCGTTAGCCACTCCGGTCGCGTGATTTATCAAACAAAAGTGGCCCCTGGCCCCTTTGTCATTACCGATCTTAATCAATCCGTACAGGGAACGCTGGACGTAAAAATCACCGAAGAAGATGGCCGCACCAACACGTTTCAGGTTTCTGCCGCCTCCACGCCTTTTCTGACTCGTGAAGGACAGGTCCGTTATAAAATCGCGGCGGGTCGTGCCCGCCCGGACATCTCGCATCACGTAATTGATGATACCTTCGTCAGCGGCGAAGCCTCATGGGGCATGTTATCCAATACCTCGCTGTATGGCGGGATCCTCGCGGCAGGCAGCGATTACCGCTCTGCGGCGTTAGGAATTGGGCAGAACATGCTGTGGCTGGGGGCCGTTTCCTTTGATGTTACGCATTCCAGCAGTACCTTCGATGACGGCCATGAAGAAAGTGGCCTCAGCTATCGACTGAACTACAGTAAACGCTTTGATGCGACCAACAGTCAGATTTCACTCGCTGCATATCGTTTCTCCGAGCGCGAATTTCATAGCTATGCCAACTTTGTCGCCCATCAATTCAATAATGCGGATACTCAGGACGAAAAGCAGACCGTAAGCATCTCTTTCAACCAGCCGATTGATCCGCTGCGGATGAACCTGTACGTCAGCGCACTGCGCCAGCAATGGTGGGATGGCGACAGCTCCACTACCGCGTCGGTGACCGCCGGTTTTAATTTCGATCTCGGTGACTGGAAAGGCTTATCGCTGTCGACATCCTTCAGTACAACGCACTACGAGGAGAGTGATAACGACAAGCAGTTTTACGTTTCGCTCTCCGTTCCTTTCGACTATGGTCGACGGTTGAATTACGACATGCGTAATAGCAGCAACACTACCAATACACTCTCGTGGAATGACTCCTCCGATCCACACAACACCTGGGGCGTATCAACAGGAACCGCGACTGACAGGCCGAACAACGGCGCGCAGTTCAGGGGAAATTACCAACATACCACCCCTGCAGGAGAACTGCAGTTCTCCGGAAGCTATGCCGCCAGCGACTACACCTCTGCCAGCGCCAGCTGGAACGGCTCAATGACCGCGACGAGCAACGGCATCGCGTTACATCGCCGCAGCTTTGGCAATGAACCCAGAGTCATGGTCGGGGCCGACGGCGTTGCCGACATTCCTGTGCAGGGCGACAGCAACCGTACTAACCATTTTGGCTATGCCGTTGTACCGATGATTTCCAGTTATCAGCCCTCAACCATCGCCGTCAATATGAACGATCTGCCTGACGGCGTTACCGTTGATGAAACGATCACCCGTCAGACCTGGACCGAAGGTGCCATTGGCTACAAATCACTGGTATCACGCTCAGGCAAAAATATTACCGTCGCTATCAGAATGGAAAATGGCGACTTCCCGCCACTCGGCGCGATCGTACGTCAAATTGAAAACAACGCAGAAGTAGGAATGGTCAGCGAAGATGGTCATGCCTGGCTTGGCGGTGTCGACAGTGGACAGCAGTTTACGGTGATGTGGGGTGACAAACAGACTTGCACCATCACTTTGCCAGACGCGCTGGATATCTCCACCCAGTACCTGATTTTACCTTGTCATTAATTAAGGATGAAAAATGGCATTATTCAAAGGATTACCAATTGTATTACTCGCCTTATCGCTCACCAGCCAGGCGGCAATTCAGCCTGACAGAACGCGGATTATCTTCAACGGCAACGATAAGGCCAGCAGTCTGAAAATTGAAAACCAGAGCAAGCAGTTACCTTATCTGGCTTACTCGTGGATTGAAGATGAAAAAGGTAATAAGGATGACTCTTTTTTAGTCGCCCTGCCCCCAATACAGCGGTTAAACCCTGGGGCAATTTCGCAGGTGAGAATTGTTAAGCAAGATAAAGCACGCTCGCTTCCTCAGGATCGGGAATCACTGTTTTACTTTAATGTTCGGGAAATTCCACCTGCACCAGAAAATAAAGGCAACAATGCCATCGTGCAGATGGCGCTGCAATCCCAGTTGAAATTATTCTGGCGTCCAGCGGCTTTGAAGAAAAAGCCGGGTACTGAAGTTGAACTTCAGCTCAAAGTTAGCCAACAGGGAAATACGCTGTTGGTTAATAATCCTACCGCCTACTACATTACGTTGGCTTTTTTTGGCAAAGACAGCAAAAGCCAATTGTCAGGCTTTAGCAGTAAAATGATTGCCCCTTTTTCCTCTGTCACATTAAATGCCGGCGGTTATAACGGAAATGCGTTCGCACTAGGATATATGGATGATTATGGCGGACTGCGCATGCTGAACGTGAAATGCCATGGTCAATGCGATCTTATCGTGCCGGAGGCCAGAAAATGATCCGCACGCTACGGTTATTTCTGCTGTTAATATTCATCGCACTCCCTTTTCGTTCAGCGCTGGCGGTTCACTGCTATCTGGGAGCCACCGGTGGTCCTGTTGAAGGTTATACCGCTATCGAGCCGTTTGCAGTCCCTAACAACGCCAAACCCGGGGACAAAATCTGGGAAAGCAACGATATAAAAATCCCCGTCTACTGCGATAACGCAACCTCCGAAAATGCTTATAGCAGCGAAAACGTCTACGCATGGGTCAATCCCTACACCTCAGTCAACGATACCTATTATCAACTGGGCGTCACCTATGAAGGCGTTGATTATGACGCCACGCAAGGCGCAGTGAGTATTGATACACATCAGTGCATTGATAATCAGAAGCTTAAGATCTATACCGCCGCGCAAATCAAAGCCAGTGGTTGGGAACATTATCTCTGTTCAGGTAATGCAGAAGATACGCACTATTCAAGAACGTTTATTGCCCGCATGCGCCTGTACGTAAAAGTGATTTCGATGCCCCCCCACGACTACGCCAGTAGCATCGGTGATTATATTCTGGTGCAGTTTGATGGTGTTGGTGGGATTAACGTCAGCCCGGATGCCTCGAACCTGAAATATCACGTCACCGGCTTAGATCAAATTCGCGTGCTGGACTGTAGCGTTAAATTCAATATTTTCCCGGAAAATCAGACTATTGATTTTGGTACCTTCAATAATATGGAGATTAACGCCAAAACGCTGACAAAAGCGTTCTCGATTAAAACAACCAAGAATCTGAATTCTGACAGTGGATGTACCGATACGTTTAAGGTTTCATCATCATTCTATACCACAGAAGAATTGGCAGAAAATGACACATCCTTAAGAATCGGCAATGGTTTACAATTAAAAATACGCAATACGGAAGATAATACGCTCTCAACCTATAACGCCTACTCTGAGTATGCCGAATTCGATACAGAATTACTGACCAGAGAGAAAAGTTATCAGGCTGAATTAAGTCAGGTGACTGGCGATACCGTAAAGACCGGCCCTTTCGAAACGGTGGTATTATTTAAAATTAACTACAACTAAGCGCAAAAAAGCCGATGACATTGCATCGGCTTTTTGCGTTTTACCCGTTCGTCTTGCGATTAGCTGGCTTTGCGCTCATGCGCCTGACGGTAGGCCACCAGATCTTCGATAGTAACCACCGCCATATTATGCTTGCCGGCAAATTCGATGCATTCTGGCGCACGCGCCATGGTGCCATCGTCGTTGGTCAGTTCGCACAGCACGCCTGCCGGTTTAAACCCTGCCAGCGTCATCAGGTCGATGGTTGCTTCAGTATGACCACCGCGGGTCAACACGCCGCCTGCCTGAGCACGCAGCGGGAAAACGTGCCCCGGACGGTTAAGATCGGAAGGTTTGGCGCCATCCTTAATTGCCGCACGCACCGTAGTCACACGGTCCGCAGCGGAAACACCGGTGGTCACGCCCTCTGCTGCTTCAATGGTCACGGTAAAACCGGTACCGTAGGCGCTGGTGTTATTTTCCACCATCATTGGCAGATCGAGCTGTTTGCGTCGGTCTTCAGTGATGCACAGGCATACAATACCGCTGCCGTGGCGGATGGTCAGCGCCATCTGTTCAACGGTCATTGTTTCTGCCGGGAAAATCATATCGCCTTCGTTTTCACGATCTTCGTCGTCAAGCACCATTACACCGCGTCCTTCACGCAGCGCAGACAGCGCATGTTCAACACGTTCGAAAGGCGTACCAAAAGAGGAAAGTAGCGTCTGATTCATGGTAAAAAAACCTCACTAAAATTATGGTTACCAGAATCAGGGCAGTCTTAGGAGTACCGTCTAAGCGGCAAAAAAATAACGTGAGCGGGTCCATGCCCGACTGGATCGTTACTCTCTCCCATCCGGACTCTAACCGTCGGCCCCGGAATTACACCGGATCTGCTGACCTTTTTGCCGTAACAAAAAGCGCTCGCGGGCTTTCAACATTCGTTGATTTACCGCCGGTGGGGAATTTCGCCCCGCCCTGAGAATAAGCGGGTTAACTATAACGCTATTGATTACCTTCATCAACGCCTTTGCTCGTCTTAGCTTCACACAATTCTGGTTTATGCCTGTGCCAGTTCGCACTACAATAGGCAGCAACACGTACCAGTTCAGGGAAACCACAATGATTGACCCGAAAAAAATTGAGCAGATTGCTCGTCAGGTTCACGAGTCGATGCCGAAAGGGATCCGCGAGTTTGGCGAAGACGTCGAGAAGAAAATTCGTCAAACGCTGCAGTCACAGCTAACCCGTCTGGATCTGGTAAGCCGTGAAGAGTTTGATGTACAGACTCAGGTTTTGCTGCGTACCCGTGAAAAACTGGCGCTGCTTGAGCAACGTCTGACTGAGCTGGAGTCGCGTGAAAAAACGGCAGAAGTTAAGCCTGCCCCCGCGATCCCGCCAGTCGATCCGCAAGAGTAAAACGACAACGGGCCGCAAGGCCCGTTTTTCTGTTAGTGTTCCAGTTCTAGCTTCCTGGCCTCTGTAGCCTGCTGGCAGTACAGCGCATAGCGTTTGCAAAACCAGCTACGATGTTCTTCATCCATGTTCCCAGTTATCGCCTGGATATCAACGGGATGGCCCTCAGCCTGCATCCTGGCAAAACTACGGGCCAGGAAATCGAAATTGTTCATTGAATACATATTGCTGTTCATGAGCATACCCTCCAGTTATTGAATATCTGCTAAGGCCATATGCTTTTTCTAATTTCAGTATTTCCCTGGATACGAAGTTATTCTGTACATATTGTGCGCAAAAAAACCGCCTGCTTCACAGTTTCCTACGAAATCTAAGAGGGGGATGACCCCCTTTTCGGATTTAAGGTCAGGGTGACGCATGTTATTGTAACGACATGTAAAAGTAAGGGGTAAAACCATTACTTTTGATACTGACAGGGAACGCAGTAACAGGAGGAAACAACTTGGTATTATTCACGGATTACAACAGCCCCTACCTGTTTGCTATTTCATTTGTACTGCTGATTGGCCTACTGGAAATCATCTCTCTGATTTTTGGCCATTTTCTTTCAGGTGCGCTTGATGCTCACCTCGAACATTACGATGCCCTGACCTCCGGCAATATCGGCCAGGCGCTTCACTATCTCAATATCGGGCGGATCCCGGCGCTGATCGTACTGTGCTTACTCGCAGGCTTCTTTGGACTCTTCGGTATCCTCCTTCAGCATGGCTGGGTCACGCTGTGGCAAGCACCGCTCAGCAATCTGCTGCTGGCGCCGGTGAGCTTTATTTTTGCGGTCTTCGCCGTGCATTACAGCGGGAAAATTATCGCCCCCTGGCTGCCACGGGATGAAACCACCGCCCTCGCTGAAGATGAGTTTATCGGCAGCATGGCAATTATTACCGGCCATTCTGCGAGTGCCGGAACCCCATGCGAAGGCAAATTTACCGACAAGTTTGGGCAGACCCACTATGTGCTGCTGGAGCCTGAGGCGGGCAAAGAATTCAAAAAAGGAGACAAGGTGCTGATTATTTGCCGACTCTCTGCAACGCGTTACCTGGCCGAGCTAAACCCCTGGCCGACTGTTTTATAATTTTATACAGAGGGACCTTATAGATGGATGATGTTTTAGGCATGTTACCTTCATGGATGTTTACCGCCATTGTCGCGGTGATCGTCTTAGTAATTATCGGGATTATTTTTGCCCGCCTGTATCGCCGCGCGTCTGCTGAACAGGCGTTTGTGCGTACCGGCCTTGGCGGGCAAAAAGTGGTGATGAGCGGCGGCGCAATTGTCATGCCTATCTTCCACGAAATTATTCCTATCAACATGAACACCCTCAAACTTGAGGTGAGCCGTTCAACTGTCGACAGTCTCATCACCAAAGACCGTATGCGCGTGGATGTCGTCGTCGCCTTTTTCGTGCGTGTAAAACCGTCTGTGGAAGGTATTGCTACCGCCGCACAGACGCTGGGACAGCGTACGCTGTCACCAGAGGATTTACGTGTGCTAATAGAAGATAAGTTTGTCGATGCCCTGCGTGCCACTGCGTCGCAGATGACCATGCATGAACTGCAGGATACGCGTGAAAACTTCGTTCAGGGCGTACAAAATACCGTCGCGGAAGACCTGTCCAAAAACGGCCTGGAACTGGAGAGCGTTTCACTCACCAACTTTAACCAGACCGAAAAAGTGCATTTCAACCCCAATAACGCCTTTGATGCCGAGGGTCTGACCAAACTGACCCAGGAAACGGAACGTCGTCGTCGCGAACGTAACGAAGTCGAGCAGGACGTAGAAGTTGCCGTTCGAGAGAAAAACCGTGATGCGCTGTCGCGCAAGCTGGAGATCGAACAGCAGGAAGCCTTCATGACGCTCGAGCAGGAGCAGCAGGTGAAAACCCGCACGGCCGAGCAAAACGCCAAAATTGCCGCCTTTGAAGCCGAACGTCATCGTGAAGCTGAACAGACGCGTATCCTTGCTGAACGCCAGATTCAGGAAACAGAAATCGAGCGCGAACAGGCGGTGCGTTCAAGAAAAGTCGAGGCCGAGCGTGAAGTTCGCATCAAAGAGATCGAACAGCAGCAGGCAACGGAGATCGCCAACCAGACCAAGTCCATCGCTATTGCCGCCAAGTCCGAACAGCAGTCTCAGGCTGAAGCACGCGCTAACGATGCGCTGGCCGAAGCGGTTCGCGCCCAACAAAACGTAGAAACCACCCGTCAGACTGCAGAAGCGGATCGTGCCAAACAGGTGGCGTTGATTGCCGCCGCGCAGGATGCGGAAACACAGGCCGTTGAGCTAACCGTACGTGCGAAAGCGGAGAAAGAGGCGGCAGAATTGCAGGCCGCCGCGATTGTTGAACTGGCTGAAGCCACGCGGAAAAAAGGTCTGGCGGAAGCAGAAGCACAACGCGCGCTGAACGATGCCATCAACGTGCTTTCCGACGAACAGACCAGTCTGAAATTTAAGCTGGCCCTGCTGCAGTCCCTGCCAGCAGTCATTGAGAAATCCGTTGAGCCAATGAAGTCTATCGATGGGATCAAGATTATTCAGGTTGATGGTCTCAATCGCGGCGGTGCAGTTGGTGAAGTGACCGCAGGTAACGTAAACGGTGGGAATCTGGCGGAGCAAGCATTATCCGCAGCTCTTGCCTATCGTACACAAGCGCCGCTGATTGACTCGCTGTTAAATGAAATTGGTTTGTCCGGCGGTTCGCTGTCGGCGCTGGCCGATCCGCTGAAAAACAGCCCACAGCCTGTTGAGAAAACGACTGAAGAATAAGATATAGAATTGCCGGATGGCAACGCTGACGCGTTTTATCCGCCATCCGGCAAACTTTCCAGGTGTTACTTATCGCTGTCTTTCTGGATCTTCTTGATGATATTGGTCGTTGAGCAGCCATCTTCGAAGTTCAGCACCAGCACTTCACCGCCGTTCGCCCACACCTCTTCGCTGCCCGCAATATCTTCCGGCTTATAGTCGCCGCCTTTGACCAGCAGATCCGGCAGGATGCCGGCAATCAGACGCTGCGGCGTATCTTCTTCAAAAGAAACCACCCAGTCGACGGACTCCAGCGCGCCCAGCACGATCATACGCTGTTCCAGCGGATTGACCGGGCGAGATTCGCCTTTCAGACGTTTGGTCGAAGCATCGCTGTTTACCGCTACGATCAGGCGATCGCCCAGCTTGCGCGCATTCGCCAGATAGGAAACGTGGCCCGCATGCAGGATGTCGAACACGCCGTTGGTCATCACCACTTTCTCACCGCGCTTGCGGGCGCTGGCAACGGCCCGTTTCAGCTCAGATTCGCTCATCACGCCAAAGCCAGTATCGGCCCGACCGCGCACGGCGTTTTCCAGTTCAATAGGAGAAACGGTGGAGGTCCCCAGCTTACCGACGACTACGCCTGCTGCGGCGTTAGCAAAATAGCACGCTTCTTCCAGGGAGTTACCCGCCGCCAGCGTCGCCGCCAGCACGCCAATAACCGTATCGCCCGCACCGGTCACGTCATACACTTCCTGCGCCTGCGTCGGCATATGCAGCGGCGATTTGCCCGGTTGCAGCAGCGTCATCCCCTGTTCGGAGCGCGTGATCAGCAGTGCGGAAAGGTCAAAATCCGCAATCACTTTCATGCCGCGCTCAACCAGTTCATCTTCGCTTTTGCACTTGCCCGCTACCGCTTCAAACTCAGACAGGTTCGGCGTCAGCAGCGTTGCACCACGGTAGCGTTCAAAATCGGTCCCTTTAGGATCGATAAGCACCGGCACCCCAGCCTTCCGCGCCAGCGCAATCATCTGCTGCACGCTTGCCAGCGCGCCTTTGGCATAGTCGGAGAGCACCAGTGCGCCGATAGACCCCAGCGCCTGGTTAATACGCTCGTGCAGCGGCTGCGGATCCACACCTTCAAAGCCTTCTTCGAAATCCAGGCGAATCAGTTGCTGGTTACGGGAAAGTACGCGCAGTTTGGTGATCGTCGGATGAGTGGGCACGGAAACGAAGTCACATTTTACGTTCACATCCGCCAGCGTTTTGCTCAGCGCACGCGCCGCGTCGTCAATGCCGGTCAGGCCCACCAGACGCGAATTCGCTCCCAGAGAGGCTATGTTCATCGCCACGTTTGCTGCGCCACCGGGACGTTCTTCGATGGTATCAACCTTCACCACCGGCACCGGCGCTTCAGGTGAAATACGGCTGGTAGGACCGTACCAGTAGCGATCCAGCATCACATCACCGACAACCATGACTCCTGCACGTTCAAACTCTGGCAGCGTTACTTTCATTCCTGTCTCCTGAGAGATTCTCTGAGGGTCTTAAAATTTGCGCGCGATAATAGCACACTTCACTCGGCAACCAGCCACTTCTGCCAGCTGTCACGCACCAGCGTACGTTCAGCGTCGAAGTGCTCCGGCGCCACATGGCCCGGAAGTTCCTGTAACGCAAGATGGTGAAGTTCATCGCGCAGCGTCGTATAAGCACGAGTAAGCGCCAGCGCTTCCTGCTCATCCATAATGTCGTTTTGCGCCAGTAACTCCAGAATGCGCACGTTATCCGACCAGCGCGTCAGCTTCGGTTTTTCATGCGCATAGCGCAACACCAGATATTGCGTAATAAACTCAATGTCGGTGATACCGCCTTCATCCGCTTTAATATCAAAACGATCGCGATGCTTATTGCCCAAATGGGCACGCATTTTCTCACGCATTTCGCGCACGTCGGTCTGCAAGGTTTTGCCATCGCGAACGAGGGTCATGATATCGCGACGAATCGCATCGAACTGAGAGGTCAACCGCGGGTCGCCGTATACCACGCGCGCACGTACCAGCGCCTGATGTTCCCATGTCCAGGCTTCGTTGCGCTGGTAATCGGCGAAGGCGTCGGTTGATGTCACCAGCATTCCCGCCGCGCCAGACGGACGCAGGCGCGCATCCACTTCGTACAAAATACCGGACGAGGTACGGGTGCTGAAAAGGTGCATAATGCGCTGCGACAAACGCAGATAGAACTGTCGCCCGTCAATCTCACGCTCACCGTCCGTCATCACGTCCATCGGACAGTCATGCAGGAAGATCAAATCGAGATCCGAGCTGTATCCCAGCTCCCAGCCGCCCAGCTTGCCATAACCGACGACGGCAAAACCGCGCCCCTCGCGTTCGCTAAGATGAGTGGGTTGCCCGTAGCGAGCAACCATCTGCATCCACGCTTGCTGGACTACCGCATCAATAATAGCTTCCGCCAGCCAGGTTAGGTGATCGCTTACCTTCATCACCGGCAGCGTTCCGGCGATATCAGCCGCGGCAATACGCAACAACTGCGTTTGCTTAAACTGCCGCAGCGCTTCCAGTTGCTGCTCTTCGTCATCTTCCGGCACGCGCAGCAAATACTGGCGTAACTCATCACGGTAGGCGTCCGTCGCGGTGGGTTGATACAGGGTGTTCGGATCCAGCAGTTCATCGAGCAACAGCGGATACCGCGCCAGCTGGCTGGCGATCATCGGCGAGGCGGCACAGAGCGAGATCAGGTGCTTCAGCGCTCCTGGGAATTCGCTCAGCAGCTCCAGATAGGTCGTGCGGGTCACAATACCCACCAGCAGCGGTGTAATGCGCGACAGCGGTACCGAGGCGTCGTCACGCGAACAGACATCGCTCAGCAGATGCGGCATTAAATGATCCAACACCTGCCGTCCGCGTGGGCCAATGGTGCGTTTATCCAGCTCTTTGCGGAAATCAGCAATCAGAGACAGCACGCGCCGGCGATCGTCATCAGCCAGATGCGTCAGCACCGGCGTGGTGTCATCTTCCTGCAAGGCGTCCTGCCACAGTTCGCGCCATTGTTCTGAGAGCGACTCTTCCTGGGTTTCAGCTTCGTCATCGCCAATCAGCTCGTTAAATACCCGGCGCACGTTGTTCATATGACTTGCCAGCACATCGGTTAACTGCTGCCAGTCATCGACGTTCATCCCCCACGCCAGCCGCGCGCGATTCAGTTCATCGCCAGGAAGCGTTTGGGTCTGTTCATCATTGATGCTTTGCAGCAGGTTTTCGAGGCGGCGTAAATAGAGATAGGCTGCTCGCAGTTGTTCCGCATCGGTATCAGACAGCAGGTGCAGCGCATTGATGGCGCTAAGCGTCGGTAACAGCGAGCGGGATTGCAGCGACGGCTCGCGCCCACCGCGAATCAGTTGGAATACCTGTACGATAAATTCGATTTCACGAATGCCGCCCGCCCCCAGCTTGATGTTGTCTTTCAGGCCACGGCGGCGCACTTCTCGGGCAATCATCCCTTTCATGTTACGCAGAGACTGGATCACGCTAAAATCAATATAGCGGCGGAAGACAAAAGGTCGCAGCATAGCGCGAAGCTCGCTGACGTAAGTGCCATCGGAATCGCCCATAATGCGGGCTTTGACCATCGCATAGCGTTCCCAGTCGCGCCCTTGTTCCTGGTAATAATCCTCCAGCGCGGAGAAGCTCAGCACCAGCGGGCCGCTGTCGCCAAACGGACGTAATCGCATATCCACTCGATAAACAAACCCATCCATTGTGGGCTGATCCAGCACTTTGATGAGCCGCTGGCCCATACGGGTAAAGAACTGCGCGTTATCCAGTTCGCGACGCCCACCCTGCGTACTGCCGTGCTCCGGCCAGGCAAAAATCAGGTCAATATCAGAGGAAAAATTCAGCTCGCCGCCGCCCAGTTTCCCCATGCCTAAAATCAGCAGCGGCTGCGCAACACCTTCAGGATTACAGGGCGTTCCCCACTCGCGACAGCAGGCGGCGTATAACCAGTCGCGCGCGGCGACGATCAGCGTTTCAGCCAGATGGCTTAACTGCTGCAAAATACTCTCTTCCGCCACCAGCGACAGCGTCTGCGCCCAGGCGATACGCACCATGATGTGACGGCGAAACAGGCGTAGCTCGCGCATCAGCGTGTTTTCATCGCTGACGTCGGCCAATGCTTGCTGTAACCAGTCGGCATAGTGTTGCCATTCATCCGCCTGAGGGGGCGCGCTTTCCAGATCTACCAGCCATTCGGGATGGGCAATAATGCTGTCGCGGACAAAATCACTGAATGTAAGCACTGACTTCGCCTGCACGCTAAGCGAGGACTCAGATATTGCTGCTGGCAGCCGCCCCACAACGGTCGGCCAGTACTGCTGTAACGGTGAAGAGAGCTGCTTCATTTATGGACATCCTTTGCGTATTGAGGCCCAAGGTATGGCCTTATAGGCCTGATAAGCGCAGCGCCATCAGGCATCCCGGTCTCAACCCTGATTATCGTTTACCGCTATGCAGCCAGAACGGTTCCAGCGCGATTGCCTCGTTGCGGAAGTGTTCAATTTCAATATATTGGTTGGCCGCAATGGCGTGACGCAGACCCTGCCAGTTGGCGATCCATTCCGAGGCAACATTTTCGTCGTAGTACCCCGCCAGCATCAGCATGCTATCAATATTGCGCGTCAGGCGTGGAAGTTGATCGGCGTACTGATCGCCAAGCGGCTGAGCAAAAGCGGTTTTCAGTTCAGCGGCATGGCGCGAAAGATGAGTATCTGAGAAACGCTTAAAGGAGTCGGCAATTTTGCCCTGCGCCTTCTCATCCAGGAACGACTGCCATCCTTTGGTCACCAGCCATTCGGTCAGGGCCAGTTTAGCCATTGCTGTTTGCGTGCTGTAAACCGCCGAAACGGCAGAAACATCCGACGCCATGACCGCTTCCGACTGGGTCAGCAAATCACGTAAGTGAGCGCTCGCTTTTCGCGGCACATTACCGCCAAACAGCATCAGTATGTGACGCACCAGGCCCATTGCCGCCAGCACCTCGGCTTTCGCTCCTTTGACGCCGCGCACCCACAGCTCTTCATGGTACTGCCACTGTGATAATGCCAGCTCCAGCGCCGCTTCCAGCCCTTGCTCAATGCTCGCCTTCGCCGGAACCTTCAAAATGCGCGTAGGTCTGAGTTCACGCGGCGCATTCCCCTGAGCCAGATGATAGCCACGCGCCGCTTTACTCAGACTGCCCTGGCGTAAGCCGGCTTGCGAAACCAGCTGGTTTGCCAGCTTCAATACCGCACGGGTATCGCCGCTTAGCAGTTCAAGTTCAAGCTCACAGATAGGTTCAGCAAACTCGCCCGCTTTCACTTCCCCAAGGTCGAGAGCCATTTCAATTCGACTGCCGTCAACATCAAGGAGCCATTTCTCACGATAAAAATCGGTACTGAACAGCGGCTGCACCTGAGAGGCAAGTTCAGCAGGCAGCTCGCCATCGGGCCAGACTTCCGTTGGGAACAGAGCGAGATCCAGCTCTGGCGCGTTTAGCGCAACGTTATATTCAGGCCGCTGATGCAGGCCGCCCGTCACCCGTCCGGCAATTTTCATGGTCATTTCGTAATGACCATTCTCACCACGAATACGCAGCCCCATATCGTGACCACGCAACCACGCATCCGGCGTTTCGTAGTAGATATTCAGCAACTGACTGGGCGCATGATGCTCCCCCCCCAGCGTATTCAGACGTTCACGTAGCGCATCTACAGCATCACTATTGACGATAAATTTTAATTCGATTTCCTGGGCCATGGTCTTGTACTTATGGGTTATGTCACAGTTGAGAAAACTGACTGCGAACTAAGTTCGTTCTTTATGGTCAGTAGATAGTATTTTGCGCCAAATTGCCATGCAACGAGCAATTTGACGGGCGTAAAAGTTTCGGGTGGTGGCTAAAAGGACACAGATGATTCCGATTGATGTCGAATGCTTTGCGTAGAGACACTGATGCCACTACTATCGTTCCACTTTCTATGACAATAACGACAGCCTGATGCCAAAATTACGCCTGATTGGATTAACTTTACTCGCACTTAGCGCCACTGCAGTTTCTCATGCCGAAGAAAAGCGCTATGTCTCTGACGAACTGAACACCTGGGTCCGCAGCGGTCCGGGAGATAATTATCGCCTCGTGGGCACGGTTAACGCCGGCGAGGAAGTTACGCTATTACAGACCGATGCCAACACTAACTACGGCCAGGTGAAAGACAGCACCGGTCGTACCGCCTGGATCCCGCTGAAAGAGCTGAACAGTACGCCGAGCCTGCGTACCCGCGTTCCCGATCTGGAAAACCAGGTTAAGACCTTGACCGATAAGCTCAATAATATCGATACCACGTGGAATCAGCGCACCGCCGATATGCAGCAAAAAGTATCGCAAAGCGACAGCGTGATCGACGGTCTGAAACAAGAAAACCAGAAGCTGAAGAACGAGCTTATTGTGGCGCAAAAGAAGGTCAGCGCAGCCAACCTTCAGCTTGATGACAAACAGCGCACCATCATTATGCAGTGGTTCATGTACGGCGGCGGCGTACTGGGTCTTGGTCTGCTGCTCGGTCTGGTTCTGCCACACATGATCCCAAGCCGTAAACGCAAAGATCGCTGGATGAACTGAATCGCCTTCTCCGCCACACTGACATATGATTAAGAGATCATAATTTCAAAAGGAAAGTGGCGTGAAGATTTATCTGGTCGGTGGTGCTGTTCGGGATGCGTTATTAGGGCTACCGATTAAAGATAAAGATTGGGTTGTTGTCGGCGCCACGCCGCAAGAGATGCTCGACGCGGGCTACCAGCAGGTAGGCCGCGATTTTCCCGTGTTTCTGCATCCGCAAACCCGGGAAGAGTATGCGCTGGCGCGTACCGAACGTAAATCCGGTTCGGGGTATACCGGGTTCACCTGCTACGCCGCGCCGGATGTAACGCTGGAGGCCGATCTTCAGCGGCGCGACCTGACTATCAACGCAATCGCCCGCGATGACGATGGAGAGATTATCGATCCGTATAACGGACGCGACGATCTGGAAAGGCGTCTGCTGCGCCATGTTTCTCCTGCCTTTAGCGAAGATCCGCTGCGCGTGCTGCGCGTGGCGCGCTTTGCTGCCCGCTATGCGCACCTCGGCTTTCGTATCGCTGACGAAACCATGACGCTGATGCGCGACATGAACGACGCTGGCGAACTGGAACACCTGACGCCAGAGCGGGTGTGGAAAGAAACAGAAGGCGCATTAACCACCCGCAACCCACAGGTATTTTTTCAGGTCCTGCGCGACTGCGGCGCACTGCGCGTTCTGTTTCCGGAAGTGGATGCTCTGTTCGGCGTTCCCGCGCCCGCTCAGTGGCACCCGGAAATCGATACCGGTATTCACACGTTGATGACGCTGTCGATGGCAGCCATGTTAAGTCCGGAGGTCGACGTGCGTTTCGCCACGCTGTGCCACGATCTTGGCAAGGCGTTGACGCCAAAAGCGCTGTGGCCGCGCCACCACGGCCACGGTCCGGCTGGCGTTAAGCTGGTCGAGCAACTGTGTCTGCGCCTGCGCGTGCCGAATGACATCCGTGATTTAGCCAAACTGGTGGCCGAGTTCCACGACCTCATTCATACCTTCCCGATCCTGCAGCCAAAAACCATCGTTAAGCTGTTTGATTCCATCGATGCCTGGCGTAAACCGCAGCGCGTGGAGCAAATCGCCCTGACCAGCGAGGCCGACGTACGCGGGCGAACCGGTTTTGAAGCGGCGGATTACCCGCAAGGCAGACTGTTGCGCGAAGCCTGGCGGGTTGCGCAGGCGGTGCCAACGAAAGACGTCGTTGAGGCGGGATTCAAAGGTCAGGCTATTCGCGAGGAGCTGACCCGGCGTCGCATCGCGGCAGTGGCATGTTGGAAGGAGCAGCGTTGCCCTAAACCCACCACCTAAACGGATATAACCCGTAGGCCGGATAAGGCGGAACGCCGCCATCCGGCACCACGGTAAGTCATCAGAAGAACACGACGTAAACGGCAGCCGCTACAACAAAGCGATAAATCGCAAACGGAATGAACGAGATACGCTTAATCAGCTGCAGGAAGGTTTTGATCGCTACCAGCGCCACGATAAACGCCGTCACGAAACCGACGGCAAACATCGGGATATCTGATGCGCTGAGAAACGACCAGCTCTTGTAGAGATCCAGCGCCGTTGCACCCATCATCATCGGCACGGCCAGCAGGAAAGAAAACTCAGACGCCGCGTAACGGCTCACGCCCATCAGCATACCGCCAGAAATCGTCGCCCCGGAGCGAGAAAAGCCCGGCCACAGGGCCAGACACTGGAAACAGCCGATCATAAACGCCTGCCGATAGGTCATATCATCCAGACCCGGCGCACGCGGCTCTTTCGGCTTCAGGCATTCTGCGGCAATCAGCAGCACGCCCCCTACCACCAGCGCATACATCACGTTGATCGGGTTAAACAGCGATTTGATGGTGTCGTGGAATATCAGCCCCAGCACTACGGCTGGGATCATCCCCAACAGAATATGTCCCAGCGTCAGTCGACCTTTGCCAGTACCTTCATGCGGGGCTTTGCCGAAGTGAATGCCAATCAAACTAAACAGACGTCGCCAGAACATCACCACGACTGCCAGAATAGAACCTAGCTGGATTACCACCTCGAAAGTTTTTGCGGTGTCACCCTCAAAACCCAGCAGGTGGCCAACAATAATCATATGGCCGGTACTGGAAACGGGTAAAAATTCCGTCAACCCTTCGACCACACCCAAAATTGCCGCCACCAGCAGCGAGTGCATATCACTCATTAATAAACCCCTAGATAGAGAAACCACGGCAAAAAAGAGCCGACGAAAGGACCCTTTTATACCCGTTTGTTTTAGAAATTATTAAATTAATTATTTTCTTTCAGATTATTGCCACGCTCAATGATAACCCCGACGTTCGCCGCACGGGCTACCGCGCCAGGTTTACTGAGTTTGATCCGTACCCAGGGAGAATTAAAGCGGCTAAGCAGCAGATCCGCCACCTCTTCCGCCACGCGTTCTACCAACGCAAAACGCCCACCTTCCACATGATTAACAACCGTTTGAGCAATATCAGCATAGCTCAGGCAATCAGCCACATCATCGCTTTTAGCCGATTTGCGGTTATCCCACGCCATTTCGATATCGAACACCAATCGTTGCTCGATCGTTTGTTCCCAGTCGTAAACACCAATAGTGGTGATTACAGAAAGTTGCTCTATAAATACAATATCCATCACGACCTGCCTGCTTTTTGGCTAACCCGGATACCACTTCCGGCGAAATATGCGTATTATCCACAGAAGTAGCGTTTTACACGACATTTTCAAAACGGAACAGCTTATGAGTGCAATCGCGCCTGGAATGATTATCTTCGCGTACCTCTGTGGCTCAATTTCCAGTGCTATTCTGGTATGCCGCCTTGCTGGATTGCCGGACCCGCGCGACAGCGGCTCTGGGAATCCGGGCGCGACGAACGTATTGCGCATTGGTGGCAAGGGAGCCGCCGTCGCGGTACTAATTTTCGACGTCCTGAAAGGTATGTTACCCGTCTGGGGTGCCTATGCGCTAGGCGTCAGCCCCTTCTGGCTGGGATTGATCGCGATCGCCGCCTGTCTGGGACACATCTGGCCAGTATTCTTCGGCTTTAAAGGTGGGAAAGGCGTTGCCACCGCCTTTGGCGCAATTGCGCCGATTGGTTGGGACTTAACCGGCGTGATGGCCGGAACCTGGCTGCTGACCGTCTTATTAAGCGGCTATTCGTCGTTAGGCGCTATCGTCAGCGCGCTGATCGCCCCCTTCTACGTCTGGTGGTTCAATCCCCAGTTCACGTTCCCGGTGTCTATGCTGTCGTGCTTAATTCTGCTACGTCACCATGACAACATTCAGCGTCTGTGGCGTCGTCAGGAACCAAAGATCTGGACCAAGCTGAAGAAAAAGCGCGAAAGAGATCCCGAGTGATTTCGATGTCGGATAGCGACGCGACGGCGTCTTATCCGGCGTGAGGAATGTGATACCCCTCCACCGGTTTGCCTAAACGGTTCTGACACCACGTCGCCAGAAACTCCACGCACACGCGCAGCTTCACGCTGCGATACAGCGGCTCCTGATAAACCGCCCAGATATTGGCGCTTTGCGCATAGTCCGGCAGCACACGCACCAGTTCACCGCTTGCCAGAAACGGCTGCAGGTCCCATTCGGAACGCAGCATAATCCCTTTCCCCTGAAGCGCCCACTGCAGCACAATCTCACCGCTGTTAGAGGAAAGATGACCCGCTACCTTGATCGACTTTTTCTCCTTGCCGTTATCCAGGTCCCACACCCCGTGAGTCATATCGCGTTCTTTGGTAACCAGACAATCATGCCGGCTTAATTCCTGTAGCGTCATCGGTTTGCCGTATTTTTGTAAATACATCGGTGCTGCACATAATATTCTTCTGTTTTTCGTTAACAAATGCGCAATATAATAATCAGGAATTTCGTCATTAATACGAATATCCAAATCAATATTATCCTGTGCCAAATCAATTTGCCGATCGTAAAGTTCAAAATGCACCTGTAATTCAGGATAGCTATGCATCAATTCGGTAATTGCCGGTGCAATATAACTGCGCCCAAAACCAAAGCTACAGCCGATACGAATCATCCCTGCCGGGCGTGTTTTGAGCTGCGTGACGTCATCGACCAGATGCTGATAGCCCGCAAGAATAGCCTGCGCATGTTCATAGCAACGTTGACCACTCTCCGTTAATGCCACACCGCGCGCAGAGCGGCTTAGCAGCGTCGCTCCCAGCGTGGCCTCAAGGATCTGAATGCGTTTCGTCACAAACGCCGGCGTTTGGCCAAGCGTCGCTGCGGCGGCGCTGAAGCTGCCGCTACGCACAATTTCGACCAGCACCTGCAGGTCTTTCGCCAGGGGATACGTGTTCAGCATGATCGGTAGATCCGTAATGTTGTTAACCGCAGTGTAATTCCCTCATGCGTATTAAACCCTGCCTTTGCGCAATTTTTATTGTCTTATCCGGACATCATTCACGAACTGTTAATTGGATATTCACAGTGGCAAATAATATAAAACCACACTTTTAATGGTAGTTTGTGACGGAGAATTTATTTCCAGACAAATAAAAGAACTGGAGTTAACAAGATGAGCAATCAAAATAACCAAAATGCGATAACTACGCTGACGAACATTGTCGCGGACTTTACCGCCATGATTTCTACCCGCATGCCCGACGACGTCGTGGATAAATTAAAGCAACTGCGTGAAGGCGAAACCTCGCCGATGGGTAAAATCATCTACCACACCATGTTTGACAACATGCAGAAGGCTATCGACCTGAACCGTCCTGCCTGTCAGGACACCGGCGAGATTATGTTTTTTGTGAAGGTTGGTTCCCGTTTTCCACTCCTCGGCGAACTGCAAAGCATCCTGAAGCAGGCCGTTGAAGACGCCACGGTAAAAGCGCCGTTGCGCCATAACGCTGTCGAGATTTTTGATGAAGTGAATACCGGCAAAAATACCGGTACCGGTGTGCCGTGGGTCACCTGGGACATCATTCCTGATAATGATGACGCGGAAATCGAAGTCTACATGGCAGGCGGCGGCTGTACGCTGCCGGGACGCTCGAAAGTGTTAATGCCTTCTGAAGGTTACGAAGGCGTGGTGAAATTTGTCTTCGAAAATATCTCCACGCTGGCAGTCAACGCCTGTCCGCCGGTGCTGGTGGGCGTAGGTATTGCCACCTCCGTAGAAACCGCCGCTGTTCTATCTCGTAAAGCGGTGCTGCGCCCTATCGGATCACGTCATCCGAATCCGAAAGCGGCCGAACTGGAACTGCGTCTGGAAGAAGGGCTTAACCGTCTGGGTATTGGTCCACAAGGGTTGACCGGGAATAGCTCGGTAATGGGCGTGCATATCGAATCCGCCGCACGCCATCCGTCGACTATCGGCGTTGCCGTCTCTACCGGCTGCTGGGCGCACCGCCGCGGCACGCTGTTGGTTCATGCAGACCTCTCCTTCGAAAACCTGTCTCACACCCGGAGCGCGTTATGAAAAAGATCCTCACAACCCCGATCAAAGCCGAAGATCTGGCAGACATTCGCGTTGGCGATGTTATTTACCTGACGGGTACGCTGGTGACCTGCCGTGACGTTTGCCACCGTCGCCTGATCGAACTGAAGCGCCCGATTCCTTATGACCTGAACGGCAAAGCCATTTTCCACGCAGGCCCAATCGTACGTAAGAACGGTGAGAAATGGGAGATGGTCTCCGTCGGCCCAACCACCAGCATGCGTATGGAAGCGTTTGAGAAAGACTTTATCGAACAGACTGGCGTCAAGCTGGTGGTCGGCAAGGGCGGCATGGGACCGCTGACAGAAGAAGGCTGCAAGCAGTTTAAAGCGCTACACGTCATCTTCCCGGCAGGCTGTGCGGTCGTGGCGGCAACCCAGGTTGAGGAGATCGAAGAGGTTCACTGGACGGAACTCGGCATGCCGGAGTCCCTGTGGGTGTGTCGGGTAAAAGAGTTCGGCCCGCTGATCGTTTCCATCGATACCCACGGTAACAACCTGATCGCCGAAAACAAAAAACTGTTCGCTGAACGTCGCGATCCTATCGTCGATGAAATCTGCGAGCACGTGCACTACATCAAATAACCCTCCCGGAGAGGCGCTGCGCCTCTCCCCTTTCGTAGGGATACAACAATGGCACCTTTAGCTGGTTGGTGGCGATACCTGGCTCCGCTGGTGGTCATCGCCATTATTGCTGTTCTGCCCGTTCCCACCGGTCTTGAGAGCCACACCTGGCTCTATTTTGCCGTCTTTACCGGTGTGATTGTCGGGCTTATTCTGGAACCTGTACCGGGCGCGGTGGTGGCGATGATTGGTATTTCGATCATCGCCGTCCTTTCGCCATGGCTGCTGTTCAGCCCGGAGCAACTCGCGCAGGACGGTTTTAAATTTACCGCCAAATCGCTGTCGTGGGCGGTATCTGGCTTTTCAAACTCGGTCATCTGGCTGATCTTCGCGGCCTTTATGTTTGGTACCGGCTATGAGAAAACCGGGCTTGGGCGGCGTATCGCGCTGATGCTGGTGAAAAAGATGGGGCACCGGACGCTGTTTCTCGGCTATGCGGTGATGTTCTCTGAGCTTATCCTCGCCCCCGTCACGCCTTCCAACTCCGCGCGCGGAGCCGGAATAATCTACCCGATTATCCGCAACCTGCCGCCGCTGTATAACTCACAGCCCAATAGCGCCAGTTCACGCTCCATTGGCTCATATATCATGTGGATGGGCATTGTCGCCGACTGCGTTACCAGCGCTATTTTCTTAACGGCGATGGCACCGAACCTGCTGTTGATCGGCCTGATGAAAGGAGCCTCCCACACGGCGCTGAGCTGGGGCGACTGGTTCTTAGGCATGCTGCCGCTGAGCATTTTACTGGTGCTGATTGTGCCCTGGCTGGCGTACGTGTTGTATCCACCGGTGCTGAAATCCGGCGATCAGGTTCCGCGCTGGGCGGATGCGGAGCTAAAAGCGATGGGACCGCTCTGCGCTCGCGAGAAAAAGATGCTGGTGCTGATGGTCGGCGCGCTGGTGCTGTGGATCTTCGGCGGCGATTACATTGACGCTGCGATGGTCGGATACAGCGTGGTGGCGTTGATGCTGGTACTGCGCATCATTAGCTGGGATGACATTATCAGCAATAAAGCCGCGTGGAACGTCTTTTTCTGGCTGGCCTCGCTGATCACGCTGGCCACCGGGCTCAATAACACCGGTTTTATTACCTGGTTTGGCAAGCTGCTGGCAAACGGGCTGAGCGGCTATTCGCCAATGATGGTGATGGTGGCGCTGATCGTGGTTTTCTATCTGCTGCGCTACTTCTTTGCCAGCGCCACGGCGTATACCTCCGCCCTGGCGCCGATGATGATTGCCGCCGCGCTGGCAATGCCGGAAATCCCGCTTCCGGTCTTCTGCCTGATGGTCGGCGCAGCCATTGGCCTCGGAAGCATTCTGACCCCGTACGCCACCGGTCCCAGCCCTATCTACTATGGCAGCGGCTACTTGCCAACGGCGGATTACTGGCGACTCGGTGCTATTTTTGGCCTGATTTTCCTCGTGCTGCTGGTGATTACCGGTCTGGTCTGGATGCCCCTCGTTTTACTGTAAGACTCTGGTGGGGCGGCGTATTGCCGCCCCTTTATCCATAAGCTTCTCATATGATCGATTTCCCGATGCGCTGAGGCATACTTTTTTGTATGCAAACACCCTCATGCTGATAAGGGAAACGCTCTGGACACGGTTGCGCACGAGACACTCACACGGGGCTGGCAGGCCGAACTGGATCTGCATTTTACCCGCACCGGGCACAAAACGGTGCTCGTCTCGGCGCGCCATCAGGGTCCATTGACGGTTCAGCGCCCGTTTTACCCGGAAGAGGACGTTTGCCATCTCTATTTGCTTCATCCACCGGCGGGGATCGTCGGCGGGGATGAGCTCCATATCGCCGTAACGCTCGACGAAAACAGCCACGCGTTAATCACCCAGCCAGGCGCGGGAAAATTTTATCGCAGCCGCGGACCACAGGCATTGTTGCGCCAGCATTTCACGCTTGCCTCACACGCCACGCTGGAGTGGCTGCCGCAGGATACGATCCTCTTTCCCGGTGCCAACGCCGCTATTCAGACCGTCTTTCATCTGACATCCGCAAGCCACCTGCTGGCCTGGGATCTGCTGTGTCTTGGGCGACCGGTTATGCAGGAAGTCTTCAGCCACGGCACGCTGCAAAACCGTCTGGAAGTGTGGCGGGATGGGCAGCCGCTGCTGATAGAACGCTTGCAATTGCGAGAGGGGAATCTGAGCGGCGTCGCGCACTTTCCCTGGGTCGGCACGTTACTGTGTTATCCGGCCAGCGAACTCATGCTGGAGGGCACCCGCGAGCGGCTTACGTCACTTGGCGATTACGCCGGGGCAACGCTTAACGACTCGCTGCTGACAATTCGCTTTCTTGCCGACGACAACCTGGTTGTTCAGCGCGTTATGCGTGACATCTGGCAATTTCTGCGCCCGCTGCTGACGCACAAAGTGCCCGTACTACCGCGAATCTGGCAAACCTAAGAGAATCCTTATGGAACTGACCCCCAGAGAAAAAGACAAGCTGTTGCTGTTTACCGCCGCGCTGGTGGCGGAACGTCGCCTGGCCCGCGGGCTTAAGCTGAACTACCCGGAATCGGTGGCGCTGATTAGCGCTTTCATCATGGAAGGGGCACGCGACGGGCAAACCGTGGCCGCGTTGATGGAGGACGGGCGTCACGTCCTGCGCCGCGATCAGGTGATGGAAGGCGTGCCGGAAATGATCCCGGATATTCAGGTTGAAGCCACCTTTCCGGACGGTTCGAAGCTGGTCACCGTCCACAATCCGATCGTCTAAGGAGCGGCAATGATCCCAGGTGAATATCAGATCGCAAAAGGCACTATCGCGCTCAATCAGGGACGGGAGACCTGCACGATCGTGGTGGAAAATCATGGCGACAGACCCATCCAGGTGGGATCGCACTATCACTTTTACGAGGTGAACCCGGCGCTACATTTTGACAGGCTGGCCGCACGTGGCTTTCGTCTGAACATTGCGGCGGGCACAGCGGTACGTTTTGAGCCGGGGCAAAAACGCGAAGTCGAACTGGTGCATGTAGCCGGCGCACAAAGGATCGTGGGCTTTCGCAGCGAAGTGATGGGCGCGCTGGAGGCAGATAATGAGTGAAATTTCCCGGCAAGCGTATGCCGACATGTTTGGCCCAACCACCGGCGATAAAGTGCGCCTGGCGGATACCGACCTGTGGATCGAGGTGGAAAAAGACTTCACCACTTACGGCGAAGAGGTCAAATTTGGCGGCGGAAAAGTGATCCGCGACGGCATGGGCCAGGGCCAAATGCGCGCGCAAGCGTGTGTGGATCTGGTGATTACCAACGCACTAATCGTCGATCACTGGGGGATCGTGAAAGCGGATATCGGTATCAAAGCAGGCAGGATCTTCGCCATCGGCAAAGCGGGTAATCCCGATATTCAGCCCAACGTCATGATCCCGATAGGCGTGGGAACTGAAGTCATCGCCGGGGAAGGCAAGATCGTCACTGCGGGCGGCGTAGATACGCATATTCACTGGATCTGCCCACAGCAGGCCCAGGAGGCGCTGGTTTCCGGCGTGACGACGATGATCGGCGGCGGCACCGGTCCGGCGGCAGGAACTCACGCCACCACCTGCACGCCGGGCCCGTGGTACATCGCGCGTATGCTGCAGGCGGCAGACGCATTGCCGGTTAACATCGGTTTGCTGGGCAAAGGCAACGGCTCAAATCCTGACGCCCTGCGCGAGCAAATCAGCGCGGGGGCAATTGGCCTGAAAATCCATGAAGACTGGGGCGCCACGCCTGCCGCTATCGACTGCGCGCTAACCGTGGCCGACGAAATGGACATCCAGGTAGCGCTGCACAGCGACACGCTCAATGAGTCCGGTTTCGTTGAAGATACGCTGACGGCGATTGGCGATCGCACCATTCATACCTTCCACACCGAAGGCGCGGGCGGCGGCCATGCGCCGGATATCATCACCGCCTGCGCACATCCGAATATTCTGCCCTCCTCCACTAACCCGACGCTGCCCTATACCGTCAACACCATCGACGAGCATCTCGACATGCTGATGGTTTGCCACCACCTCGACCCGGATATTGCCGAAGACGTAGCCTTTGCCGAATCACGCATTCGCCGGGAAACGATCGCTGCCGAAGATGTTCTGCATGACATTGGCGCGTTTTCCCTGACTTCGTCCGATTCACAGGCGATGGGGCGCGTGGGCGAAGTGATCCTGCGCACCTGGCAGGTGGCACATCGCATGAAAGTTCAGCGTGGTCCGTTGGCAGAAGAAACCGGCGACAACGACAATCAGCGCGTTAAACGCTACGTTGCTAAATACACCATCAACCCGGCGTTAACCCATGGTATCGCCCATGAAGTCGGCTCCGTTGAGCCTGGCAAACTGGCCGATCTGGTGCTGTGGTCGCCCGCCTTTTTTGGCGTAAAACCGGCGACGATCGTCAAGGGCGGGATGATCGCCTGCGCGCCGATGGGCGACATCAACGCCTCGATCCCCACCCCGCAGCCGGTGCATTACCGCATGATGTTCGGCGCACTTGGCGCAGCGCGGCATCACACCCGGCTGACCTTTATTTCGCAAGCCGCTGACGCGCAAAACATCCCGCAGCAGCTCGGTTTGCGAAGCACTATCGCCGTCGTCAAAGGCTGCCGGACGGTGAAAAAGGCCGACATGATCCACAACGGCCTGCAACCCAATATCACCGTCGATGCTCAGACCTACGAGGTGCGTATTGATGGCGAACTTATCACCAGCGAACCGGCAGACGTTTTGCCGATGGCGCAACGCTATTTTCTGTTTTGAGGAGTGACGATGATCTACCTGACCCAACGCCTTGACCACGCCCACCGCGCCACCGCAAGCGTCACGCTACCCATTGATGTTCGGGTTAAAAGTCGCGCCAGAGTGGCGCTGAACGACGGTCGCGAAGCCGGGCTAATGCTACCGCGTGGTTTGCTGCTGCGCGGCGGCGATCTGCTAAGTACCGAAGATGGCAGCGAAGTGATCGAAGTGATCGCCGCGCCGGAGTCGGTTTCCGTGGTGAGCTGCGCCGATCCTTTTCTGCTCGCCAAAGCCTGTTATCACCTCGGCAATCGTCACGTTCCACTGCAAATTCTCCCCGACCAACTACGCTACCATCACGATCATGTGCTGGACGACATGCTGCGCCAGTTCAATCTTGAGGTGACGTTCGCCCAGTTGCCGTTTGAACCTGAAGCAGGCGCTTATGCCAGCGAATCACATGGGCATCATCATGGCCATGCGCACTGATGCATAACACCCAACAGCTACGTCTGATGCAACTCGCCAGCAGCGCTCTCCCGGTGGGTTCGTTTACCTGGTCCCAGGGCCTGGAATGGGCGGTGGAAATCGGCTGGGTGAAAAGCGTCGATGACTTCTCTGCCTGGCAAATCCAGCAGATGGAGCAGAACTTTTTTACCGTCGACCTGCCGCTGCTGGCAAGACTGTATCGCGCCTGCGAGCAGGACGATCTCGCCGCCGCACGCCGCTGGAGCGCTTACCTGTTGGCCTGTCGCGAAACCCGCGAATTACGAGATGAAGAACGCAGTCGGGGCGCGGCGTTTACACGGCTGGTCACCGACTGGGAAGCGGACTGCTCGCGGGAGTGGCGCGCGCTCTTTATCGACAGCCAACTCTGCGGCATGGCCTGGCTGGGCGTGCGCTGGAAAATCCCCCTGACGCAGCTGGCGTTAAGCCTCGGCTACAGCTGGATTGAGAGCGCAGTCATGGCCGGCGTCAAACTTGTTCCCTTTGGACAACAGGCGGCCCAGCGTTTGATTATTGCGCTCTGCGATCGCTATGCGCAGGGTCTGGCACAGGCGCTGGCGTGTCCTGACGCCAGCCTCGGCTCCGCAACGCCGCTGGCCGCTATCGCGTCTGCCCGGCATGAAACCCAATATTCCCGATTATTCCGCTCCTGAGGAGAAAAAATGAGTAATAACAAGCATCCCCTGCGTGTGGGCGTTGGCGGCCCGGTTGGCTCGGGCAAAACGGCGCTGCTGGAAGCGTTATGCAAAGCCATGCGCAAGAGCTATCAGTTGGCGGTGGTGACCAACGATATCTACACCAAAGAAGATCAGCGCATTCTCACCGAGGCAGGCGCACTGGAACCGGACAGGATCGTCGGCGTGGAAACCGGCGGCTGTCCGCATACCGCCATCCGTGAAGATGCATCGATGAATCTGGCTGCCGTAGAAGCGCTGAGTGAGAAATTCGGCAATCTGGATCTGATTTTTGTGGAAAGCGGCGGCGATAATCTGAGCGCCACCTTCAGCCCGGAACTCGCGGATCTGACGATCTATGTGATCGACGTTGCTGAAGGCGAGAAGATCCCGCGTAAAGGCGGGCCGGGGATCACCAAATCCGATTTTCTGGTGATCAATAAAACCGATTTGGCCCCTTATGTGGGCGCCTCGCTGGAGGTGATGGAGCGCGATACCTTACGCATGCGCGGCGAGCGTCCATGGACGTTTAGTAATTTAAAGTCCGGAGATGGTCTGGAAAAAATTATCGCGTTTCTGGAAGAGAAAGGAATGCTGCGGATGTAGCGTATTGCCCGGTGGCGCTACGCATACCGGGCCTACGATATTGTGAGCTTATGCTGCCGGTAATTCCGCCAGCGGCCAGCGTGGACGCACGGTCACACCAAGATCCGCCGTTGCACCCGCTTTAAAACGCACCATGCCCGCGTAGGCGATCATCGCCCCGTTGTCGGTGCAAAATTCCGGACGCGCATAAAACACTTCGCCACGACGTTTTTGCATCATCTCTGCCAGTTTTGCGCGCAGCGTACGGTTCGCGCTCACGCCCCCCGCCATCACCAGACGTTTAAAACCGGTTTGATCCAGCGCGCGTTTGCACTTGATCATCAACGTATCAACCACCGCATCTTCAAACGCACGGGCGATATCTGCGCGGGTCTGATCGTCATTTTCGTTATTACGAATGGTATTCGCAGCGAAGGTTTTCAGACCGGAGAAGCTGAAATCCAGCCCCGGACGGTCGGTCATTGGACGCGGGAAAACAAAACGTTTTTCAACGCCTTGCGAAGCCAGCTTTGACAGCATTGGGCCGCCAGGATAATCCAGCCCCAACAGCTTGGCTGTTTTGTCGAACGCTTCGCCTGCGGCATCATCAATCGATTCGCCGAGTAATTCATACTGACCGATACCGGTGACGCTGATCAACTGCGTGTGACCGCCGGAAACCAGCAGCGCGACAAACGGGAAAGCAGGAGGATTATCTTCCAGCATCGGCGCCAGCAGATGCCCTTCCATATGGTGCACAGGAATTGCCGGTACGCCCCAGGCGAACGCCAGCGAACGTCCTACGGTTGCGCCAACCAGCAGCGCGCCAACCAAACCAGGACCTGCGGTATACGCTACCGCATCAATCTCTTTTGCCGTCAGCCCCGCTTCTTTCAGCGCGGCCTGGATCAGCGGTACGGTTTTACGTACGTGATCGCGCGAGGCCAGTTCTGGCACTACGCCGCCGTAGTCAGCGTGTAATTTCACCTGACTATACAATTGGTTGGCTAAAAGACCTTTTTCATCGTCGTAAATGGCGATGCCGGTTTCATCGCAGGACGTTTCAATACCCAGTACACGCATGACTTGTTTTACCTCGCTTTATTACCGCGCAGTGTAGGACCAATGCGGGTTGATGTAAAACTTTGTTCGCCCCAGGAGTTTCGCTCGTGTATACTCCTTGTCCTTATAAAAGTCCCTTTCAAAATCGCGTCGGTGCTTTACAAAGCAGCAGCAATTGCAGTAAAATTCCGCACCATTTTGAAATAAGCTGGCGTTGATGCCAGCGGCAAACCGAATTTATTAAAGGTGAGAGTTACATGCCGGTAATTAAAGTACGTGAAAACGAGCCGTTCGACGTAGCACTGCGTCGCTTCAAGCGTTCATGCGAAAAAGCAGGTGTTCTGGCGGAAGTTCGTCGTCGTGAGTTCTATGAAAAACCGACTACCGAACGTAAGCGCGCTAAAGCTTCTGCTGTGAAACGTCACGCGAAGAAACTGGCTCGCGAAAACGCACGCCGTACTCGTCTGTACTAATCCATTGAGAGCTAAAGCTCTCAATTCAGACTGAGTTGTAGTTGTAAGGCCGTGCTTCCGGAAGGAATGCGCGGCTTATTTTCGTTTATACACGTCATCATTCAAGCTGCCTCTGCGTTGGCTGCAGTCGTTCACCCCAGTCACGTACTTATGTACGCTCCTGAGGATTCGCTCCATTGCCGCCTTGATGCATCCTGAATGATTTTGTGTATATGAGTCATCAAAAAACAGGGGCTTATGGCTGGACGAATTCCTCGCGTTTTTATTAATGACCTGCTGGCAAGAACCGACATCGTCGATCTCATCGACGCGCGGGTAAAGCTGAAAAAGCAGGGCAAAAATTATCACGCGTGCTGTCCGTTCCATAACGAAAAAACCCCCTCTTTCACCGTAAACGGTGAAAAACAGTTTTATCACTGCTTTGGGTGTGGCGCGCATGGCAACGCCGTCGACTTTCTCATGAACTACGACAAGCTCGAGTTTGTGGAAACCGTCGAAGAATTGGCCGCAATGCACAACCTTGAAGTGCCCTATGAAGCAGGCAGTGGCCCCAGTCAGATAGAGCGCCATCAACGGCAAAGCCTTTATCAATTGATGGACGGCCTGAACACTTTTTATCAACAGTCTTTGATGCAACCCGCCGCTACCCCCGCGCGCCAGTACCTGGAAAAGCGAGGATTAAGTAGCGACGTTATCACCCGTTTTGCTATTGGTTTTGCGCCCCCCGGCTGGGACAACGTCCTGAAACGGTTTGGCGGCAATGCTGAGAATCGCAAATCGCTGGTCGATGCGGGGATGTTGGTCACCAACGATCAAGGACGCAGTTACGATCGCTTCCGCGAACGGGTGATGTTCCCCATCCGCGACAAACGCGGTCGGGTCATTGGTTTTGGTGGACGCGTGCTGGGCGATGCCCTGCCGAAGTATCTCAACTCCCCGGAAACCGATATTTTCCATAAAGGTCGCCAGCTATATGGCCTTTATGAAGCCCAGCAGGATAACGCCGATCCGCAGCGCCTGTTAGTGGTAGAAGGCTATATGGATGTGGTGGCGCTGGCGCAATACGGCATTAACTACGCCGTGGCATCCCTTGGGACGTCAACCACCGCAGATCACATCCAGCTGTTGTTCCGCGCGACGAACAACGTAATTTGCTGTTACGACGGCGACCGTGCCGGACGCGATGCAGCATGGCGCGCGCTGGAAACCGCACTGCCCTATATGACAGACGGACGCCAGCTACGCTTTATGTTTTTACCTGACGGCGAAGACCCCGATACGCTGGTGCGTAAAGAAGGGAAAGAGGCCTTTGAAGCCCGGATGGAGCAGGCGCTGCCGCTCTCCGCGTTTTTATTTAACAGCCTGTTGCCGCAGGTAGATTTGAGTACCCCGGACGGACGCGCACAGCTCAGCACGCTGGCATTACCGCTGATTACTCAGGTACCAGGCGAAACGTTGCGCATTTATCTGCGACAGGAGTTGGGAAACAAGCTCGGCATTCTGGATGACAGCCAGCTTGAACGTTTAATGCCAAAACTGGCAGAAAATGGAGCTTCCCGTCCTGTTCCACAGCTAAAACGTACGACCATGCGTATACTTATAGGGTTGCTGGTGCAGAATCCGGGCCTCGCCCCGCTGGTTCCACCGTTAGGCGCACTGGATAGCAATAAGCTGCCTGGTCTTGGCTTATTCAGAGAACTGGTCAACACTTGTCTGGCTCAGCCAGGTCTGACCACCGGGCAACTTTTAGAACACTATCGTGGCACAAATGATGCTGCGACCCTTGAAAAACTGTCGATGTGGGACGATATAGCAGATAAAGATATCGCAGAAAAAACCTTCACCGACTCACTCAACCATATGTTTGATTCGATGCTTGAACTGCGCCAGGAAGAGTTGATAGCTCGTGAGCGCACACACGGTTTAAGCAGCGAAGAACGCCGGGAACTCTGGACGCTGAACCAGGAACTGGCCAAGAAATAAGCGAAAGATAAAACAAAGACAAAATCATTCGCGTTGTATCAAGGCAGCAAGTGAACGAACGCCTGGAAGTGTACATAAGTACATGACCAGGATGACAAATCCGCCGGGAGCGGATTTGAACGCTGCTTGCGGCGGCCCCGTAAGGGGCGAGGCTCAGGATGAGCCGAGTAACGAACGCAGCTAACGCAGAGACAACGTGAAGGATGAAGTATTTAACGGCTTAACTGCCGAATATCGATCGGGAAGCCCCCGACAGCCGCACGGAGAGGCAGCGGCAAAATATAAGTATGCCCTCGTTTTGCCGTTGGCGGTTTTACCGCCCAACACCAATCAAACGAATTAAGTGTGGATACCGTCTTATGGAGCAAAACCCGCAGTCACAGCTGAAGCTTCTTGTCCAACGTGGTAAGGAGCAAGGCTATCTGACCTATGCCGAGGTCAATGACCATCTGCCGGAAGATATCGTCGATTCAGATCAAATCGAAGACATCATCCAAATGATCAATGACATGGGTATTCAGGTGATGGAAGAAGCACCTGATGCCGATGATCTGCTGCTTGCTGAAACCTCCAACAGCACCGATGAAGACGCGGAAGAAGCGGCTGCCCAGGTTCTGTCCAGCGTTGAGTCCGAAATCGGTCGTACAACTGACCCGGTTCGCATGTACATGCGTGAAATGGGTACCGTTGAACTGTTAACCCGTGAAGGCGAAATCGACATCGCTAAACGCATCGAAGACGGGATTAACCAGGTTCAATGCTCCGTTGCCGAATACCCGGAAGCCATCACCTACCTGCTTGAGCAATACGATCGCGTAGAAGCTGAAGAAGCGCGTCTTTCCGATCTGATCACCGGCTTTGTCGATCCGAACGCGGAAGAGGACATGGCGCCAACGGCGACGCACGTCGGTTCTGAACTCTCTCAGGAAGAGTTGGATGACGATGAAGACGAAGATGAAGAAGAAGACGACGACAGCAGCGATGACGACAACAGCATCGATCCTGAATTAGCGCGTGAAAAATTTGGTGAACTGCGTACTCAGTACGAAATCACTCGCGACACCATCAAAGCGAAAGGCCGCAGTCATGCTGCCGCGCAGGAAGAAATTCAGAAGCTGTCTGAAGTGTTCAAACAGTTCCGCCTGGTGCCGAAGCAGTTCGACTACCTGGTAAACAGCATGCGCGTCATGATGGACCGCGTGCGTACTCAGGAACGTCTGATCATGAAGCTCTGCGTTGAGCAGTGCAAAATGCCGAAGAAAAACTTCATCACTCTGTTCACTGGCAATGAAACCAGCGAAACCTGGTTCAACGCGGCAATCGCGATGAACAAACCGTGGTCTGAAAAACTGCACGATGTAGCAGATGACGTTCACCGCGGCCTGCAGAAACTGCAGCAGATTGAAGAAGAAACCGGCCTGACCATCGAGCAGGTTAAAGATATCAACCGTCGCATGTCCATCGGTGAGGCGAAAGCCCGTCGTGCGAAAAAAGAGATGGTTGAAGCGAACTTACGTCTGGTTATCTCTATCGCCAAAAAGTACACCAACCGTGGTCTGCAGTTCCTGGATCTGATTCAGGAAGGTAACATCGGTCTGATGAAAGCGGTTGATAAGTTTGAATACCGTCGTGGTTACAAGTTCTCCACCTATGCAACCTGGTGGATCCGTCAGGCGATCACTCGTTCGATCGCGGATCAGGCGCGTACCATCCGTATCCCGGTACATATGATTGAGACCATCAACAAGCTCAACCGTATCTCCCGTCAGATGCTGCAAGAGATGGGCCGTGAGCCGACGCCGGAAGAACTGGCTGAACGCATGCTAATGCCGGAAGACAAGATCCGTAAAGTGCTGAAGATCGCTAAAGAGCCTATCTCCATGGAAACGCCGATAGGCGACGATGAAGATTCGCATCTGGGTGATTTCATCGAGGATACCACCCTCGAGCTGCCGCTGGACTCTGCGACCACCGAGAGCCTGCGTGCCGCAACGCACGACGTGCTGGCTGGCCTGACCGCCCGTGAAGCGAAAGTTCTGCGTATGCGTTTCGGTATCGATATGAATACCGACCACACGCTGGAAGAAGTGGGTAAACAGTTCGACGTTACCCGTGAACGTATCCGTCAGATCGAAGCAAAGGCGCTGCGTAAACTGCGTCACCCGAGCCGCTCTGAAGTACTGCGTAGCTTCCTCGACGATTAATCTCGCCGCATAAGCATAAACGCCACCGCAAGGTGGCGTTTTTCTTTATAGTCCTCGCCTGAGCAAGGCGTCATTCACTTCCCGATACGCCTCCACCAGTTTATCCAGCGTGATCCGGCTTAACCCGCTGGGATTCGGCAATACCCATATTTGCGTCGCGCCAATGGTCAACGTCTGTTTCCCCCACTGCGCCCCACGCTGGCTAAGACCCTGCTCAAATGCCTGCTTGCCAAGGATAGCGAGCGCCGCAGGCTGATACTCCTCAATTTTCTCAATGAGCAGACGACCGCCGCTACGCATCTCCTGCAGCTTCACCTCATTGGCTTGCACCGTTGGTCTGTCGACAAATTTAGTCACGCCGCAGCGGAAGTCCAGCAGGTGCTGTGCCTCTTCAGGTTTTAGCTGACGATCGGTAAATCCCGCCTGATGGATGACCTTCCAGAAGCGATTAGCGGGGTGTGCAAAGGGGAATCCTGTACCTGCGGAAGACAGCCCTGGGTTAATGCCGCAAAACACCACCCGTAGCCCCGGCGCCAGTATGTCCTTAACCATAATTACTCCGAACAATACATCAAGGGAACAAGTATAACGGACTGAAAATACATTGTTTATAAAAACAGCATCCGTACGCTTATGTCTGGATTGCAACGCAGAGTTACTTTATAATCCACCGCCACGGCCCCTTAGCTCAGTGGTTAGAGCAGGCGACTCATAATCGCTTGGTCGCTGGTTCAAGTCCAGCAGGGGCCACCAAATTTTAGCTTTAAAATCATATAATTAAGCCACTCTAGCGAGTGGCTTTTTTATTTAATAGAACCTAATTGGCAGCAAAATGGCAGCAGAATTTTTACTGCCTCCAATAAAAAACCCGCCGAGGCGGGTTTCTTGTTAGAAATTCATGTGGCCTTGACCACTGTTTAATGGGTGTGGCGGAGCGTGATCGATTAGTCCAGGGGTGACAATAAAGCGCACCACCGTTTCATGTGTGACAAAGGTGGTGCCACAATTAATATTCTGGCACTGGCAGTAACGCTCCTTAGTGTTATCAGATACCCGAAAGCTGCTACGAGTATGCGCCGCATGCCCACATTTTGGACAATTCATCATATCCGTTTCCCCCACCAATTCCTGCAATCACATAATGATACACTACACATCCATTTTGTGAACAAATTCATTCCATTTCTAAATCATCAATCTTTACTTCAAGCTCCATGCTGGTTGTAAATCCATTATCCGGGCTGACAGAATGCGTCAGGGTGGTAATGGTCCATTCTGCATCATCGATCGGCTGCTTAAACCCCGTCACCTTCACCGGCATTTCCGTATAGAGATCAGCCCGCCCCTCAGCGAGCTGCAGGGAAAATGAAGCAACCCCACGCTGCAGACGTTCCCACTGCATTTTTGCTGCGCGCTCTGCATTGCTCCGGTTGGCGTAGGTACGATTAAGAACCAGCACGTTTTCATCCGTTCCCACCAGATAATCGCCCTGTTTTGCTTCCGGCTCTTTGGGTGTGGTGGTTTTCTTTCGACGACGCTTAACACTGGTTATCTCTTTTTTCCTGGGTTCACGCGTATGCAACCAGCTGGCAATAACACCGGTATAGGCACCACGATCAGCAAGGGTGAACCGATGACCGTCACCGGATTTGCGCGTGATGGTGATAACCGGCAGCGGCTTGCCGCTCGCCGTTCTTCCCTGTCCCTGCCGGATAAACAGCAGATTCCCGTCCTTAACGGAAGCAATCGCCCCATACTGTCTCGCCAGTTTCATCAGAAAACTTGCATCGCTTTCATTGGTCTGGTCCAGATGATCCAGCGCCTTATCCGTCAGGTCTTTGCCCAGCGCCATTTTGAGGTTATGCCGGGCGGCTATTTCCTTTACCACCTCCCCCACCGTTGTCTGATGCCATGATTTTTCGCGCCGTGTATTGAGGGTTTCACGGAAATCTGCGCTACGCGCCCTGATGGTCAGCCGGTCAGGGGCGCCGCTGTGTTCAATTTCATCCACGGTAAAAGCCCCTTTAGGGAAAAGCGGCTGGCCTTTCCAGCCCAGCGCCAGCTGAATCACTGCCCCACGTCGCGGCAGGGAGATCAGCCCGTCGGCGTCGTCCAGCTCCAGATCAAGCTGGTCCGCTTCAAAGCCCCGGTTATCCGTCAGCGTCAGACTCATCAGGCGGGTATCCAGCACGGTCGTCACGTCCTTACCTTCAATGACGATACTGAATGCCGGGCTTTTGCTGTTCAGATTCAGGAGATCAGAATTAACGTTCACTGCAGCAATCCTCCTATCGTGTTCTTAATCCCCCCAATCGCAGAGGCAGCAGAGTCCTGCAGGTTGCTGAGCTGGTCACTCAGGCTCCCGAACATGTCAGACAGCGATTCATCAACCCGTTTGAGGGTGATCGTAAACTCAATGCGCCTGGGTATTCCGCTTTCAAAAAATTCCGTTTTTGTCTGACTCAGGCTCTCGATTACAAACATGCCGTAAATGGTCCCGCTTCCCTCAATCAGGGGCCATGCTTTGCCCAGCTCTGCCATTTGCTCCAGCGCGAGCAATGACAGCCTGCCCCCGGTGACCTCCGGCAGCAGTACGCCAGATAACGTCAGCGAGTCATTATCCGGGCCAATAAACTGCGTTGATGGTCGTCGGTTCACCCGACTGTTGGCGGCGTGTCGCCAGCTTCGCTGATACTGCAGCTCCTGATATGGCACTGTACGCAGCATAAAGACATATAACCCCAGCGCCATCATCATGATTCATATCCCCCTTGATCACTGAAATTACTGCGCGCTTTAGCCCTGGTCTTGCGCTCGCGTTCGTCAAGCTGTCGGGCAACTTCACGGGCAATATCTTGCGCACTCTGCCCAGGCTGAGCATAGATAGTGATCGGCGCGTGAGTCTCAAAGTGCATCACTGGCGGCGCACTGGCAGATTTCGCAGGCTGGCTTTGTTTATATGCCACAGTAGGCAGACTGTAAGGATGTAGTGGAGCAGCCTCTGCAGGCGCTGCCGCTACGCCCATGACACCTGCAACGACGGAAGCCAGCGCGGCAGTGCGCCGCCTGCTGGTCACATTTGCGGGGCCGTTCACAATTTCAGGGCCGTTCTCCCCAACAATACCAAACTGACCACGCGGAATAATCCCACCACTGTCATACATCCCGGCAAACGGAACGGCTGCAGCTGCAGCTGCAGCTCCACCAACCACCTGCACCTGTGCTTTACCTTGTGTTTTATTATTTCCGGTCATCCAGTCAGGCAGATAATCGGTGACTGAGGAAAGCTTGCTTTTGAGTGTCTCCCATTTGGCATTAACTCCATCGAGAATGCTGTCAATAATGGCGCTGCCCATGTCCTGAAACTTCGCAGGAAGCGCGGCAACATCAGCCAGGATCGAATTCCATTTATCACTAATAGATTGTCTGATATTGGCCCACGCGTCAGAAACGCCAGATTTTATTGCATCCCAATTTTTAGCTATTAATCCCGGCAAGGTATAATTAAATAACAGTGACTTAATCCCCTCCCATGCGGCACTGGCCTTTTCTTTAATCCAATCCCATGCCGTACCTGTGGCATTACATACGGCATCCCACATGGCCTTGAACTTTGGCCCAAGAGTGTCCCAATTCTGCCAGATATAAATAGCACCAGCGGCGATCAGCCCTATGACAGCCAGTATAGGGTTTGCAAACATCAATCGGCCCAGCCATATAACTGACTTGCCAACAGAACTTATTGCTTTCCCAATAAGACCAAATGCAGATGAAAATTTTAGCCCCATCACCCCTGCGCTCATTCGCACTACTGCCATTGGCCCTAACACAGACGCCAGCGCCAGTGAAACAACCCCAGCGGCGGTGGCAACAATGGCAAAGCCTGCTGCCAGCTTAAACAGCGCAGAGGTCAATTGAGGGTGTCGTTTAACAAAACCATCCAGACGCGAAGCCAGTTCACCCAACCAGTCAGCCAGCTTCTTTAATGCAGGGGCAACTGTTTCACCGATACTAGCCATAGCATTGGTAAAGGAACCTGTAGCGGCTTCCCATTTATTACCAAGAGTATTCAAGGAGGCATCAACACGCTCGCGCAGAGAAGCCTGATTTTGTAGCTTTGAAGCCGTTTCACGATACCCTGAGATGCCTTTGGTAATCATAATATTTAGCACCTGCAGCGTTTCCGCATCATCCCCAAAAATACCTTTTAACGTAGCTAACCTTTTCTCAGTATTAAGCTTTTGGAGTTGAGCTAATTGCGTGTACATTTTCTCCAGCCCGCCAAACTCCCCCTTTCCATCAGTAAAATCGAACCTAACGCCAGTGCCTTTTAGTTCATCATTAGCATCCTTCACTTTTTCCGTATTCATGACGGACTGAAATACTTTTCGGTAGGCATTACCAGCTGACTCTCCAGCCATACCAGCCTGATCAGCCATAACTAATAGAGGAGCAAATGTCTTAGCCGCGTCCAATCCCTTTTTATGAATAATATCCATCGCGCTGCTGATTTTTGAGAACCCCTGCAGCATATTTCCTGAATCTACCCCCGCGTAGAATCCTTTCTGGATCACGTCCATCAGATTCATCATGTCTTTTTCGGAGGTCTGAGTAGCATCTTGTAACTTAGCCGCAAACTCAGCTGCTGCAGTGGGAGCCATCTGTAACTGCACGCCAAGATAAGCTGCTGACTCTCCCAAGCCGCCCAGGATGACCTGCGCCGACATACCCTGACGGCGTAGCATAGTCATCATGTTCTGAAAGTCGGCTGTTGTTCCCGGCAGCTTATCGCCCAAAGCAACTGCAAGCCGGTTAATTTTTTCAAATTCAGGCGCTACCTTTCCGCCCGGTCCCATCATTGAACCGGCGAGCTGATTCGCTGCATTTTCTGATTCTGAATAGGCTTTTACTGGAGCCAACAACGTCATACCAGTAGTTACCCCAGCCGCCATCGCCCCTGCACCATTACCTGCCAGAGAGTTCCTTAACTCGCGGGTCTTTTCAGCCTTGGCTTTGATAGCGTTGAGCTTTCGCTGACGCTCGCCAACTTCACGCAGCCTGCGCTCCTGCTCAGCCAACTGTCGGTTATACCGTTCAGTTTCTCGTGCAATCCGTGCCGTCTCGCGCGCTCCGCCCCCAGCAGATAACCCCAGCCGATAAAGCTCAGCCCTGGCTGCCGCCATCTGGCGAGTTTCCTGTTGCTGTTTTTGTTCAAGACGTGAAACAGCACGCCACTGAGCTTCCAGCGCCTGCGTTTGTTTTTTTGTCGGGGATTCCAAAGATGACATTTCGCGCGTCATCATTTGAGCGCGTAGCCTCGCCTGATCCAGTTCGGCACCAGTACGGCTAACACTTTTAGTTAGTTGATCGAAAGATTTAAGCTGACCTCCAGCATCACTCAGCTTTTTAATCTGATCGCGGGTTTGTCGAATAGCTGATGCCAGCTCCTTAGAGCCAGCCTGTGCATTTTTAAATGGGCGGGTTAACTTATCCACCGCCCCCAGAACTACCTGCAGTCGCAGGTTATTATCACTCATCGCTGGCCCCGCTTCTCTGAATTGCCTTATGCCGCCACTCCAGCACATCAGTCAGCGGCATAACGTCAGTGATGGACGGCGACCAGTGAAAGATGGTGGCAATATCTGCCACCAGATCATCAACCGTCAGGTTGTCGGCAAATCGACAAGCACCGACTTCGGCAACAAAAAAGTCACCACCTCTACAGCCATTGCTGTCAGATCGGCGGGGTCCAGCTCTGCCATTTCCTGCGCGGTCAGCGTCGGAGTGGAGATTCGCGGGATCACAGTCATCATCGCGCCCACGTCCATATCCATAATGGCCTGCAGACGGGTGCCGCGCAGTGTGCCGGACTGCGGCTTGCGCAGCACAATTTCGGTAATTTCAGTTTTACCGCGCATGATGGGGGTATCCAGTTTTACGGTCTTTTCAGTCAGCTTGTCGCTCATGTTCGTATCCTGTTAATGAAATACTGGCGCGGCTGCCCGCGCCGTTAAGGTTAATCAGAGGCCGAGGGCATTACGGTGTTCTTCCATCAGATCCACGCCGTCAACGATTTCAACCATGTTGACCAGATCGACCTCATAGAGCACCTCACCGTTAATGGTCAGCTTCGCGTAGCTGTTGGTACTGCTGACCTTGGTGGCGCTACTCTCGCCGGTTTTCCACTCGCCGGAATCCACTTCTTTATGACGCCCGCGCACAACCAGCTCAACGGCCTGCACTTCGCCAGTATCGTCACGCTGAATGGAACCGGTGAAACGCAGCTGGATGCCGTCAACGGTTGCCTTGCCCATCTGCTTGAATAACAGCAGTTCGGTGCCGCCGATTGAAAATTCCGTGTCCAGTGCGCCGTCATCCAGCCCCATGTCCACATCCACCGCGCCCGGCATACCGCCGCCGCGATACTTCTCAAACTTGCGGGTGAATTTCGGCAGGGTCAGAGACTCGACAATCCCCTGCCAGTTGTTCCCGTCGTTGAACAGGTTCAGGTGTTTTAACTTACGTGGTAAAGCCATGGTGTCCCCTTACGCGCTGACCTGGCTGGAGAAATCCAGCAGGTACTGATCGGTGATGCGCTGGCGCAGCATCAGGTTTTCAAGCGGCGGCACCGGCGTGTAGTCGTAGTCGATAGTGAGTTTCCCTGCTTTCAGGGAGTCTTTATCGTTCACCGACTCATCCAGCCAGCAGTCTGCACCGATGATGTAGCCCTGCGTTTTCAGGCTGCGCAGCTTAGCGCGGATACCTTCGATAATGTCACGGGCCAGCGATGGGTTGAGCACGCCATCCACCGCCCACATGTGCGCTTCAGCGATGGTGTCAGCCAGCACCTGCGCCGTGCGGGTGTAGTTCTCAAAGGCAAACAGCGGATCGTCACTGAGGCAGCGGGAACCCCAGAAGCGGAAGCCGTCTTTGCGGATAAGCGTGGTGACGTCATTCTGGTTGAGCAGTCCCGCATCGGTTGCCGGGTCCTGCAGATCCCAGAACACATCAGCGGAAATGCCGGTGACACCGTTCACGCCCACGTTGGACAGGGTCTTGTGCCAGCCGGTCTGCTCGTCAATTTTGGCTCGCAGGCCGAGCGCACGGGCGGAGGCGTAAGCTGTCGCGTCTGCATTCAGCACAGTGTCAAAGTTGATAAAGTCAGGCCAGATCAGCATCCCCTCGCGCTGGCTGAAATTGTCACGGTAGGCAATTGCTTCTTCTACCGTTTTGCAGCCGTAGGCGGACAGATAGGCAAACCCGCGCAGACTCTGCGCCACGCTCAGCAGCTCAGTGGCAACTGCCTGCGCGTCGTGTCCCGGCACACCGAGAATGCGCGGCTTGACACCGAGCTGCGACTGCGCCGATAGCAGCGCTTTCATGCCCGTTTTTTTACCGTCAGCAGTCACACCGCCGATAATGTTGGAGGTGGTTTCCGCTTCGGTTTCGCCCTGCGCCACGCGCACAACGACGGTCACGGGTTTAGCCTGGTCTGCAATCGCATCCAGCGAACGGGCCAGCGTACCGGACTCTCCCGCTTTGCCGCTGGCGGTCAGCACATCGGTCAGCAGAACCGGCTTGTTGAGGGGAAACATAGACGCATCAGCATCATCGCCGGTGCAGACCATGCCCACGATGGCGGTGCTCACCGTGGTAATGGATCGGGTGCCCTCGTTGATTTCAACAACGCGCACCCCGTGGTGGTAATCCTGAGCCATAGCGGCGAACCTCCTGATTGGAATAGGCTTCGCCCTATGTTGTATTGATTACGTCACGCAGACAGCTGCGCGGCGTTGTCCTGTTAATCACACAATGTCGCAGGATATTTGCGGTATAACGTCGAGATCCCCACATCAAAAATTAAAGCAACCCGCTGCCGTGTTTCACCTGCAGCAAGTAACCTGCCAGCCTGTGCCCATTGCTCTGGCGTCAGTTTTGGTCTTCGCCCTCCAATCCTGCCTTTAGCTCTTGCAGCTTCCAGTCCCGCACGGGTTCGTTCCACTATCAGCTCGCGTTCCATCTCCGCCAGTGCCCCCATAACGTGAAAGAAAAACCGCCCCATTGGCGTACTGGTGTCTATGCTGTCAGTCAGACTACGGAAATTAACTCCGCGCTGCCGGAGTTCTTCTATCAGGGTAACAAGGTGTCGCATGCTTCTTCCCAGCCTGTCGAGCTTCCATACAACCAGCGTGTCTCCCTCTGATAACGTCCTGAGCAACCTTTTTAGCCCTGGCCTGTCTGCTGTTTTTCCGCTCATTTTGTCTTCAAAAATTAGCTCACATCCTGAGCGTTCCAGTGCATCACGCTGCAGCGCTGTGTTTTGCTCACTTGTTGATACGCGCACATAGCCGACTAACATTTGTTTTCCCTTATGCAAAAGCCCAAATAATGCCAGCCAGACGGGAAAACAGCATTTTCTTAAACGTTGGTTTGGGA
>NZ_JAOWDO010000058.1:0-225174 GCF_030336535.1 Citrobacter sp. Ce006
ACCGTCAGGCTCCAGCTTCCATTTGCAGCGGTTGTCGCCGTGTATTGTTTACCGTTCAGCGTCACTGTGATCAGAGTGCCTTCCGCCAGGTTGGCGCTGGTACCGCTCACGCTCAGATCCTGGCCTTTCTCCACCGCATTCAGCACGTTATCGCCGCTGAGGGTGTCGAAGCCAACTGACGGCAGCCCGGTATCAACGGTTACATTGTGCGTACCGCTGCCGGTATTGCCCGCCGCGTCGGTCACTGACGCAGTGACGGTCACGCTGCCATCGCTGAGGCCGGCAATCACGCTCGCCGGAACGCCCACGCTCCAGTTGCCCGCCGCGTCCAGCACGGTGGTGTAAGTCTGGCCGCCAATGGTGACGGTGACTTTATCCCCCGCTGCCGCGCCGGTGGCGGAGCCGCTGATAATCTGTGCCTGATTGTGTTCAGCCACGTTAATGACGTCATCGCCCGCGATGGTGTTGATCGTCACCGCAGGCACGGTCACGTCCACCGTCAGGTTGTGGTCAACCGACGCCGGGTTCCCCGCCTTGTCACTGACGCTCGCGGTGACGGTCACGCTGCCGTCGGTTAATCCCGCCAGGTCCGCCGCCGGAACGTTCAGCGTCCAGTTGCCGTTAGCGCCTACGGTGGTGGTGTAGTTTTTACCGTTCAGGCTCACGGTCACCGTCTGGCCCGCCTCGGCGGTACTGGTGCCGGAGATGGCGAGGTCTGACTGCGCTTCCGTGGCGTTCAGGATATCGTCAGCCGCAAGGGTACTGATGGTCACGGACGGTGCGGTCGCATCCACGCTGTACTCGCGGCCCGCAGACGCGCTGTTGCCGTTGACGTTGGTCACGCTCACCTGCACGCTGGCATCGCCGTCTTTTATGCCCGCCAGGTCAGCCGATGGCACGGTCGCCGTCCATTTTCCATCTGCATCCACGGTCGCGGTGTAGCTCTTACCGCCGAAGGTGATGTTGACGGTCTGGTTCTCTTCGACGTTGGAGGTGGTACCCGAAAGCACCAGATCCGCGCCCTTCTCGACAGCGTTAATCACATCGTCAGTCGCGATAGCATCAATGCTGATGGCCACGGTCGCCAGATCCACCGTCACGTTGTGGTCGATAGAGACCGGGTTACCGGCGCTGCTCTGGCCTTCAACGGTCACAGTGATAGTTCCCGCAGCTAAGGCACTCACGTCCGCTGACGGGATCGCCGCGCTCCAGGTGCCATCCGCCAGCACGGTTGCCGGGTAGGTTTTGCCGTTGACGGTCACGGTCAGCACTGTACCTGTGCTCAGGCCATTGCTGGAGCCGGTGATAATCAGATTCTGCGCATGCTCAATGCTGTTGATTACGTCATCGCCTGCTACCATGTCAACGCGCAGCCCTGGCAGGTTCGCGTCGATGGTGATATCGCGCTCCCCGGTACTGCTGTTGCCAATGCCGTTGGTTACGCTGGCGGTTACAGTCAGTTCACCGTTACCCAGCGCCGTCAATACGGATTCCGGGACGTTAACAGACCAGCTCAGATCGCTCTCTACCACCGTGGTATAGGTGTTGCCGCCAATCGTTACGGTCACAGTGTTGCCCGCTTCGGCATTCACCACTTTACCGCTGATGGTCTGGCCGTTCGCCAGCTCGGCGGCGTTGATCACATCGTCGCCTGCAATGGTGTTGATGGTCACGCCAGGCAATACAGACTCCACATTCACTGTGTGTGACGTGCTGGTGCTGTTGCCCACGCTATCCGTTGCCGACGCGGTGACGGTGTACAAGGCTTCACCCAGCGCTCCCACCTGGTCCGCCGGAACGGTGGTAGTCCACTGTCCGTTGATATCGACGGTGGCGCTGTAGGCTTTACCGTTGAGCATCACGGTAACGACGGTACCAACCGCCAGACCGGATGCCGTGCCCGAAAGGGTCAGTTCCTGCGTTTTTTCGGTACTGTTGATGACGTCGTCACCAGAAATTACGTCGATGGTCAGCACCGGCGCGGTCAGATTCACTTCCACGTCGTGTGTGGTGCTGTTGCTGTTACCGGCTTTATCGGTCAGCGCCGCTCTGATGGTGTAATCTCCGGCAGTCAACGCATTGACGTCTGCCGCAGGCACCCCCACACTCCAGTTGCCTGAAGCATCCAGGGTCGCGGTGTAATTTTTGTTGTTGATGGTGACAGTCACTACATCACCCGCTGCCGCGCCGGTCACAGAACCGGTGACAATCAGCGCCTGCGCATGTTCAGCGCTGTTGATAACGTCATCGTCAGAAACGGTATTGATGGTCAGTTTCGGCACCGTGGTATCGACCAGCACGTCGCGATCCGCCGAGGCCGGGTTGCCCGCTTTATCGGACACCGCTGCGGTGATGGTATAGTCGCCGTCAACAATCGAGCCGAGATCCGCAGAAGGTACGGTCACGCTCCAGCTACCGTTGGCCTGTACGGTGGCGGTGTAATTCTGGCCGTTCAGGGTCACGGTCACGGTCTGTCCGGCTTCGGCATTAGTCACGCCGTTAACAACCAAATCGACCTGTGCTTCTGCCGCATTGATGATGTTGTTATCGCTCACAATCTCGATAGACACCGTCGGCGCGGTCGCATCCACACTGTACTCACGACCGGCGGAAGCATTGTTGCCGTTCACGTTGGTCACGCTAACGTGTACGCTGGCATCACCGTCTTTCAGGCTGCCCAAATCTGCCGTCGGCACGGTTGCCGTCCAGTTACCACTGGCATCTACACTTGCAGTATAAGATTTGCCGCCAAAGGTGATATAGACGGTCTGGTTCTCTTCCACATTGGTCGTTGAGCCAGACAGCACCAGGTCCGTCCCTTTTTCCACTGCGTTAATCACGTCGTCCGTGGCAATGGCATCAATGCTGATGGCGACTGTAGCCAGATCGACCGTGACGTTGTGAGTAATGGATACAGGGTTACCCGCCGCGCTTTCGCCTTTAACGGTGACCGACACGGTACCCGCCGCCAGTGCGCTAACGTCTGCCGCCGGGATGGCTGCACTCCAGGTGCCGTCTGCCAACACCGTGGCGGAGTAGGTTTTGCCGTTCACGGTTACCATCAGCGCGGAGCCTGCTGCAAGGCCCTCACTGGAGCCGGTGACGATCAGGTTCTGCGCGTGTTCGATGCTGTTGATCACATCGTCGCCCGCCACGGTATCAACGCGCAGGCCAGGCAGATTGGCATCAATGGTGATGTCGCGCTCGCCAGAGCCGCTATTGCCGTGGCCGTTAGTCACGCTTGCTGACACAGTCAGTAAGCCGTTACCGATAGCGGTTAAGACGTTCGCTGGAACATTTACCGACCAGCTCAGGTCATCCTGAACCTTCGCCGTGTACGTATTACCACCAATATTAATCGTGACAACATCACCACTCGCCGCGCCGCTGACTTTACCACTCAGAGTCTGCCCCGTGGCTACTTCTGCCGCGTTGATCACGTCGTCGGTAGCGATAGCGTTGATGGTTACCACTGGGATCGCGCTGTCCACCAGTACGCCATGGCTGGTACTGGCGCTGTTACCTGCGGTATCGGTCACGCTGGCCGTGACGCTGTAGTTCGCTTCGCCCAATGCGGAAACATTTGCCGCCGGAACGGTCACGCTCCAGTTGCCGCTGGCGTCAGTGGTGGCGGTGTAGTTAATGCCGTTCAGGGTCACCGTGATAGTGGTGCCGTCCGGCTGGTTGCTGGTTCCGGAGAGCTGAAGATCCTGGCCCTTCTCGGTCGCGTTGATCACGTCATCGCCCGCCAGGGTATTAATGGTAATCACCGGTGCCGTCAGGGAGACGTCAACGTCATGCGTTGCTGTGGTGCTGTTGCCCGCCTTGTCGGTGAGGGTTGCGGAGATCGTGTGGTCACCGTTCACCAGCGCGCCAACGTCAGAGGCTGGTACGCCAATGCTCCAGTTACCTGAACCACCGAGCATTGCAGTGTAATCTTTGCCGTTCAGGGTTACGGTGATGACGTCACCCGCCTGCGCGCCGCTCACGTTGCCGGAAACGATCAGCGCCTGGCCGTGCTCGGCGACATTAATGATGTCGTCGCCTGCCACGATGTTAAAGCTGATCTGCGGCACGGTGGTGTCGACCAGCACGGATGCGCCCGCGCTCGCCGGGTTGCCCGCTTTATCCGACACCGTCGCCGTTACCGCCGCATTGCCGTCGGCGATACCTGTCATGTCGGCTGCCGGAACGTTCAGCGTCCAGATACCGTTCGCCTGAACCTGCGCGGTGTACTGGTTGCCATTGAAGGTTACAGTGACCGTCTGACCGACTTCGGCGCTTGAGGTACCGCTCAGGGTCAGATCCTGCGCCGCTTCAACCGCATTCAGCATATTGTCGCTGCTGATGGTGTTGATGGTGACCGTCGGCGCGGTGGTATCGACGCTATATTCCTGCGCGGAAGAGGCCGAATTGCCGTTCACGTTGGTCACGCTGACCTGCACGCTGGCGTCGCCATCTTTCAGGCCGTTCAGGTCTGCCGCTGGAACCGTGTAGGACCAGTCGCCGCTGGCATCGACCGTGGTGGTATAGGTTTTACCGCCAAAGGTGACGGTGACGGTCTGCCCTGCCTCAACGTTGCTTGAGGTGCCGCTCAACACCAGGTCCTGGCCTTTTTCCGCCGCGTTCAGCACGTTGTCAGCGGTCACGCTGTTGATGCTGATTGCCACCGCAGAGAGATCCACATCCACGACGGTGCCGATGTTCACCGGGTTGCCGGAGGTATCCTGCGCACTGGCGCTGATGGTGAGCGAACCGTCCGCCCACTGGGAGACGTCCGCCGCCGGAACCGACGCCTGCCAGGTGCCATCTGCCAGAACCGTTGCAGCGTAGTCTTTACCATTGATGGTCACGGTAACGGTGCTGCCCGCCGCAAGGTCGGTGCTGGTGCCTGACACAATCAGATTCTGCGCGTGTTCAATCACGTTGATCACGTCGTCACCGGCGACGGTATCAATACGCAGACCCGGCAGTTGGGCGTCAATGGTGAAGTCCAGGGAAGAAGAACCGGTATTGCCGTGTGCGTTGGTTACGCTTGCCGATACGGTCAGTTCGCCGTTGCCGAGCGCGCTTAACTGGCTCTCGGTTAACGGCAGGCTCCAGGTGAGATCGCCCTGCACGGTAACGGTGTACGTCTGGCCGCCGAGGATAATCGTAACGGTATCGCCCGCCGCCGCGTTGCTCACCTTACCAGTCAGGGTTTGCCCTGCCGTAACTTCCGAGGCGTTAACAATGTTATCGCCCGCGAGGGTGTTGATGGTCACTACCGGCAGCGAGCTATCCACCAGCACGTTGTGGGTGGTCGAGGCACTGTTGCCAACGCTGTCGGTGACGCTGGCAGTCACGGTGTAGTTCGCTTCGCCAAGCGCGCTTACCGCAGACGCAGGTACGCTAACGCTCCAGTTACCGCTGGCATCGGTGGTGGCGGTGTAGTTGATGCCGTTCAGGGTCACCGTGATAGTGGTGCCATCAGGCTGATTACTGGTGCCAGAGAGCAGCAGATCTTCGCCTTTCTCAGTGGCATTGATCACATCATCCGCCGCCAGGGTATTGATGCCGATTTGCGGCGTCACGGTGTTAACGACAACGTCCAGCGAATTGCTGCCAGTATTGCCGGATTGGTCCGTTACGGAGACATCAATCGTCAGGGTACCGTCGGCCAGCCCCTGAACAACAGACGCTGGCAGACCGAGACTCCAGTTGCCCACCGCGTCTACCACAGTGGTGTAGTCGACGTTATTGATGGTGATGGTGACCAAATCACCCGCTGCTGCGCCGGTGACGGAGCCGCTGAGGATCTGCGCCTGAGAATGGGCGATTTGGTTAACGGTATTGGTATCGGTGACAAAATCGTTGATCGTCACCTGCGGCACGGTGGCATCCACCAGCCCCACGCGATCGGCGCTACTGCTGTTGCCCGCCACATCGCTCACAGTAGCCGTGACCGTCACCGTACCATCTACCAGCGCGCCTACGTCGGCGGCCGGTACATTGAGGGTCCAGGTTCCGTCCGTCTGGACGGTGGTCTGGTAAGATTTACCGTTCAGCGTCACGGTAACAGTCTGTCCCGCCTGGGCATTACTGGTGCCGCTGACCGCCAGATCCTGCTGCGCTTCCGCCGCATTGATGATGTTATCGGACGTCAGGTTGTCCAGCGTGATAGTCGGTGGCAACGTATCCACGGTGACGACGCGCGAGGCTTCTGCGCTATTGCCGTTCACATTGGTGACACTGACGCTCACCTGCGCACGTCCGTCGATCAGGGTTTCCATTGCGCTCGCCGGAACGGTCAGGCTCCAGGAACCATCCTGCTGCACCTGCGCAGTAAAGGTCTGGTCGGCAAATTTAACCACCACGGTCTGACCGGCTTCCACACCCTGCGTCTGACCTGACAGCGTCACCTCAGCCCCTTTTTCGGCCGCGTTCAGCATGTCATCGCTGCTAATGATATCAATGGTGACCGCTACGGCGTTCAGATCCAGTTCGATGGGGTGCTCAGCAGAAACGGTATTGCCCCACGCGTCCTGCGCGCTAACGTTGACCGTAATATCTCCTGCCGTCCATGCCTGAAGATCGGACGCAGGAACACCAATTTGCCAGTTACCGCTGGCGCTCACCACGGCAGCGTAGTCAACGTTGTTGATGGTAACGGTAATCTGCGTGCCTGCAGCCAGATGGGTACTGGAGCCGGTGACGGTCAGATCCTGCTGCTGTTCGATGGCGTTGATCACGTCATCGCCAGAAATCGTGTTCACGCGCAGGCCAGGCAGCTCAGCGTTGACGTTGATATCACGTTCGCCGCTGCCGGTGTTGCCGTGCGCATTGGTGACCGAAGCGCTGAAGGTCAAATCGCCGTCGCCAAATGCCTTGAGATCCGCTGACGGGATAGTCACGCTCCAGGTCAGATCGCTCCCCACCGTGGAGGTATAGCTCTTGCCGCCAACGGAGATAGAAACGGTATCGCCCGCCGCCGCGCCAGTGACGCGCCCACTCAGGGTTTGGTCCACAGCCACTTCGGCGTTGTTGACCAGGTTGTCGCCCGCAAAGGTATTGATAATCACCTGCGGCAGCACCGTATCGACCAGCAGGTTAGCGTCTGCAGAACCGCTATTACCCACGCTGTCCGTGCCGCTCACGCTGACGGTGTAGAGGGTATTTGCCAGATTCAGAACGTCGGAAACCGGCACCTGGACACTCCAGATGCCGTTTTCAACGGTGGCCTGATAGTTGACGTTGTTCAGTGTAACGGTGATGGCGCTGCCGTTCGGCAGATTGCTGGTACCGCTCAGACTCAGCGGCTGCATAGCCTCCTGAGCATTAAGAACATTGTCCTGGCTGATGGCGTCAATCGTGAATTCTGGCGGATTGCCGCTCAGCGTCACGCCGTGCGTCGCGCTGCCGGTATTGCCCGCGGCATCGGTAACGGAGACAGAAATGCTGTGGTCGCCCTCACCCAGCGCGCCGATGACGGAGGCAGGGACGCCAACGCTCCAACTGCCGTCGGCCTGTACGACACCGGTAAAGGTCTGGCCGCCCAGGGTAACCGTGACCACGTCGCCCGCTGCCGCGCCGCTCGCCTTGCCGGAGATAATTTGCGCCTGGCTCTGCTCGCTGGTATTGAGAACATCGTCGCCCGCTACGGTATCGATCGTAACTACGGGTGCGGAGGTATCAACGGTGAAATTGGCGGTGGTTGAAGAGCCGTTACCCGCCTTGTCGCTGACGTTCACGGTCAACGAATGGTTGCCGTCAGCCAGCTCTTGTACTTCACTGGCAGGAAGCGTAACGGACCAGGTGCCGTCGCTGCCTACCGTTGCTGTGTGGTTTTTGCCGTTCAGCGTCACGGTTAAAATCTGGCCCGCTTCCGCGTTCGTTTTACCGGTAAGGGTCAGGGTCTGGTTGTGCTCTGCGGCATTGACGATGTTGTCCTGGGAAATCGCATCGACCGATAATGTCGGCGGCACGGTATCCACGCCAATCGTCTGACTACCGCTTACGGTATTACCCGCTGCATCTTTGCCGCTGACGTTGACCGTCCAGGTTCCATCACCCAGCGCCTGTGCGTCTGCTGCGGGCACCTTCACGCTCCATGCGCCGTTTTCGCCCACTTCTGCGGTATAGGTTTTACCGTTTAACGTGACGGTGAGCGCCGTCCCCTGCGCGAGATTTTTGCTCGCACCGGAGAGGGTAAAGCCTGCGGACTGCTCACTGGCGTTAATCATGTTATCGCCTGCGGTGGTGGCGAGCGTAACGGCCGCGTCAGCCGTTGAGACAGTCACGGTAATGCTGCCTGCAGTCGTGGTTTTACTGCCGTCGATCTGCACCACGGACCAGGTGTGTTCTCCGTCCGTCTGCGTCGGAAGCTTTACCGTCCAGGTCCCGTCTGTACCGACCATGGCGCTGGCAATGGTGCTGCCGCTGCTATCTTTGATCTGAATGGTCGCACCAGGTTGCCCGGTACCGCTGAAGGTTGGGGTGTTATCATCCGTGACCTCTTTTGCACTCAGCACACCCTGCTTGTCACCCGCTTTGTCCGTTACCAAAAAGGTCGGCGTTGCGCTCTCAACTTCTTTGGTGTTATCAATGACTTTGGTTTTGCCATCACCACCATGTGCCAGCAATGCGCCAATCGCGCCGCCGCCTAATGCCGCGCCTGCAATCCAGCCCCAAGGCGCATCGCTCAGGGCACTGCCTTGCTCGAGAAAAGGTTCGATACTGGATATGGTTGTCGCATGAGAAGTCAGTTCAGTAGTCGCAAGCCCAGACGCTTCTCCGGTCTCAGCAAACGATATATGGGTAAGTTGATCCTCATTGTTGAAGACCAACTCTGAATGGTTTTTACCTTCAGGATCTTCCATGAAATAATTGTTGCAGCGGATCACGCTGCCATCTTTCATGTAAAGCAAGAGATCCTTACCCTGTCGCACGTAGCGTGCCACATCCTGTGCAGAACCATGGACTTCGATAACGCTGGGTGCAGAGACAGAAACAGAGAGGTTCCCTTCACCTGTCAGAACTGTTTTTTCAGCCGTCTTTCGGATAATGACATCAACAATTTTTACTGAACTCATATTTTTTCTCCTTACAGGTGCCCCCATCTTTCACAGATTGCCAACATTCAGATGTAGCAATCTCTGGGAAAGACTCCCATTGTCTTCAGTTTTTTTTCAGCAATTTTTGCAGCGTTTTCTTTTCGTTACTAACTTAGATCAGGTAATTTCGCCGCAGCATTTTTTTCAACACCTATAGCAGGCAATAAATTATCCAGGGCAGTGGCATAATTAATTGCGGCACTCCAGCTATCATATTCAGCCATTATTTTTGATAGCGTTGCTTGCCAGACGTCTTGTTCAACGCTTAGTAAGTCATTAATACTTCTTTTGCTAAGGGTATATTCATTTTTATAAACCTCGCGAGCACGCAGAGCGCTCTGCAATTGTATATTCCCGGCATTCATTCTACCGTGTGCTCCAGACCAGTCCGCCATAGCAACTGACGCTTTTTGTAGTACATCAAATCGAGCCTGATCGACTTGCGACATCGCCATTGTTCTTGCGCCTTCAGCCTGGTGAACTCGCGCTGAAACCGAACCGCCCTGGTAAATAGGGGCATCAATATTTAACTGAATCTGATCGTCCCAATAGCTTCGGTTATCCGATTCATAACGCGTACGTCCACCTTTAAGGCTTAGAGTCGGCCAGTGCTGTGATTTTGCTTTTTCAACGGCATACTGAGCAGACGTTTCCATTGTCCTTGCGGCGAGCACAGATGGAATTAATGAATAATCAATATTATCAAGAGAATCCTCTCGAACGACTAATGCCTCAGGCACGGGTTGCAACTGCTCTGCATCAATACCGCTTAAAACAGCCAGTCTTGCCCGCGCGCTACTCAGCGCTGCATTGTATTGTTCAAACGTTGCCTGCATTCCCGCGACACGCGCTTGCGTCTGAAGCTCATCAGACGTAGAACTCAAACCAGCCTCTGCGCGCAATCGCGCCATATGCTGAACATTTTTAAGCGCAGTAATATTTTCTTTCGCTGCTTGTGTCAGTTCGGTATAGCGTCTGACCTCAACGTAGCTGAGAGCCGTTTTCTCAGCGACACCAGTCAATGTAGCCATAAGCTGGTACCGGTAACTATCTCGTTGTGCTTCAGACTGACTGATCGCGCTATTCGTTTTGCCAAAATCATAGACAAGCTGCGTCAGACTTAGCCCCCATGCTGCTGAGTTTTTTAGTGAGCCGCTTGAGTCTGTCGTCTGGCTATGCCCTGTATTGCCATTAAGTGATATTTGCGGCATCCAACCACTGCGTGCTTCGTCTATTTGCGCCTGGCCGATTCCCATTTGCGCGGCCTGCTGACTTATTGATGGGTCACGGTCAAAAGCAAAAAGAATACTTTCCTTCAGTGTCACAGACGCAACTCGGGCTGTGTTCGGTGTACCGTTATAGGCTTTCGCAGTACCACATACGATCATACCTGCAAATAAAAAATAAAATATTGTGTGCCTTAGGGGTACAAAAATCCGCACATGAGCCTCCATATTAATAGGGTAGATTCTCCTCCAGGATTCGTTTTTTAACCATTTGTCAAATAAGGAATAAATTTCCTTTCTCAACAATGAGCTCATTTATCAAGAAATGGTGAAATAGGATTTTCCCTAGTGAATATTATTAATTGACTTGGAGCATAACAAATACTGTACACCCTAACCATACCCACAATGTTAATGTGATGTTAATAGAATAAAGAATATTGCGGGATCTTTATAAAAGTCTGAAAGGTTGTTTTTTATACAAACATGAAAACTCTTTGTTATAAATAGGATTATTACCTCCCAGTAAATGAACATTTTTGCGTTAATTTCACAGCGTACTTAACACAAAGATTTTCAAACAAATGTCAATTTGTACCAAGACTATAGAATTTATTGACAAATATTTTTTGAATGGTCTTTTACTCAGGAGAGAAAAATAGTTGTAGATTTGATTGATACACATGGGCCACTATCGCTGAAGTGAAGGAAAATTGTGGGCTTTGGATTGAAAATAACAGGTGTGCTGGATGCTGCTGCTCGGGCTGCGAATGCAAATATTATTCAGCAACGGACTTGCTAATGACTATCAATAATCTGTGGAAAATTTAGTAATAAAAGAATATTTCAGTAAATATAATGAGGTTGACGCAATATAATTCTGATTATTGAGTCTTCTTTGTGAGGTGAGTCGCCACGGATAATCCAGGTACTACTGAGAAGTTGATAATATATCTATGTGCAGGAGTTAAAGAAAAGCTATTAGATTACCTCGCTTTTGCGGTGCGAAACGCCTGCCTGGCAACAAGTATGTCACTAGCCCTCCTTTGGACGCCCCATCCAGAGATGGAAACGTCCGTTAGCGTTTGATTCGATAGTCAGCTCACACTAGCTCTTTGAGCTGCTCCTGCATATAGGTTGAAAAATACTCTGGATTCTTGATAAGGATGCGGTTACCGGAGGCGACTTTTTCTGCCCATCCGGCCACTTTTTTCGTGAACTCGGGATTCCATCCCTCCTGCTCACCTCGTGCCATTACAGCTTCCGGACTCGCTGGCACACCTAAGTCATGCAAATACTTTAAGATTCCCTTAGCGGTACTTTCGTCCATTGAATGGGGTACTGACGCCGAAGTGTTCATACCACCAATAAAATCCAATGCTTTCTCAATTGCTGTTGGCATGCTCTTATCCTTAAAATTAACCACGTGAGAGACACATTTATACTATGTACCCAACTTCGTCGGGATATCAAAGAGAACATCGCCTTTATTTGATTTACCCCGCAGCTAAACGCTTGCGGTGGCTGTTTTCTGCACGATTAATTCGCGATTCCGGCCAAAACCAGCCCGGTTGCCACCGCATTACGCGGCCCTTCGCTACCACGGATGTTGCCCTGTCCGGCGACAACGCCGTAGTGCGCCAGCGCATCGGTGATCATCTGCGGGATTTCGAAATCCAGCGAGGAGCCGCCCACCAGCACTACAAAAGCAATATCGCGAATGGAGCCACTGGGTGAAACCTGAAGCAATGCGCGCAGGCAGTTGGTCACAAAAACCTTCTCTTTGGCCTGTCGGCGCACCAGACGAATTTTTTCCAGCGAGGTGAGGTTATCTACCGGGATCAGCTCCCCCTCTTTCAGATACACCACTTTGGCGAAGACTGTCGGGCTGAGCGGTTCGCGGAAAAACTCTACCGCGCCGTTCTCATGGCGAATACTGAACAGGCTTTCCACTTTTGCCAGCGGGTATTTTTTAATCTCCTCCGCCAGAAACGCATCGTTTAGGCCCAGCTCAGTTTGAATTAACAGGCTAACCATATTTCCTGCACCGGCCAGATGCACCGCTCTCACTACACCGTCGCTATTGATAATGGCGGCATCGGTAGATCCTGCGCCTAAATCGAGGATCGCCAGCGGTGCGGCGCATCCGGGCGTTGTTAGCGCCCCCGCTACGGCCATGTTGGCCTCCACGCCGCCAACTTCAACCGGCGTGTTTAACCGGGCGCTCAGCTCACTGGCGATGGCCTGCATCTGTAAGCGATCGGATTTCACCATTGCCGCAATGCCCACGGCGTTCTCCATTGAACACTCTCCAGCGATGCCACCCTGCACCTTGCGCGGAATAAACGTATCGACCGCCAATAGATCCTGAATATGCACCGTGTTCATGTCATGACCGGTCAGTGAGGCCATCACCTTACGCACCCGCTCCAGCATGCCGCCTGCGTGCGTGCCTGCTTCACCACGAATATCGCACACGGGCGCACAGGCGCTTATCGCCTGCATAATGGCCTGCGCGCCTTGCGCTACGTCGGCTTCGCCGCCACGCTTTTCACCACGGATAAAGATCTTGCCCGCCGGGATCACCCTTGATCGCACATCACCCTGCGGGGTTTTCAGCACCACGGCGGAACGGTTGCCGATTAGCGCTCTGGCGATGGGGACGATAGTTTGCGTTTCCTCGGGCGTCAGGGCAAAGAAGGTCGCGATGCCGTAAGGATTCGACAATACCCGCACCACCTGCCCGGCGGCCGCCACTTCCACCGCCGCCAGCACCCCTTCCGGCACCTTCTCAAGTAAGGTGACTTCATCAACCACCGGCATTGGCCGACGCAGGCGATTGTTCACCAGCACGCCATCATCCTTTTTCAGGATCGCCGCCACCACGTTGATGCCGCGATCCAGCGCCGCATTGATAAGCCAGACCGCCTCGAGAAAATCCATTTCCTCGCCTACCAGCGGGATCCAGCCCTCGGCAAACCGATCCTCGCTTAACGCCGCCAGCTTCTCCACGGCGATAGTGGTCCCCATTCCCACGCCAACGCCGCCGGGCGTTTGCGGGTTATGGCCAATCATTGTCGATTCAGTAATGATGGTTTCAGTGATGGTTTCCATCGCCACATCGCCAATCACCGGCGCGGCCTCGTTGATGCAGATTTTCGCCACATCCTGAAGCGACCACGGGGTGCTATTCAGAGCCTGCTGCAGAGAAGCCACCACCCCGGCAATATTGTCCCGCGTGCCTTTCATACCGGTAGTGGCAACAATCCCGCTGGCGATAAAATGCCCATGCTGTGCCAACGCCACTTCGGTGGTGGCGTTGCCGATATCGATCCCTGCAATTAACGGCATGTTGCCCCCGTCACTGGCTACCTTTACGCAGCTTGTTTCTCTGCTGATATATCTCTGCCGACTCGCGGACAAACCCGGCGTTCACCGTAGCGTGCCAGGTATGCTCCAGTTCATCGGCAATAGCCTGCAGCTCAGCGAACGAAGAACGAAACGGACGTAGCGCGTTGTAGATCTCCAGAATGCGGGCATCCGGGATCGCAATCAGCTCTGCCGCGCGACGGAAATTGCGCGCCACGGCATGACGCTGCATCTGTTCGGCAATCTGCGCCTGGTACTCCAGCGTTTGCTGAGAAATCCGCACATCCTGCGGTCCTACGCGGCCCGCCAGCACATTCTCAAGGGTAATGTCGGTTAGCGGCTTACCGCCAGGAGTCTGGATTTTCTCCGGGCAGCGGGTCGCTAATGGGTAATCCTGCGCGGTCATGATGTTGTCGTTCATGGTCATTCCCTTACCAGTGCAATATGCAGCGTGACGGGCGCAGCATCCTGCACCACGTGTTTGGTTTCTTTGATATGAAACAGCGCGGCCTTGGCCATAAATTTGGGCCGCACCATCTGGTCATTGACCACCGGCACCGGCGAAGGCGACTCTTTACGCGCATAGCGCGCGGCGTTTTTACCAATCTGGCGATAGGTTTCCAGCGTCAGCAGCGGAGCCTGAGAGAACAGCTCGAGGTTGCTCAGCGGCAGCAGATCGCGCTGATGAATCACCGTGGTTCCTTTCGACTGGATACCAATCCCGATGCCTGAACCGCTGAGATTTGCCGCATCCCATGCCATAAAAGAAACATCCGAGGTGCGCAGCACTCTCACCACTCGCGCATGCAGTCCCTCTTCTTCAATTCCGGCAACCAGCTCTTTCAAAATCGCGTTGTGCGGCATATCAATCAGGGTTTTATGCTGATACTTATCAAAGGCCGGGCCGACGCCAATCACCACCTCATCCACGCGTTCGTCCGCTTTAGCCGCCTCGCCTTCGCTCACCTGCAAGGTGAAAACCGGCTTACGTTCAGTTGTGTATTCCACTGTGTTCCGCCTTATTCGATCGAGCCGGGCTGAACCACGCCCGCAATATTTTTAATTTCCGCCCAGCGTTCGGCACTGATGCGATAGCCGGTACCAGGTCCCTGATAATCGTTAATGTCATTGACGGCGCTGACGACATCGAACTGGCGATCCAAAATCGCCGACGTTTGCAGATAATCCCCGGTGACGCGCTGCCTCAGCATGTTGAGGATATTGCTGGCGATATCTTCGAAGCCGCTGCAACTCAACGCGCTGACAATATCCAGCCCGGTGATATTGCGCTTCATCATCTCTTCCACGGCCGCCAGATCCTCCACCACATTGCGCGCGGGCATATCTTTGCTGCCGTGAGCATAAGTGGCGGCCTCCACTTCCTCATCGCTAATCAGCGGCAGGCCCAGTTCGCGGAACACCGCCTGAATGGCGCGTGCGGCCTTATTGCGAATGGCGATGGTTTCTTCTTCAGTCACCGGACGCAGACCGCCGTCAACCATCAGATCGCGTTGCAGAATGTTGTAATCATCGAAATCTTCAGCGTCGAAGTTCGACCCGGCAAACATGTTGTCGTAGTTGGGTACCGCGCTGTAACCGGAGAAAATAAAGTCGGTGCCCGGCAGCATCTGCATCAAGGTGCGGGCAGTTCGGCGAATATCGGAGTGGGAAAAGGTCTGATCATTGGCGGAGGCCACTTCAAGGTCGAGCATTGAGGCAATCAGGTTTTCCGCCAGCACCGCGCGGATCCCCGACGGCACAGCGCCGGTCATGCCGATACAGCTGACCGCGCCGTTTTGCAGCCCCTGTACGCCCGCGCCTTTGGTGATAAAAATGCAGCGCGACTCCAGATAAAGCATCGATTTACTTTCGGAGTAGCCCATCAGCGCTTCCGAGCCGGTGCCGGAGGTGTAGCGCATCTTCAGGCCACGCGACGCATAAGCCGAGGCGAGAAACGCTTTGGACCACGGCGTGTCATCGCCATCGGTAAACACCGATTCTGTGCCATAGACCGACACCGTTTCGGCGTAGCTGGTTAGCCCGCGCATTCCCAGCTCAAGCTCAGTGGCCTCTTCAACAGAACATTGCGTCAGCACACCGGGGCGACCACACTGGGAACCCACCAGCAGCGCCAGGGCGTTAAACGGCGCGTAGCGGGCGATCCCGACCGTCGTTTCCTGCTCGGAAAAGCCACGGATCCCCGCTTCAGCCGCGTCGGCGGCAATCTGTACCGGGTTATCTTTCAGGTTGGTCACGTGGCACTGATTAGAGGGCGTTCGTCTGGCGCGCATTTTTTGCAGCGCCATCATCATCTCCACCACGTTCATTTGCGCCATTACCTCCACCGCTTTCGCTGGGGTGATAGCAGTGGTAATGGCAATTATCTCTTCCCGGCTGACGTGGATATCCACCAGCATTCTGGCGATCTCCAGCGCGTCGAGCTGCATGGCGCGCTCGACCTCGGCCACGTTAATGGCGTAGTCGGCAATGAAACGGTCAATCATGTCGAACTCGGCGCGACTTTTGCCGTCCAGCTCAACAATACGACCCTTTTCCACCTTCACCGACGAAGCCGGATCGTAGGGGCTTTCCATGGCGATCAGCCCCTCTTCAGGCCATTCGCCAATCAGGCCATCCTGATTTACAGGGCGCTTCGCAAGCACTTCGAATCGTTTTGATCTTCTCATAGTTTATGGACTCAAAAGATAAAAAATAGGGACGCCGGGCCGCATTGCCGGGGACACAACACCCGGCATTCGCCTTTCATCAGCAATGGCCGAACTCTAAATGAGCAGGACAATAAAAAAATAAAATTAATTTCGTTCCAATTTGGCACCGAATAAAAACGCATCGTTTCATATTGAAACGCAGCTCAGGAATATCCGCCGTGAATTGTGACGAGGTTAAATGATCATTATCAATAAACGTAAAAATGGGAAGATGAATTTAAATTTCCTGAAATGCATGCCCTATTGACTTAATAACGTGCGGCGAGAAAATAAGGTAAAGTCAATGATAAAAATAGCTGTCGCGCGATATTTTTCGTGACCTCAGCCCTACAATATTTTCAGGAGAGACTGTGAATAAAAGCCAACAAATCGCCACCATTACGCTGGCGGCTGCAAAGAAAATGGCGCAGGCCGTCGAGGCTAAAGCGTTTGATATCAACGTTCCGGTGGTCTTTTCTGTGGTGGATCGCGGCGGAAACACGCTGCTGATGCACCGTATGGACGACGCGTTTGTCACCAGTTGTGATATCTCTCTTAATAAAGCATATACCGCCTGCTGCCTGCGCCAGGGCACCCATGAAATTACTGATGCAGTACAACCTGGCGCTTCGCTATATGGTTTGCAGCTTACCAACCAACAGCGCATCGTTATTTTCGGTGGCGGTTTACCCGTCATGTTAAATGGGGAATTAATTGGAGCCATTGGCGTTAGCGGCGGCACCGTCGAACAAGACAGATTATTAGCAGAAACCGCGCTAAGTTGTTTCTCTGAATTATAATTCAAATCTAAGAAGGTATATTATGAGCTATCGTATGTTTGATTACCTGGTGCCAAATGTGAACTTCTTTGGCCCCAATGCTATTTCCGTTGTTGGCGAACGCTGCAAACTGTTAGGCGGTAAAAAAGCGCTACTGGTTACTGATAAAGGTCTGCGGGCTATTAAAGACGGTGCAGTAGATAAAACCCTCGCCCATCTGCGTGAGGCCGGTATTGACGTGGTGGTTTTTGACGGCGTTGAACCGAATCCCAAAGACACCAACGTGCGTGACGGTCTGGACGTCTTTCGCAAAGAGCATTGCGATATCATCGTTACCGTCGGCGGCGGTAGTCCACATGACTGCGGTAAAGGCATCGGTATCGCGGCGACCCACGAAGGCGATCTCTATAGCTATGCCGGGATTGAAACTCTGACCAATCCACTGCCGCCGATCGTCGCGGTGAATACCACTGCCGGTACCGCCAGCGAGGTCACCCGCCACTGTGTGCTGACCAATACCAAAACCAAAGTGAAGTTTGTGATTGTCAGCTGGCGCAACCTGCCGTCGGTCTCCATTAACGATCCGCTGCTGATGCTCGGCAAACCCGCCCCGCTGACCGCAGCGACCGGGATGGACGCCCTGACCCACGCCGTGGAAGCCTATATTTCCAAAGATGCCAACCCGGTTACCGACGCCGCCGCTATCCAGGCTATTCGTCTCATCGCGCGTAACTTGCGCCAGGCCGTAGCACTGGGCAGCAACCTGAAAGCACGCGAAAACATGGCCTACGCCTCTTTGTTGGCCGGCATGGCCTTTAACAACGCCAACCTTGGCTACGTTCACGCGATGGCGCATCAGCTTGGCGGTCTGTACGACATGCCGCACGGCGTGGCGAATGCCGTACTGCTGCCGCACGTGGCGCGCTATAACCTGATCGCTAACCCGGAAAAATTTGCCGATATCGCAGAATTTATGGGCGAAAACACTGACGGCCTTTCCACCATGGATGCCGCCGAACTGGCCATTCACGCCATTGCCCGTCTCTCCGCCGACATCGGTATCCCGCAGCATCTGCGCGACCTGGGCGTCAAAGAAGCCGATTTCCCGTACATGGCGGAAATGGCGCTGAAAGACGGCAACGCCTTCTCTAACCCGCGCAAAGGGAACGAGAAAGAAATCGCCGAGATCTTCCGTCAGGCATTCTGATAACCCAGGGGGCGCAATGTCACTTTCATCACCGGGCGTACATCTGTTTTATCACTCACGCTGGCAGGAGTCTCGCGTGCTTGATGAGCTGTGCTGGGGACTGGAAGAGCAAGGCGTCCCTTGCCGGACAATCTGTTGCGACGAACATGACTGCGCACTGACGCTCAGCAAACTGGCGGCCAAAAGTTCGACGCTACGCGTGGGTCTTGGGCTCAACGCCAGCGGCGATATTGCCTTAACCCATGCTCAGTTGCCCGAAGATCGGGCACTGGTCCGTGGGCATACTCACGCCGGGGCTGCCCAGCTCCGCACGCTCGGTGCCAATGCCGGTCAACTGGTTAAAGTTCTTCCCTTCAGCGAGTTAAAATAAATGTACCGCATCTATACCCGAACCGGCGATAAAGGCACGACCGCGCTATTTGGCGGCAGTCGTATCGACAAAGACGACATCCGCGTTGAGGCCTATGGCACGGTGGATGAACTGATTTCCCAGCTAGGCGTCTGCTATGCCAGCACGCACCAGGCCGAACTACGCCAGGAGCTGCACGCCATGCAGAAGATGCTGTTTGTACTGGGTGCGGAACTCGCCAGCGATGAGAAAGGACTGACTCGCTTAAAACAGCGTATTGGCGAAGAGGATGTTCAGGCGCTGGAGCAGCTAATTGACCGTAATATGGCGCAAAGCGGCCCGCTCAAAGAGTTTGTTATTCCGGGGAAAAATCTCGCATCGGCACAGCTACACGTTGCGCGAACCCTGACGCGTCGGCTGGAGCGGGTCCTCATCGCGATGAGCAGAACGCTGACGTTACGCGATGAACCCAGGCGTTATATCAACCGACTGTCGGATGCGCTGTTCTCGATGGCGAGAATTGAAGAAACTACTCCAGATGTTTGCGCTTAAACTGGCTGGCATCAATGTCGTATTGCTTCATCTTGCGCCACAGGGTGGTGCGACCAATGTTCAGCAGCTGCGACATCTCCTGCACGCGCCCACTGGTGACGCGAGCGGCATGGATAATCGCCTCTTTTTCGATAGCGGTAAACGTCAGGCTGGCAGGCAGCAGTGAAGACGCCGTCTCCAGACCCGGACGTTCGGCAAACAGATAATCCGGTAGATTGCTCAGCCGAATATGGCCGTTATCACTGCTGATGGCGATGTTTTCGATAATACTGTTCAATTCAAAGTCATTGCCCGGCCAGGAATAGGCCACCAGCTGTGCCAGCGCGTCGTCGTCGATCTTCAGACTGGATGAAAAGCGTTTTTTCAGGCTGTTCAGCCGCGTATAAATCAGCGAGGGAATACTGTTACGCCGCGCCCGCAGCGGTGGGATCACTATCTCAAAAGAGTGCAGCGCATAATACAGCTGGCGGCTAAAGCGGTTCTGCTCCACCAGATTGGCGAGATCAACCGTGGTGGTGGCGATCACTTTGACATCCACCGGGATCAGCCGGCGGGCATCCAGGCGGGTGAGTACCCCCTGCTTAATCACCTGTAACAACGCGGATTGCAGCTCCGGCGCCAGATATTCAATTTTTTCCAGAAACAGCGTGCCGCCGTTCGCCAGTTCAAGACGGCTCAGCCGACCGTTTTCATCATCGGTGGGCGCGCTGCCCATAAAATCCTGCCCCAGCACGCTGTTGGCATACAACTGACAGTTCACGGCAATATATGGTCCGCTGGCACGCTCGCTTTCGTTGTGAATAGCCTGACTCAGCAGCTCTTTACCAACACCCTCTTCTCCACACAGCAGGATCGGGAAACTTCCTCTCGCCGCCTGGCGCCCAAAATGGATCAAGCGGCGGGTTTCAGGATCGTCTGTCGACATCTGCTCAAAGGTATGGCTCACCTTGCCGAGCTGGCTGGTCATCAACTGGCGCATTTGCTCCACCGGATGCAGCAGCAGGATAAAGCTGTTGCCCTGCTCCTCAACAATCGGTTTCAGGGTAATGACGGCATCAACAAATTGATGCTGGCTTTCAAAAGTGACTTCAACGTGGTTCAGACCGCGGGCATGTTTGATCGCCCGGCGCAGCAGCATGGGTAGATTGAGCAGGTCGTGAATGTTTTTCCCCTGACTGGCCTGCGCGTCAAGATGCAAAAGCAGCGCCGCGCGCGCATTGAGGAACTGCAAAACGCCCTGTTCGTTCCAGGCCATTACGCCATCATCCATGCTCTCCAGCAGGCCGTACATCTGGTTCAAATGTCGATTAGATTCAGCCAGCAGGCTGTCGGTCAGCAAAGAGTTACCGACTTCTCTGGCAATCGCCAGCGTCAGGGATAAATCAGAAACGCACTCATGTTCCACCAGACAGCACAGCGAGATGGAGCCGAACAGTCGACCATGGTTATCGAAGACCGGCGTCGAGCAGAACGACCAGGGATGCAGCGCCTGTTTAAAGTGCTGATCGCCAGAAGTTTTTGTCGGCTGCCCCGGCATCGTCGCCAGAGAAAGCGCACAGCTGCCAATAATGCTTTCGGCACAGTAACTGCCGTCGCGAAACCCAAGCTCCGCCAGCTGTTCAACCGTCTGCGGATCGCCGCAACGGCTGAGAATACAGGCTGACTCATCCAGAATCAGCAGCGCGCACGGACGGCCATCCATAAACTCCCAGGCATCTTCCAGCGCGGCCTGGGCAATCGTCAGCAGCGCCGTCTTGCGACGACAAATCGACTCAAAGGTCAGCCCTTGCGCCTGATGCGGCGCCTGCCAGGTTTCCCGCTGCATAAACTTGCTGCAACGATGCCATGACTGGGCAATGACCGAAGAGACTTCCTTCCCGATGCTATGCGTGTGCGCCGTCATATCCCTTTCCGCTGTTTAACCATAGACAACCCCTCCGGCAGAGACTGTCAGAGGGGGAGAAGATGCCGGATAAAAACCTACCGACGACTGATTAACGCGCCAGCCACTGCTGTCCCAGCAGGTCTGCCGTCAAAATAGCGGCATGTACGCTTTCAGGCGTTACCGGGAACGGCATATTGTGGATGGTTTCACCTTCTGCACAGGTCGCTTTTGCTACGGCCATGATCTTGCCGTCAACGTCTTCTTTCACGCCCATTTCCGCTAACGTTACCGGCAGGCCTACTTTCTGACAGAAATTCAGCACGGTTTCGATCTCTTCCATCGGGCTGTTTTGCAACACCAGTTGCGCCAGCGTACCAAAGGCGACTTTTTCACCGTGGTACAAATGGTGGCACTCTTCCAGAATCGTAAAGCCGTTGTGGATCGCATGCGCCCCTGCCAGACCGCTGCTTTCAAAGCCGATGCCGCTGAGGTAAGTGTTAGCTTCGACAATACGCTCCAGCGCATCGGTCACCACGCCAGCCTGCGCGGCAAAGCGTGCCTTCTCGCCTTCCGCCAGCAGGGTATCATAGCACAGGCGCGCCAGGCTCAGCGCCGCCACGGTGGACTGTCCGCCCGCCATGCTGGTCGCTCTGGCGTCATAACAGGCTTTCGCTTCAAACCAGGTCGAGAGCGCATCGCCCATCCCGGCCACCAGCAGACGTACCGGCGCTTTAGCAATGATTGCGGTATCCATCACCACCATATCCGGGTTTTTCGGGTAGATCAGATACTCTTCAAACTCACCGGCTTCGGTATAGATTACGGACAGCGCACTGGTTGGCGCATCGGTAGACGCGATAGTCGGGATCACCACCACCGGCAGCTTCTGGTAGTAGCCAATCGCTTTGGCGGTATCCAGCGTTTTCCCGCCGCCAATCCCAACCACACCGCGGCAACCGTGCTGTTTCAAAATGGCAATCAGACGATTAATTTCAGCATGGCTGCATTCGCCGTTGAAGCGTTCCGCGTGGCAGCTAATGTCGTGGTTGTGCAGGCCGTTGAGTACTTTCTCTCCCGCCAGCTTCATCACGAAGTCATCCGCGATCACGAAAAAGCTGTCCGCCAGATTTTTAGCGTATTGACCAAACAAGGTGGAAGCGTCAGGACCCTGGAGATATTTGGCTGGAGATTGAATAACTTTTAGCATTCCTTTCATCCTCAAATAAGTACATGTTTTTACATGGTGAGCCCTGGCGTTAACCTGTTTGGCCTGATGCTGATGGCGAAAACGGGAGGTACCGGAGCGATGCAATAACTGTATGGCGAGGCGTGCACAAAAAGATCTTTCGTCTTTTTGTTCTGATATGAAACAGATAAAAACGGAGTACGTTTCATATTGGAACGCTTATCCATAAAAAATATAAGGTTTGCGATCCTGATCCGTTCATTTACCGCCAAATATCCAGCACACATGAATCTCACTTTCTCTTTTACCCACTCGCTTGTCTTAAAATCCGCACAAAAAGGCTGACGGTGCCGGATAACCAGCGCCGTTCGCCGGTGAAAAAAGTCGAGCGAGCTCGCATTGTGATCGTTCCTTGCTTTTTTCAGTTTCATTTCGGAACAAAAAACAACAATCACGTTCCGTAATGAAACTCATTTTAAGGTTGTTTTTTTCCGCGCTGACTTCGCCAGAATCTCTTCATCGCCTCCGCACCATGACCTAAGCATTCGGGGGTTTGTCTTTCACTCAACCTCGAGGAGCCGTTATGTCTCAATTCTTTTTTAATCAACGCCCCCATCTCGTGAGCGATGTCATCGACGGTACGATTATCGCCAGCCCGTGGAATAACCTGGCGCGTCTGGAAAGCGATCCGGCCATTCGTATCGTAGTCCGTCGTGATCTCGATAAAAATAACGTGTCGGTCATTTCCGGCGGCGGTTCGGGACACGAACCCGCGCACGTTGGATTTATCGGTAAAGGCATGCTAACCGCTGCGGTCTGCGGCGACGTTTTCGCCTCCCCGAGCGTGGATGCGGTACTGACCGCCATTCAGGCGGTAACCGGTGAAGCGGGCTGTTTGTTGATCGTGAAAAATTACACCGGTGACCGTCTTAATTTCGGTCTCGCCGCCGAGAAAGCGCGTCGCCTTGGCTATAACGTTGAAATGCTGATTGTTGGCGACGACATCTCTCTGCCGGATAACAAACACCCACGCGGCATTGCGGGAACCATCCTGGTGCATAAAATCGCGGGTTACTTTGCCGAACGCGGCTACAACCTCGCCACCGTTCTGCGTGAAGCGCAGTACGCAGCCCACAACACCTTCAGCCTGGGCGTTGCGCTTTCCAGTTGTCATCTGCCGCAAGAAACCGACGCGACCCCGCGTCATCATCCGGGTCACGCGGAGCTAGGGATGGGCATTCACGGCGAGCCAGGTGCTTCGGTTATCGACACTCAGAACAGTGCGCAGGTGGTGAACCTGATGGTGGATAAACTGCTGGCCGCCCTGCCTGAAACCGGCCGTCTGGCGGTGATGATTAACAATCTTGGCGGTGTTTCTGTTGCCGAAATGGCCATCATTACCCGCGAGCTGGCCAGCAGCCCGCTGCACTCGCGTATCGACTGGCTGATTGGCCCGGCCTCGCTGGTCACCGCGCTGGATATGAAAGGCTTTTCTCTCACGGCCATCGTGCTGGAAGAGAGCATCGAAAAAGCGCTCCTCACCGAAGTGGAAACCAGCAACTGGCCGACGCCGGTCCCACCGCGTGAAATCAGTTGTGTTCCGTCATCTCAGCGTAGCGCACGCGTGGAATTCCATCCCTCGGCAAACGCCCTGGTGGCCGGGATTGTGGAACTTGTCACCGCAACCCTTTCCGATCTGGAGTCCCATCTTAATGCGCTGGATGCCAAAGTCGGCGATGGCGATACCGGTTCAACCTTCGCCGCTGGCGCACGCGAAATTGCCAGCCTGCTGCATCGCCAGCAGTTGCCGCTGGATAACCTTGCTACGCTGTTCGCGTTGATTGGCGAACGCCTGACCGTGGTGATGGGCGGTTCCAGCGGTGTGCTGATGTCGATCTTCTTTACCTCAGCCGGACAAAAACTGGAACAGGGAGCAAATATTGTCGAAGCATTAAATACGGGCCTGGCGCAGATGAAGTTCTACGGCGGCGCAGACGAAGGCGATCGCACCATGATTGACGCGCTGCAACCGGCCCTGACTTCACTGCTCGCGCAGCCGCAAAATTTGCAGGCCGCATTCGACGCCGCGCAAGCGGGAGCCGAACGAACCTGTTTGTCGAGTAAAGCCAATGCCGGTCGCGCATCGTATCTGAGCAGCGAAAGTCTGCTCGGCAATATGGACCCCGGCGCACACGCCGTCGCAATGGTGTTTAAAGCGCTGGCGGAGAGTGAATTGGGTTAAATCATAAATGCCTGATGCGCTTCGCGCATCAGGCAGAACGTTAACGATAAACGCGGAGGCCACCCTCGACGCCACGGCTAAACAGTACCTGCCAAAGCTCGATATCTCGGGCGCGGAAAGCCCCGGCGCAGGCGCATAAATAGTAATTAAACATTCTTCTGAAGGTGGCGGAATAACGTGACGACAGCTCCGGCCAGGCCTGATTAAAGCGCTCGTGCCAGGCCATCAGCGTTTTATCGTAATCGCTGCCAAAGTTATGCCAGTCCTCCATCACAAACCGTGATTCGCTGGCCTCGGCAATATGGGAAATCGACGGTAAGCAACCGTTCGGGAAAATGTATTTGTTGATCCATGGATCGACGCTCATCCCTTTTTTATTGCTACCGATGGTATGCAGCAGGAAGAGCCCGTCCGGTTTTAAACAACGGTCGGCGATGCTGAAATAGGTATCGTAGTTTTTCGGCCCGACGTGTTCAAACATCCCCACGGAGACAATGCGATCGTAGTGTTTATCAAGGTCGCGATAATCCTGCAGCAGAATGTTAACGTCCAGACCTTCACAGCGCTGCTGCGCCATTTTCTGCTGCTCTTTGGAAATGGTAACACCTTCTACCACCGCGCCATAATGACGTGCCGCATACTCCGCCAGCCCGCCCCAGCCACAACCGATATCGAGTAAACGCATACCCGGTTTAAGCTGCAGCTTCTCGCAGATCATTTTTAATTTGGCATTTTGCGCATCTTCTAATGTGGTCGCATCTTTCCAGTAACCACAGGAATATTGCATATGCGGATCAAGCATCAGCGCAAAGAGATCGTTACCAATATCATAATGTTCTTTGCCGACTATCCATGCCCGGCTCCGCGACTGCAAATTAAACAGGCGCGCGCTGGCAATGCGTAAAATATCTTTCAGATTTCCCGGCATCTGCTGGTCGAGTTTTGCTTTGAGGATTTTGCAGAACAGAATATCGAGCCGCTCACAGTCCCACCAGCCTTCCATATAGCTTTCACCAAGTCCTAATGAGCCTTGTTGCAATACCCGTTTAAAGAAACCGGTGTGATGAAGTTGAATGTCCCACGCTCGCGAGCCATTAATTCTGATATCCGCTTGCGAAAGCAGCTCTTTTCCCATTCGGGTCCAGTTATCATTTATTTCATTGACGATCACAGCATCTGAACAAAGCGAATTCATGGTATTTACCAAAAGTGGGCTAAAAATTCTTACACAAGATTATTATGGAAAAAAGGGTGTATGTATTATGATCTGCGGACAAGATCTATCGAGTAGCAGACACATCATCGGGATCATTGACGATTCATTTATGGAAACTCTCGCGCAAAAGCAGTGGAACTTCTACCCGGATAACTCCATGACGGAACTGCCGCAGGACGTGTACTTTCGCTCTTATGTCCTGGAAGCTAACCATCATGTTCCACAGCATTCACACTCTTTTATACAGTTTCATTTCGCCCGTAAAGGCAGTATGCGTATTGATGTTGCCGGCAAGTGCTGGATAATTCCGGCACATTATGGCATCTGGATCCCGAATAATACGGAGCATACGGTTTGGGCACTGGATGATGTGTATTTAGAAAATCTGGATATTAATCCGGGCTTTCTTGAAGAGAGCATTAATGAATGTAAAGTGGTGGCAATCAGTGATTTCGCCAGAGAGTTTATTCATTACGCCACGAATTCAATTTCAGGCCATTATGATAGCCAGTCAAAAGAGGGCAAGCTGGTCAGCGTCCTGGTCGACATTATTCTGCAGCTCCCGGAAGTCGCTTTTGTATTACCCTGGCCGCAGGATAGCGAATTAAACAAAGTTTGCCGAACCATACAAGAATCTCCCGCACTGGAGCATTCGGTTGAATACTGGTCGCAGCATCTGGGTATGTCTGCCCGTACCTTTTCACGCCATTTCAAAAAAGAAACCGGATTGCCTTTCAGCGTCTGGAAGCAAAAAATGCGTATTCTGGAATCCGTATTAATGCTGAAGAAAAATAAAAGCGTAACCGCCGTGGCGCTCGACGTGGGGTATTCAAGCACCGCGGCATTTAGCTACGCATTCCGCCAGGCGTTTGGCGTTCCGCCGTCTAATTACTGATTAACGGCGCTGATGCCAGTAAGCCGCTGCGCGAACCCGTTGCTGATCGAACGCCTCGGTTTCAAAGCGAGCACTCAGGTTTTTGACCACCTTCCCTTCGCCAGTGATCCAGATGTAATAATCGTCTGCTGGCACGCTTAGCCGCGATAAGTGTTCATTCACCGCCTGCTCGTCATGACCGATAAACCACTGAATAGTAAACCCGTCGAGGTGGGCAAAATAGTCCTGGTATGCTGCATCTTGCACGCTGACCAGCGCCGTGACGTGCGGACGTACCGCTAAACGACTGAGCGACTCCAGGCGTCGGCGCAGCGCGGGCATTCCCGATTCATCACACACATAAACCTGATACGCATAATCCTCTGGCACCACCAAAGAACCGCGCGGTCCGCCAATTGTCAGCTTGTCCCCCTCACGGGCATTCATCGCCCACGTACTTGCCACACCACCGTCATGGATATAAAAATCCAGCGCCAGCTCATGGCGCGCTTCGTCATACAACGGCGTGTAATCACGGGATAACGGACGTACGCCATCAGCCCAGACAATGCCTTCATCGGTGACGACAGGCGGCACAAAATGGCTGCCCGGTTCAGGGAAAAAGACCTTGGTATGGTCGTCAAACCCGTGTGAGCTAAAACCGTCCAGAGCGTCCCCGCCCAGTACAATGCGCTGAAAGCCCGCGCTAATACGTTCTACGCGCAGGACGGTAAGTTCCCGAAAGCGCAGTTCATTACGAACGCGCTGGGGGTAGCGTGAGGTGTTTTTTGTCATTTTTTTCGCCTTGTGAAGATAATACGATATATCTAAATACATTTTTAAATGATAATGATTGCTAATCAAGAGAATTGCAAGCACTTTTTTGATATAGTCACCGTCAGAATAGACTGACAGCACCAACCAATAAAAACTGTTAATAATCATCATATTAAACAAAATATAATTTGTAGACTTGCAAGATGACAATTTTTAGATATAAATTAGATATATCTAAACAACATCAGGAGACGATGATGCAAAACCATCATGAAGGTTGCTGCAAACATACTGAGCACCAACACGAAGGCTGCTGCAAGGGTGAAGGACATCACCACGAAGGCCGCCACAACGAGCACCATGCAGGTTGCTGCAAAGGTGAAGAACATCGCCATGAAGGCTGTAACAAAGAACATCACCACGAACAGGGTTGTGGGCACCGTCGCGGGGGCGGTGGTCGTCGCCAACGCTTCTTCGGTCACGGAGAATTACGCCTGGTCATTCTGGATATCCTGACCCGCGACGCCAGCCACGGCTATGAGCTGATTAAAGCAATTGAAACCCTGACTCAGGGTAACTATACCCCGAGCCCGGGCGTTATCTATCCGACGCTGGATTTCTTGCAGGATCAGGCACTGATCACCATCAGCGACGAGGAAGGTGGGCGTAAACAGATTGCGATCACGACTCAGGGCCAGCAATGGCTGGATGAAAACCGTGAGCATCTGGAACATATCCACGAACGTATTAAAGCCCGCTGCGTGGGTTTTGAATTACGCAAGAATCCGCAGATGAAACGCGCGCTGGAAAACTTCAAAGCCGTGCTGGACCTACGGGTTAATCATGGTGATACCAGCGATGCGCAGATCAAAAAAATCATCGGTATTATCGATCGCGCTGCGCTGGATATTACTCAGCTGGATTAATTTACACTGCAGGCGGGACCCGTTTGCCCGCCGTTCCGCCTGTAGGGTTTATATTAATGTAGCACCGTGACAGCATCTTCCAGTCGACCAGCGCGATGCTTCACCATCGCAGAAATCTGGGCGCTCTCTTCAACCAGTTCGGCGTTTTTCTGCGTAATATTGCTCAGTTCATTCACTGCCCGAGTCAGGCTGGAAAGGCCATCTGACTGCTCCAGCGTTGAGTGGCTGATTTGGGCGATCAGCTGAGTGACGTTTTGCACCTGCGCCACAATATCGTCCATCGTGCGCCCTGCAGCGTGAACCTGATCGGAGCCGGACTGCACTTTATCGGCGCTGGCATCAATCAGCTTGCGGATATCATTGGCCGCACTGGCGCTGCGACTGGCAAGATGACGCACTTCTCCCGCCACCACGGCGAACCCTTTCCCTTGCTCACCTGCCCGTGCAGCTTCAACGGCGGCGTTCAAAGCCAGAATGTTGGTCTGGAAAGCAATATCGTTAATCAGCGTCGTAATGGTGCCGATCCTCTGGGTGCTGTTGGCGATATCGTCCATGGTTTTGATGACGGTATCCATCGCCTCGCCGCCGTGCGTTGCCGCGCTGCTGGCGGCGATGGAGAGTTTATCGGCTGCGGCGGCGGTCTCAGAGTTTTGTTTTACCGATGCCGCCATCTGATTCATGGTGGTCACCGTTTCCTGCACATTCTCTACGGTCTGCTGCGTATGCTTGTTTAAATCATCACTGCCTTTCGCCAGCGTTTCACTGTCGCTGCGTACACAACTCACCTGGCTGGAGACATCATGGATGAGCCAACGGCACATTAGCCCCAGTTGCCCGACCGCTCGCAGCATCAGGCCCAGCTCATCACTGCGGTTAAGATGCGACACGCTGTTCCGCTCACCGGTCGCCACTTTAAGCGCCTGACGGGCGACATTCTCAATAGGACGCACAATCTGCCATTCGAAAATAGCCGTTCCTAAAAGCATCACCAACACGCTCGTCAGCAGTAACGGCCATTCGGCGCCCATTTGCTGCAATGCGGCCGCCAGTAAAATAAACATAAACGCCATTACGCTGCGCACTCGCCAGCGAATCGGCAGCGCCGGGAATTTACCCAACCAGCCTTTGCGTACCACCAGGCCTTTATGAATTCGTCGATTGCAACGCCCTTCATTCAGCGCTTTATATAAAGGCTCTACCGCCGCAATCTCCTCGTCAGTTGCCCGGGTACGGATCGACATATACCCGGTTACACGCCCTTCCCGCACCATCGGCACCGCATTGGCCCTTACCCAGTAGTGATCGCCATTCTTACGCCGGTTTTTCACAATCCCGCTCCATGGCTCACCCTGCTTCAGGGTGTACCACATATCCGCAAACGCCGCTTTTGGCATGTCCGGATGACGAACCAGGTTGTGCGGTTTTTCGAGCAATTCATTTAGTTGATAGCCACTGACCTGGACAAAGGTATCGTTCGCATGGGTGATATAGCTTTGTAAATCGGTAGTCGACATGAGGGTGATATCATCATCCAGCGGTGTATTTTGCTGACTAACGTAGGGATGAGAAGACATGATTGCGTCCTGTGCAGGTTATCTGGTTGTTAACTCTTTCGGCTTATGTTATTTCGGCGATAATTTTTTTATCTTTAGTTGTTAAATTTGATTTAGATCGCAATTTGCGATTAAACCTCAAAATTTGTACGCATTCTAATCCATTGATTTAAAATACTTTCAATCAGAAACTATTCAATTTCACTTCTACCAATGCACCGTCACAGGGCGAATATTGCTCATTTTTAGCGCAGAAAAGGGGTTTTCCGATCTGTTTTCTCAGTCTGAACATGGGCAAAATGCCAGCAAATGTTAAGCGCTGGCATTAAATGTTGCGCAAATAAGATGTTTCCTGGTGTTTATCCCGATTTTTGCTAAGCGCGCCGGAATGGCGCAATCCCTGCAATACTTAAATCAGTATCATGTGATACGCCAGCTCCGGGAGCATATTTTGAACAGGTTACCTTCCAGCGCATCGGCCCTGGCCTGCAGCGCACACGCACTGAATCTCATCGAAAAGCGCACGCTTGATCATGAGGAAATGAAATCATTAAACCGAGAGGTGATTGAATACTTCAAGGAGCATGTCAATCCGGGGTTCTTAGAGTATCGAAAATCTGTAACAGCAGGCGGGGATTACGGAGCCGTAGAGTGGCAAGCGGGAAGCCTGAATACGCTTGTCGACACCCAGGGGCAGGAGTTCGTCGATTGCCTGGGTGGTTTTGGAATTTTCAACGTGGGGCACCGTAATCCAGTCGTGGTTTCCGCCGTACAGAATCAACTCGCGAAACAACCTCTGCATAGCCAGGAGCTACTCGACCCTCTGCGGGCCATGCTGGCAAAAACCCTCGCCGCACTGGCCCCAGGTAAGCTGAAATACAGTTTTTTCTGTAACAGCGGGACCGAGTCGGTTGAAGCCGCTCTGAAGCTGGCGAAAGCGTATCAATCACCGCGCGGTAAATTTACGTTTATTGCCACCAGCGGCGCATTCCACGGTAAATCGCTGGGCGCGCTGTCCGCCACGGCTAAATCCACCTTCCGCAAACCCTTTATGCCGCTGCTGCCGGGTTTCCGCCATGTACCGTTTGGCGATATTAACGCGATGCGCACCGTGCTCAGCGAGTGTAAAAAAACCGGTGACGACGTCGCTGCCGTGATCCTCGAACCGATCCAGGGTGAAGGGGGCGTGATCCTGCCGCCGCAAGGGTATTTAACCGCCGTTCGTAAACTTTGCGATGAGTTTGGCGCGCTAATGATCCTTGACGAAGTGCAGACCGGCATGGGTCGTACTGGCAAAATGTTCGCCTGCGAACACGAAAACGTGCAGCCCGACATTATGTGCCTGGCTAAAGCGCTGGGCGGCGGCGTGATGCCCATTGGCGCAACCATTGCCACCGAAGAGGTATTCTCCGTCCTGTTCGACAATCCTTTCCTGCATACCACCACGTTTGGCGGCAACCCGCTTGCTTGCGCGGCTGCGCTGGCCACCATTAACGTCCTGCTGGAGCAAAATTTACCGGCTCAGGCGGAGCAGAAAGGCGATATGTTGCTGGATGGTTTCCGCCAGCTTGCGCGGGAATACCCGGACCTGGTACATGATGTACGCGGTAAGGGCATGCTGATGGCGATTGAGTTTGTTGATAATGAAATCGGCTACAACTTTGCCAGTGAGATGTTCCGCCAGCGGGTGCTGGTAGCCGGCACGCTGAACAATGCAAAGACGATCCGTATCGAACCGCCGTTGACGTTAACGATCGAGCAATGCGATCTGGTATTGCGAGCAACGCGCAAAGCCCTGGCAGCATTACGGGTGAGCGTGGAGCAGGTGTAACAACCTTACCCGGCCTATAAAAGATACCCTTTTGTAGGCCGGATAAGGCGTAGCCGCCATCCGGCAATTAGCCTAACTCAAACAATCCGCACACCCACAGGCATCACCCGTTCTGGCGTTAACAGCACGCTTTCGCTGCCATCATCCGTCTCAGCGCACAGCAGCATACACTCAGATGTTTCACCGCGCATTTTGGCCTTTTGCAGGTTACACAGCACCACTACCGTTTTCCCCATTAGCTCCTCTTCGCTGTAATAAGGAACCAGGCTGGTCACGGTTTGCAGCGTACGCTCTCCAACATCTACCTGTACGATATACAGCTTATCGGCATTGTCATGGCGCTTTACCTGTGCGATTTTTCCAACACGTATTTCCATTCGGGCAAAATCAGCAAATGCGACGATATCCATTGTTTTCTCCTCTGGTAAAATTTTACTAAATACTAGCAAAATATTTTCCAGGCATTGTTCTCAAAAGCGGGAAAATGACGTACTCATCACACTCTGAAAGCCCGGTTTTACCCCGAGCATGTCAATTAAACATGCTTTTTTTACTGAAAACAGATGAATAGATAAGCACTTCATTTATAATGCGCAGGTAACTCAGGGAAAAGGCAAACATGGCAACACTTAAAGACATCGCAATCGAAGCTGGCGTGTCCCTGGCGACAGTGTCCCGGGTTTTAAACGATGACCCCACGCTGAATGTAAAAGAAGAGACTAAGCATCGCATTCTGGAGATCGCGGAAAAGCTGGAGTACAAAACCAGCAGCGCCCGTAAGAACCAGACCAATGCGCTCGGTCCCCAGCATATTCTGGCGCTCTACAGCTATCAGCAGGATTTGGAAATCAACGATCCTTACTACCTCGCGATCCGCCATGGGATTGAAACCCAGTGTGAGAAACTCGGGATCGAACTGACCAACTGCTATGAGCACAGTGGACTGCCGGAGAGCAAACACATTACCGGCATTCTTATTGTCGGCAAGCCTTCTCCCGCTCTGCGCGAGGCGGCAACAGCGCTTACCGACAACATCTGCTTTATCGATTTCCATGAACCCGGCAGCGAATATGACGCCGTCGATATCGATCTGGCCCGCATCAGCAAAGAGAGCATCGACTTTTTCATTGCCCAGGGCGTCACCCGCATTGGCTTCATCGGTGGTGAAGACCAGCCGGGCAAGGCCGATATCCGCGAAGCCGCGTTTGTCGAATACGGTCGTCTGCAGCAGGTCGTTTCTGAACAGGACATCTATCGCGGCGGTTTCTCCAGTTCATCAGGCTATGAACTGGCTAAAGAAATGCTGGCAAAACCCGACTATCCCAGCGCCCTGTTTGTGGCTTCAGATTCGATTGCTATTGGCGTTCTGCGCGCCATCCACGAGCGTGGTCTGAACATTCCACAGGATATTTCGCTGATAAGCGTTAATGATATTCCAACGGCGCGTTTCACCTTTCCTCCGCTTTCCACCGTTCGCATTCATTCTGAAATGATGGGCAGTCAGGGCGTCAACCTGCTGTTCGAGAAAGCCCGCGACGGGCGTGCGCTTCCCCTGCTGGTTTTTGTTCCCAGCAAGCTGAAACTGCGCGGCACCACCCGCTAAAATCCCCCGTTAACCCGCCCGGTTTCTTCTGATGCCGGGCGCGCATTGTCATGCATTCTTTTCTGCGTCCGAATTATTTTCGTGATCCAGTTAAAGTAAATCACTTCATCCGCTATATTTTAGTAAAACTTTTACTAAAATCACCATCAATTACACTTACTCACCATTACAATGAATGGTTCCGATTTTTCTCCACCGGGAGGCCTTATGAATCGCTGGGAAAACATTCAGCTCACCCACGAAAATCGACTGGCGCCACGCGCATATTTTTTCTCTTATGACTCCGTTGCGCAGGCTCGCTCGTTTGCCCGCGAAACCAGCAGCCTCTTTCAGCTGTTAAGCGGTCAGTGGAATTTTCAGTTCTTTGAGCATCCGCTACAGGTGCCGGAAGCCTTTACGTCGCAGTTTATGAACGACTGGGGCAGCATCACCGTCCCAGGCATGTGGCAGATGGAAGGACACGGTAAGCTGCAGTATACCGACGAAGGTTTTCCTTTCCCGATTGACGTCCCCTACGTTCCGACCAATAACCCCACCGGAGCCTACCAGCGCATTTTCTCCCTCAGCGAAGGCTGGCAGGGCAAACAGACGCTGATAAAGTTTGATGGCGTAGAAACCTACTTCGAAGTTTACGTGAATGGTCAGTACGTTGGCTTCAGCAAAGGCAGCCGCCTGACGGCCGAATTTGATATCAGCGCAATGGTGCGCACCGGTGACAACCTGCTGTGCGTTCGCGTAATGCAATGGGCTGATTCCACCTACGTTGAAGACCAGGACATGTGGTGGTCGGCGGGAATTTTCCGCGACGTCTATCTGGTAGGCAAACAGGCGACCCATATTCAGGATTTTACCGTTCGCACCGAGTTCGATGATGACTATCGCGACGCCACCCTCTCTTGCGACATTGCGCTGGAAAACCTGGCCGCCACGCCGGCGATAGCGTCGCTCGAATACACCTTGTTTGACGCTGAGCAGGCGCTGCATAGCGGCGTGATTAATACCCTGAAGGTGGATAAACAAACGCAGACCGCGTTTAATTTCAAGGTCAGCGCGCCGCAGCAGTGGTCGGCGGAATCGCCGTATCTCTACCATCTGGTGATGACGCTGAAAGATGCCAGCGGCAACATCCTTGAAGTCGTGCCACAGCGCGTCGGATTCCGCGATATTAAAGTTCGCGACGGTCTGTTTTACATCAATAATCGCTACGTGATGCTGCATGGCGTTAACCGCCACGATAACGATCATCTTAAGGGCCGCGCGGTCGGTATGGATCGCGTTGAAAAAGATCTGCTGTTAATGAAGCAGCACAATATCAACTCCGTACGCACCGCCCATTACCCGAACGATCCGCGCTTCTATGAATTGTGCGATATCTACGGTCTGTTCGTGATGGCCGAAACCGACGTTGAATCTCACGGCTTCGCTAATATCGGCGATATCAGCCGGATAACCGACGATCCGCTATGGGAAAATGTCTACGTTGAGCGCATCGTGCGCCACGTCCATGCGCAGAAAAACCACCCGTCGATCGTCATCTGGTCACTCGGCAACGAATCCGGATACGGCTGTAACATCCGCGCCATGTATCACGCTGCAAAAGCGCTGGATGACACGCGTTTGATCCATTACGAAGAAGATCGTGACGCCGAAGTGGTGGATATCATCTCCACCATGTACACCCGCGTGCCGCTGATGAATGAGTTTGGTGAATATCCGCATCCTAAGCCACGCATCATCTGCGAGTATGCGCACGCCATGGGTAACGGTCCCGGCGGGCTAACAGAATATCAGAACGTCTTCTATCAGCATGATTGCATTCAGGGGCACTATGTCTGGGAGTGGTGCGATCACGGGATTCAGGCCAAAGATGACGACGGCAACGTCTGGTACAACTATGGCGGCGACTACGGCGACTATCCGAACAACTACAACTTCTGCCTTGATGGCCTGATTTATTCCGATCAAACCCCAGGACCAGGACTGCAAGAGTACAAGCAGGTAATTGCGCCAGTGAAAGTACGCGCACAGGATCTGGCTCGCGGCGAACTGCGGGTAGAAAACAAACTGTGGTTCACCACGCTTGACGACTACACCTTGCATATTGAGGTTCGCGCCGAAGGAGATACGCTCTCTGTTCAGCAGATAAAACTACGTGACGTTCCTCCCAACAGCGATGCGCTCCTGCAATGCGCACTGCCGGAGCTGGATGCGCGCGAAGCGTTCCTTAACGTCAGTGTGACGAAAGATTCCCGCACGCTATACAGCGAAGCCGGGCATCACATCGCGACGTATCAGTTTCCACTGAAAGCCAGAACGGCGGCTACCGTACCGTTTAGTCTGCAAAATTCCACCCCTCTGACGCTGGAAGACAGCCGCCAGAGCTGCACCGTTCGCGGTTATAACTTCCATCTGACCTTCTCAAAGCTGACCGGTAAGCCGATCGCCTGGAACGTCAATGGCGAAGAGCTGATTACCCGCGAGCCGAAGATTAATTTCTTCAAACCGACCATTGATAACCACAAGCAAGAGTTCGAAGGCCTCTGGCAGCCGAATCATTTACAGATTATGCAGGAGCATCTGCGCGAGTTTACCCTTGAGCAAACCGATGATGCGCTGCTGATAACCAGCCAGACCATTATCGCCCCGCCGGTATTCGATTTCGGTATGCGCTGCACCTATCGCTGGCGCATTGCCGCGGACGGTCAGTTGAACGTAGAGCTTTCCGGCCAGCCTTACGGAGAGTACCGGGACATCATTCCGTGCATCGGCTTCACGATGGGCATCAACGGTGATTTGGGCCAGGTGGCATATTACGGACGTGGTCCCGGTGAAAACTATGCCGATAGCCAGCAGGCCAACATCATCGACATCTGGCGCAGCAGCGTGGATGAGATGTTCGAAAATTATCCGTTCCCGCAAAACAACGGCAATCGTCAGGACGTGCGCTGGGCAACGCTAACCAACCGCCACGGCAACGGTCTTCTGGTGGTTGGGCAGCGCCCTGTCAACCTGAGCGCCTGGCGCTATACGCCAGAAAATATCTTCGCCGCACAGCACTGCAACGCGCTACAGCGTAGCGATGACATCACCCTGAATCTGGACCACCAGTTGTTGGGACTAGGTTCCAATTCGTGGGGAAGTGAGGTGCTCGATTCCTGGCGCGTCTGGTTTACATCATTCAGCTACGGCTTCACGTTGTTGCCGTTTTCCGGCAGCGAGTCTGGCGCTCAAACCACCGCCAACCGCGCCTTTGGCACCGGATTCTTTTCCACGAATTTGCACAGCGAGAATACAAAATGAGGATCATCGACAACTTAGAGCAGTTCCAGCAACGCTATGCTTCGGGTCGGAAATGGCAACGCTGCGTCGAGGCTATTGAAAATATTGACAATATTCAGCCAGGCGTCGCCCACTCGATCGGTGATTCCCTGAGCTACCGCGTGGAAACAGACTCCGCGACCGATGCGCTGTTTACCGGCCACCGTCGTTATTTTGAGATCCATTACTATCTGCAAGGACAGCAAAAAATAGAGTATGCCGCCAAAGAGGATCTCCAGGTGGTTGAATACTATCGCGATGAAACCGATCGCGAATATCTGAAAGGTTGTGGAAAAACCGTAGAAGTGCACGAAGGACAAATGGTTATTTGTGACAACCATGAGGCCTATCGTTTTATTTGTAATAACGCAGTGAAAAAAGTCGTACTCAAAGTCACCATCGAAGATGGTTATTTTCATAATAAATAAAAACACAGGCGGCGCCGACGTTGCGCCGCCAGTACCCTATAATAATCAGGAATCGGAGATGTGCTATGTCTGATACCAAACGTAATACCATCGGCAAGTTCGGCTTACTTTCACTCACTTTTGCCGCGGTTTATAGTTTTAATAACGTAATCAATAATAATATTGAGCTTGGTCTGGCATCCGCACCGATGTTTTTCCTCGCGACGATTTTCTACTTTATTCCATTCTGTTTAATCATCGCCGAATTTGTTTCGCTGAATAAAAACTCCGAAGCCGGTGTCTACGCATGGGTAAAAAGTTCGCTGGGCGGACGTTGGGCATTTATTACCGCCTACACCTACTGGTTCGTTAACCTGTTCTTTTTTACCTCGCTTTTGCCCCGCGTTATCGCCTACGCCTCATATGCTTTTTTAGGCTACGAATACATTCTGACGCCGTTCGCGACTACCGTGTTAAGTATGGTGCTGTTTGCCTTCTCCACCTGGGTTTCGACCAACGGCGCAAAAATGTTAGGACCAATTACCTCAGTCACCTCCACGTTGATGCTGCTGCTGACGCTATCCTATATCTTACTGGCGGGTACTGCACTGGTTGGCGGCGTACAGCCTGCTGACCCTATCACCGTAGACGCAATGATCCCGAATTTTAACTGGGCCTTCCTGGGTATCACCACCTGGATCTTTATGGCGGCAGGCGGCGCAGAGTCGGTGGCGGTGTACGTCAACGACGTCAAGGGTGGTTCCAAATCATTCGTGAAGGTCATTATCATTGCCGGGATTTTTATCGGCGTGCTCTATTCCATCTCCTCGGTGCTGATCAACGTCTTTGTCAGCAGCAAAGAGCTGAAGTTTACCGGTGGTTCGGTGCAGGTATTCCACGGCCTGGCGGCATATTTCGGCCTGCCGGAACTGGTCGTGAACCGCTTTGTCGGCCTGGTCTCCTTTACCGCGATGTTCGGCTCTCTGCTGATGTGGACCGCCACGCCGGTGAAGATCTTCTTCTCTGAAATTCCGGCGGGTATTTTCGGTAAAAAAACCGTCGAACTGAATGAAAATGGCGTTCCGGCCCGCGCAGCGTGGATCCAGTTCCTGATCGTTATCCCGCTGATGATTATCCCAACCCTCGGCTCCAATACCGTGCAGGATTTAATGAACACCATCATCAACATGACCGCCGCCGCATCGATGCTGCCGCCGCTGTTTATTATGCTGGCTTACCTGAATCTGCGCGCAAAACTGGATCACTTACCGCGTGACTTCCGTATGGGTTCACAAAAAACCGGCATTATTGTGGTCTCGATGCTGATTGTTCTTTTCACCATCGGATTTATCGCCTCTACCTTCCCGACCGGCGGTAACATCATAACCATTATTTTCTATAACGTTGGTGGAATTGTTATTTTCCTCGGCTTCGCCTGGTGGAAATACAGTAAATACATCAAAGGGCTGACTAAAGAAGAAAAAGCTATTGAGGCGGCCCCTGCTTCAGATATCAATTAATGACTAAAACAGAATAACAATAAACAATATTCGCCAAGGCTATAACCAAAATAATTCGAGTAGCATGAAGGCGGCAAGTGAGTGAATTCCCAGGAGCATAGATAACTATGTGACTGGGGTGAACGAACGTAGCTAACGCACATGCAGCTTGAAGTATGACGGGTATATAACAATAAAAATTATCTTTTATTTGGCTTAGGATCGAAGCATGAAAAACATTAGCCTCTGTTGCAGGGCAATTCTTGCCCTGCCCTTTTTCTGCGTCTCCTCTCTGGGTGCAGAAGAAGTTCGCCCTGCAGAACACGACGACACGAAAACGCCCGAAATATCTTCCCCGTCATTTCGTTTTTATGGCGAATTGGGCATGGGTGGATATATGGATTTAGAAGGAAAAGACAAACATAAATACAGCGATGGTACCTATATAGAAGGTGGCCTGGAGATAAAACACGGCTCGTGGTTTGGTCTGATCTACGGCGAGGGCTGGACCGTACAAGCGGACCATCAGGGCAATGCCTGGGTTCCTGACCATAGCTGGGGCGGATTCGAGGGCGGGATCAACCGCTTTTACGGTGGTTACCGCACCGATGATGGCACGGAGCTGATGCTCAGCCTGCGCCAGGACTCTTCGCTGGATGACCTGCAATGGTGGGGGGATTTCACTCCAGACCTGGGCTACGTCATTCCTAATACCCGCGACATCATGACCGCCATTAAGGTGCAAAACCTGACCGGTCCTTTGCGCTATAGCGTGACCGCGACGCCCGCCGGACACCACGACGAGAGCAAAGCCTGGCTGCACTTTGGTAAATACGATCGCTACGACGATAAATATACCTATCCGGCCATGATGAACGGCTACATCCAGTACGATCTGATCGAAGGCGTAACCTGGATGAACGGCCTGGAGATAACGGATGGTACCGGACAGTTGTTCCTGACAGGTATCCTCTCGCCCAACTTCGCCGCCCGCGCCTGGCACCACACGGGCCGCGCCGACGGGCTGGATGTGCCCGGCACCGAGACCGGCTATATGGTCAGCGCGATGTATGAAGCACTAAAAGGCGTTTACCTCTCCACCGCTTATAGTTACGCCAAACACCGACCGGATAGCTATGAGGACGAAACCACTTCCTTTATGCAGTTCGGTATCTGGTATGAATACGGCGGCGGGCGTTTCGCTACCGCCTTCGACAGCCGGTTCTATAATGCAGAATGCATCTGGCGACCCGAGCGACCAAATCTTCCTGATGCAATATTTCTATTGGTAACAAGGACCGGAACACCATGAACATGAAACCTCTTCTTACGCCGCTGGCCTGCATCCTGCTGATGAACGTCTCCGCGCATGCCGCCAGTGCTGACGACTTTAAAAACATCATTAATCGCACCGGTGCGCCGGGCTACATGCATGACTACGATCACGACGACCACCAGCGCTTTAATCCCTTTTTCGATCTTGGCGCCTGGCACGGTCATTTGCTGCCGGACGGTCCCGCCACGATGGGCGGCTTTCCGGGCGTGGCATTGCTGACCGAAGAATACATCAATTTTATGGCCAATAATTTTGACCGTCTGACGGTGTACCAGCACGGTAAAAAGGTCGATTTCGCACTTGAGGCCTACAGCATTCCGGGCGCGCTGGTGCAAAAGCTGTCATCTAAGCATGTGCAAATAGAGATGACGCTGCGTTTTGCCAGTCCCCGCACCTCGCTGCTGGAAACCAAAATCACCAGCGACACGCCGCTGGATCTGGTGTGGGACGGCGAGCTGCTATCGAAGCTGGAAGCCAAAGAGGGAAAAGCGCTGTCAGATAAAACCATTGATGGCGAATTCCCTGGCTATCAGCGCAAAATCACCGCCACACACGATGGCCTGAAAGTCACCTTCGGCAAAGTGCGCTCAACCTGGGATCTGCTCACCTCCGGTGAGTCGGAGTATCAGGTGCATAAATCTGTCGCCATGAAAACGACGGTTAACGGTCATCGCTTCATGGGGAAGGCCCATATCAAAGGTTCAACCACTTTCTACACCACCTATTCTCATCTGCTTACCGCCGAGGATGTGGCGAAAGAGCAGCCGCAGATCCGCGATATTCTGGCGCGCCCGGCCTGGTATCTTGCGGCATCGCAAAAGTGCTGGGCAGATTATCTGCAAAAAGGCTTAACCAACCCGGATGCCACAACGGAACAAACCCGGGTCGCGGTTAAAGCTATTGAAACGCTGAACGGCAACTGGCGCTCGCCAGGCGGGGCGGTAAAACACAATACCGTGACGCCTTCGGTCACCGGCCGCTGGTTCTCCGGCAACCAAACCTGGCCGTGGGACACCTGGAAACAGGCCTTCGCCATGGCGCACTTTAACCCGGATATCGCCAAAGAGAACATTCGCGCCGTCTTTTCATGGCAGGTTAAACCTGGCGATCCGGTTCGTGCGCAGGATGCCGGATTCCTTCCCGACCTGATTGCCTGGAATCTCAGCCCGGAACGCGGCGGCGACGGCGGTAACTGGAACGAGCGCAACACCAAACCCAGCCTGGCGGCCTGGTCGGTGATGGAGGTTTACAACGTCACCAAAGACAAGGCCTGGCTCGAAGAGATGTATCCAAAGCTGGTGGCGTATCACGACTGGTGGCTGCGTAACCGCGATCACAACGGCAACGGCGTGCCGGAATACGGCGCTACGCGCGATAAAGCCCACAATACCGACAGCGGTGAAATGCTGTTTACGGTGAAAAAAGGCGACAAGGAAGAAACCCTCTTTGGACTGAACAACTACGCCGCCGTGATCGATAAAGGCCAGTATGACAGCCTGGAGATCCCGGCACAGGTTGCCGCCTCGTGGGAGTCCGGTCGTGATGATGCGGCAGTATTCGGTTTTATCGATAAAGATCAACTGGATAAATACGTCGCGAGCGGTGGAAAACGCAGCGACTGGGTGGTGAAATTTGCCGAAAACCGCAGTAAAGACGGTAAGTTGCTGGGTTACTCGCTAATGCAGGAGTCGGTGGATCAGGCCAGCTACATGTACAGCGACAACCATTATCTGGCACAGATGGCGACCCTGCTCGGTAAACACCAGGAGGCGCAGCGCTACCGCCAGTTGGCGCAAAATCTCGCGGATTACATCAATACCTGTATGTTCGACCCTGACACCCAATTCTTCTATGACGTCAGGATCGAAGATACCCCGCTGGCAAACGGCTGTGCGGGTAAACCGATCGTCGAACGCGGCAAAGGGCCGGAAGGTTGGTCGCCGCTGTTTAACGGTGCGGCGACGCAGACCCATGCGGACGCGGTAATTAAGGTGATGCTCGACCCCAAAGAGTTCAACACCTTTGTCCCGCTTGGCACGGCGGCGTTGACCAACCCGGCTTTCGGCGCGGATATATACTGGCGCGGGCGCGTCTGGGTGGATCAGTTCTGGTTCGGGCTAAAAGGGATGGAGCGTTACGGCTATCGCGATGAAGCGTTAAAACTGGCGGATACCTTCTTCAGCCACGCCAAAGGCCTGACCGCAGACGGTCCGATTCAGGAAAACTATAACCCATTGACCGGCGCCCAACAGGGCGCACCGAACTTCTCCTGGAGCGCGGCGCATCTCTATATGCTGTATAACGATTTTCTTAAAAAACAGTAATCGGTAGCATTTGGCCGGATGACGTTTCGCTCATCCGGCCCACAAAGACACATTTTCACCGGCCGGGTTAGGTGCTTGCACCGACATTCGGCAAATTCATTCTCTGCTCCCACTCCTTTTTTGAATCCCATCACAATCACGGCATTCCCCTTTTCCCTTTTACGCGGTGACGGCTAAATTATTAACTCATCCGACCACATAACAATAATTTTACATACTGGACACCTTTATGAGCTATCCGTCGCTGTTCGCCCCGCTCGATTTAGGCTTCACCACGCTTAAAAACCGCGTGCTGATGGGTTCAATGCATACCGGGCTGGAGGAGTATCCCGACGGTGCCCAACGGCTGGCCGCGTTCTACGCCGAACGCGCCCGTCACGGTGTGGCTCTGATTGTGAGCGGAGGTATTGCGCCTGCGCTTTCCGGCGTAGGGATGGAAGGTGGCGCGATGCTCAACGACACCAGCCAGCTTGCACACCATCGTGTCATTACCGACGCCGTGCATGATGAAGGCGGCAAAATCGCCCTGCAAATTCTGCATACCGGGCGTTACAGCTACCAGCCGCATCTGGTGGCGCCTTCTGCCATTCAGGCGCCAATCAACCGCTTTACGCCGCATGAACTGACGCACGATGAAGTGCTGCAGTTGATTGAAGATTTTGCCCACTGCGCACAGCTGGCACGGGAAGCGGGCTACGATGGCGTAGAAGTGATGGGTTCGGAAGGGTATCTCATCAACGAATTCCTGACTCTGCGTACCAACCAGCGCGATGACCAATGGGGCGGTGAGTATGCCAACCGCATGCGTTTAGCCGTTGAGGTGGTGCGAGCGGTACGCCAGCGTGCCGGGAATGACTTTATTATTATCTTCCGCCTGTCGATGCTCGATCTGGTGGAAAACGGTGGAACCTTCGACGAAACCGTCCAGTTGGCGCAGGCTATAGAAGCCGCCGGGGCCACCATTATTAACACCGGTATTGGCTGGCATGAGGCGCGTATTCCCACTATCGCTACCCCGGTACCGCGCGGCGCGTTTAGTTGGGTGACGCGTAAGCTGAAAGGGCATGTGACGATCCCACTGGTCACCACCAACCGCATTAACGATCCCCAGGTCGCCGATGACATTCTGGCCCGTGGCGACGCCGATATGGTGTCGATGGCCCGTCCGTTCCTCGCCGATGCCGAACTGCTGTCAAAAGCGCAGACCGGACGAGCAGATGAGATCAACACCTGTATCGGCTGTAACCAGGCCTGTCTCGATCAGATCTTCGTCGGCAAAGTCACCTCTTGTCTGGTGAATCCGCGAGCCTGCCATGAAACCAAAATGCCGATCGTTGCGGCAACTGTGCAGAAAAATCTGGCGGTTGTCGGCGCAGGCCCTGCCGGCCTCGCCTTCGCTATTAATGCTGCCGCACGCGGACATCACGTCACGCTGTTTGACGCGCATGGCGAGATTGGCGGGCAGTTTAATATCGCCAAACAGATCCCCGGCAAAGAAGAATTCTATGAAACCCTGCGCTACTACCGCCGGATGATCGACGTGACTGGCGTGACGCTAAAGCTGAATCACTTTGTCAGCGCACGCGATCTGCACACCTTCGACGAAGTGATCCTTGCCAGCGGGATCGAGCCGCGCATACCGCCGATCGAGGGGATCGAACATCCTAAAGTGCTGAGCTATCTCGACGTCCTGCGCGATAAAACGCCAGTGGGCAAACGCGTGGCAATCGTTGGCTGCGGCGGGATCGGTTTCGATACTGCCATGTATCTGAGCCAGCCCGGCGATCCCACCAGCCAGAACATTGCGGAGTTCTGCGTGGAGTGGGGGATCGACACCAGCCTGCAACAGCCTGGCGGTTTACGCCCGGAAGGTCCGCACTTATCCCGCAGCCCGCGCCAGATAGTGATGCTGCAGCGCAAAGCCAGCAAACCGGGACAAGGTTTAGGTAAAACGACGGGGTGGATCCATCGCACCACCCTGCTCTCACGCGGCGTAAAAATGATCCCGGCAGTCAGTTATCAGAAGATTGATGATGATGGGTTACACGTCGTGCTGAACGGTGAACCGGTGATCTTTAACGTGGATAACGTGGTGATTTGCGCCGGACAAGAGCCGCGCCGTGAGCTGGTCGATCCGCTCCATGCGGCAGGTAAAACGGTGCATCTGATCGGCGGCTGCGATGTGGCGATGGAACTGGATGCCCGACGTGCTATTGCGCAAGGCACCCGACTGGCGCTGGAAATTTAACAGGATGTAATTCGTAGGCCGGATAAGGCGTTAGCCGCCATCCGGCATCCCTGTTAGCGACGACGACCGGTTTTAACCGCCTTCAGCACCACGAATTTATTATTGGTGGCAATGGTTACGCAGTTGCCGAAAATCTTCTTCAGCTTGTGGAAGTAGTCGAGGTGACGGTTAGCCACAATGTACAGCTCACCGTTGATTTTCAGGCAGCGGCGGGCGTGGTGGAACATCTCCCAGGCAATGTTATCCGTCAGCGCGTGCTTTTGATGGAACGGAGGGTTGCACAGCACGGCGTTAAAGCGGAACGGTTCGACGCCAGACAGCGCGTTGTTGATCATAAACTCGCAGCGATCCAGCGCTTCAGGCATGTTACTTTCCACGTTCAAACGGCTTGAAGCCACCGCCATCGGCGATTCATCAACAAATACCACGCTGGCTTCCGGGTTCTTCGCCAGCAGCGTCATACCGATAACGCCATTACCGCAGCCGAGATCCACAATCTCCCCCTCGAGGTTTTCCGGCAGATGCTCGATAAAAAAGCGCGCGCCGATATCCAGCCCGGTACGGGAGAAGACGTTAGCGTGGTTATGGATAGTCCAGTCGGTACCTTCCAGCTTCCAGCTCAGCGTTTGCGAGGCTGCGGCCAGCTCAGGTTTGCTGAACGTACAGTTGATTAGACGCGCTTTTTTCCACGCCAGCGTCGTGGTGGTTGGACCCAGCACTTTTTCAAACAGTTCCAGCGTCGAGGTATGCACATCACGCGCTTTTGCCCCAGCGATGATGCGCGTTTGCGGCGTTACCACTTCGCGCAGCGCGCGCAGCTGCTGCTCCAGCAGCGCCATGGTTTTTGGCAGCTTTATCAGCACCACGCCCGGCGCCTGCGGATACTCCGCGGTGCTGTCGAGGAATTTGACGCTCGACTCGGCGATATCGTTGTGGCGCAGGTTCTCGCGTGTGGCAAGCTCGCTGAGATAGGAGTCGCCAATGCTGTACGGCGTATGTTCCGCCAGCGCACAGCCCAGCGCGCCGAAGGTATCATTCAGGATCAGCACCGGGCCGCTAATCTCGGTATCGTCCAGCTGTTGCAGCAGATATTCATCCGCCGCTTCCCACGCCAGCAGCGGGTTAACGTCGTCCGTTTCCGGGAAACGTTTAAGTGTCAGTGAACGGAAACCGTTGTCTGTGTGGCTCATCGGCCCTCCTGAATGGTAAAATTTCGGCGTATCCCTGAAAAGGGTGCGTGAGTATACAACATTTTGAATACACAAAATCATTCAAGTTGCATCAAGGCGGCAAGTGAGTGAATCCCCGGGAGCGTACATTTAGTACGTGACTGGGGTGCGCGAACGCAGCCAACACAGAGGCAGCTTGAAGGATGAAGTGGATGGGACATGAATGAACCAACTAACTTACCTCCAGGGCTATCCGGAACATTTGCTTTCTCAGGTGAGAACGCTGATAGCTGAACAGCGCCTGGGCGCAGTGCTGGAAAAACGCTATCCGGGCACCCACGATTTCGCCACCGACAAAGCGCTCTGGCAATATACGCAGGATCTGAAAAATCAGTTTCTGCGCAATGCCCCGCCGCTGAATAAAGTCATGTATGACAGCAAGATCCACGTTCTGAAGAATGCGCTGGGACTGCACACTGCCGTTTCTCGCGTGCAGGGCGGCAAACTCAAAGCTAAAGCGGAGATCCGCGTCGCCACCGTCTTTCGCAATGCCCCGGAACCCTTTTTGCGTATGATCGTCGTTCATGAACTGGCGCATCTGAAAGAAAAAGAGCACGACAAAGCGTTTTACCAGCTGTGCTGTCATATGGAACCTCAGTACCATCAACTGGAGTTCGATACCCGCCTGTGGTTAACGCAACAATCGTTAAAGCAAACTGCGTAGTCGCGCACTGGCTTTGTCTTCAGGGCATGCTAAATTGACGAAAGAATCCCTTTTCGCAGCCTGAAGGCCTTTATGATACGTTTTGCAGTAATTGGCACAAACTGGATCACTCGCCAGTTTGTCGATGCCGCCCATGAAACCGGCAAATATAAGTTAACCGCAGTTTATTCCCGTAGCCTTGAGCAGGCGCAGACCTTCGCCAACGATTACCCCGTCGAACATCTGTTTACTTCGCTGGAAGCGATGGCGCAAAGCGAGGCAATCGACGCTGTCTACATCGCCAGCCCAAACTCCCTGCACTTCCCGCAGACCGAGCTGTTTTTGCGGCATAAAAAGCATGTTATTTGCGAAAAGCCGCTGGCCTCAAACCTGGCGCAAGCCGAAGCCGCTATCGCCTGCTCGCGCGAAAATCAGGTTGTACTATTTGAAGCGTTTAAGACCGCCAGCCTACCTAACTTCCTGCTGTTGCAGCAATCGCTCCCCAAAGTTGGAAGAATCAGGAAAGCGTTTATCAATTACTGCCAGTACTCCTCGCGTTACCAGCGCTATCTGGACGGTGAAAATCCGAACACGTTTAATCCGGCATTCTCCAACGGCTCGATTATGGATATCGGTTTTTACTGCCTGGCCTCGGCGGTTGCGCTGTGGGGCGAGCCGCAGAGCGTTCAGGCCAGCGCCAGCCTGCTGGAAAGCGGCGTGGACGCTCACGGCGTGGTGGTGCTGAATTACGGTGATTTCAGCGTTACGCTCCAGCACTCAAAAGTAAGCGACTCGGTATTAGCCAGTGAAATTCAGGGCGAGTCGGGATCGTTGGTCATCGAGCATATCTCCGAGTGTCAGAAAGTGTGTTTCGTTCCTCGCGGGGGGAAAACGCAGGATCTGACGACGCCTCAACACATCAATACTATGCTGTATGAGGCAGAGGCTTTTGCTCATTTGGTTGAATCCGGCGAAGTGGATCACCCGGCACTGACCGTCAGTCGTATCACCGCCAAACTGCAAACGGAGATTCGCCGCCAGACCGGCGTGATTTTTCCGGCAGACGAAGCGGTAGCATCGCTGACTGCGTAAAGGTGTGTAAAACGAATGTTGCAGGCCATTGACTGAATGCATGGCCTGTAATATTTTGTAACCCGCAAAGGGGAGTAACTTCGTTGTCGGTTGATCGTCATTACGATGTGTGAAAAACCACATCCGGTCGCCGGGCGATAACAAAGGAATACGCCATCGTATTCCTTTGTTGTTGTAAGTGAGACCTTGCCGAATGGCAAGGTCTATGCATAAAAAGCAGCGGCTAATGCCATTCGGCGTTGGCCGTTTTTTTTATGCATGGGGAAATACAATGAATACTGTCGGCACACCGTTATTATGGGGTGGCTTCGCTGTCGTGGTGGTTATTATGCTGGCCATCGACCTGCTGTTACAGGGTCGTCGTGGCGCGCATACGATGTCGATGAAGCAGGCTGCGGCCTGGTCAATCGTCTGGGTAACGCTGTCGTTACTGTTTAACGCCGCCTTCTGGTGGTACCTGGCCCAAACCCAGGGCCGCGCCGTTGCCGACCCGCAGGCGCTGGCGTTCCTTACCGGCTATTTGATCGAAAAATCGCTGGCGGTAGATAACGTCTTTGTCTGGTTAATGCTGTTCAGCTACTTCTCCGTACCGCCTGCGTTGCAGCGTCGGGTGCTGGTGTATGGCGTGTTGGGCGCGATTGTTCTGCGTACGATCATGATCTTCGCCGGCAGTTGGCTTATCACCCAGTTTGAGTGGTTGTTGTACGTGTTCGGCGCATTCCTGTTGTTTACCGGCGTGAAGATGGCGCTGGCGAAAGAAGATGCCTCCGGTATTGGCGACAGACCGTTAGTACGCTGGCTGCGCGGCCATTTACGCATGACCGATACCATCGAAGATGAAAAATTCTTTGTGCGTAAAAACGGCCTGCTGTTTGTCACGCCGCTGATGCTGGTGTTGATTCTGGTTGAACTGAGCGACGTTATTTTTGCCGTCGACAGTATCCCGGCTATCTTTGCCGTCACCACCGACCCGTTCATCGTGTTGACCTCGAACCTGTTTGCTATTTTGGGTCTGCGCGCGATGTACTTCCTGCTGGCAGGCGTGGCGGAGCGTTTCTCCATGTTGAAGTACGGTTTGTCGGTCATTCTGGTGTTTATCGGTATTAAGATGCTGATCGTCGATTTCTACCATATCCCGATCGCTATCTCGTTAGGCGTGGTATTTGGCATTCTGTTTGTGACGCTGATTGTGAACGCGTGGGTCAACCACCAGCACGATAAAAAGCAGCAAATTCAGTAAGTTTCATCTGCTAGCTGAAAAGCCCGACAGCACACTGCGTGCGTCGGGCTTTTTGTTTATCATGTCAAAATAATGTTAATCAAAAGTTATAAAATATGATCTCAACGCGGAATCCAGGATATTTATCTTCCCGACCCCCGTTCTTTCCTTATACTCAGCCATGCAAACATTTGCCCCCCTGAAAGATGCGTCAACAGAACGCACAAAGGTAAGGCAACAACACAATCAAAGGATGACTACATGACTACGCAACGTTCATCGGGGCTATTCTCGCGTTTGGCGCAAGGGAGCCTGGTTAAACAAATTCTGATCGGTTTGGTACTGGGAATTTTACTGGCACTGGTGTCAAAACCAGCGGCAGAAGCCGTTGGTCTGCTGGGTACGCTGTTCGTCGGCGCATTAAAAGCTGTCGCGCCAATTCTGGTTTTGATGCTGGTGATGGCTTCTATCGCCAACCACCAGCACGGGCAAAAAACCAATATCCGCCCAATCCTGTTCCTCTATCTGCTCGGAACATTTTCCGCAGCGTTAGCAGCCGTTGTCTTCAGTTTCGCCTTCCCATCCACACTGCATCTTTCCAGCAGCGCCGGTGATATTGTGCCGCCGTCTGGTATCGTCGAAGTGATGCGCAGCCTGCTGATGAGCATGGTTTCTAACCCAATTGATGCCCTGCTTAACGCCAACTATATCGGTATTCTGGTATGGGCCGTCGGTTTGGGCTTTGCGCTGCGCCACGGCAATGAAACGACCAAAAACCTGGTTAATGATATGTCCAACGCCGTCACCTTTATGGTAAGGCTGGTGATTCGTTTCGCGCCGATCGGGATCTTCGGTCTGGTCTCTTCTACGCTGGCAACCACCGGTTTTGCCACGCTTTGGGGCTACGCTCAACTGCTGGCCGTGCTGGTAGGTTGTATGCTGCTGGTAGCGTTGGTAATCAACCCGCTGCTGGTATTCTGGAAAATTCGCCGTAACCCGTATCCGCTGGTGCTGGCTTGTCTGCGCGAAAGCGGCGTGTACGCTTTCTTTACCCGCAGTTCCGCGGCAAATATTCCGGTGAATATGGCGCTGTGTGAGAAGCTGAATCTGGATCGTGATACCTATTCGGTCTCTATCCCGTTGGGCGCCACCATCAATATGGCAGGCGCGGCGATCACCATTACCGTGCTGACGCTGGCGGCGGTGAATACGCTGGGTATTCCGGTCGATTTACCGACGGCGCTGTTACTGAGCGTGGTGGCTTCGCTGTGCGCCTGTGGCGCATCGGGCGTGGCGGGGGGTTCTCTGCTGCTGATCCCACTGGCGTGTAATATGTTCGGTATCCCGAACGACATCGCCATGCAGGTTGTTGCCGTTGGCTTTATCATCGGCGTATTGCAGGATTCCTGTGAAACGGCGCTGAACTCTTCGACAGACGTCCTGTTTACCGCTGCGGCCTGCCAGGCTGAAGACGAGCGTCTGGCAAATAACGCCCTGCGCGGCTAATCTCCGCTCCCCTCCGTCATCGGGCGGAGGGGTTCTCTTCTTGTACGCTTTTTTCTATTTTGAATGGATCAATGCCGCGTTTTTGCATCCGCCGGAAGCGAATAATGTTCAGGCCGTTCATCACCAGAAAGCTACCTTCGATCATCGTCCCGCCAATCGACCCTAACCAAAAATTATGGATAACCCAGCAGGCGGTTGCGCACCACATTACGCAGCGCACGGTTAACCCCTGGCAGCGAAACAGCGCCCAGGTGCTGGCCAGCGTGCCGATTATCGGCAACAGTTCCATCGCATGCTGTAATTTCGCCAGCCCGAGAACCAGGGTGAGGATAATAAAAACGGTCATTACCCACAGTTTGCGGGTATGCATCGAGACGAGTGTGCGGATGGTGTTAAGCTCGGCACTCATTCCTGCAGGCCAGGCGCCCATCAGGAAAAAATGCACGCCAATGGTGGCGCTATAGACGGCGAGTTGCAGCCGGAACCGGCGCTCATCGCGATTGAAAAAGGTGGTAATGCCGATCAGAAAGGCGATGACACCTACGCCCTGGGCCAGCCAATACGCGGTCATGCAAGCAACCCCAATTCTATCTCGTAGGCCGGATAAGGCGAGTTCGCCACCATCCGGCAACGGTTTGTGCCTGATGGCGCTGCGCTTATCAGGCCTACGTCTTTACAATTAAAGTGTTACGCCGCTTTTAAATATCGCTAACTCTCTAAAATCATTCCGCTCGTTGCAGGTTTGCTTGCCGTTGGCGAACTCAACGATCGTATCGACAAACTCGTTCAGCAACTGAGGCATCGCTTTGCCGTGGATCAGCTGTCCGGCGTCAAAATCGATCCAGTGCTTTTTCTTCGCTGCCAGTTCGCTGTTGGTGGCAATTTTCACCGTCGGCACAAAACCGCCGTACGGCGTACCGCGACCGGTACTGAACAGCACCATATGACATCCCGCGCCCGCGAGGGCACTGGTCGCGACAGCATCGTTGCCCGGCGCGCTCAGCAGGTTCAGGCCGTGCGTCTTCAGGCGTTCGCCATAGCGCAGTACGTCCACCACCTGGCTGGAGCCCGCTTTTTGCGTGCAGCCCAGAGATTTGTCTTCCAGCGTGGTGATACCGCCCGCTTTGTTGCCCGGGGATGGATTCTCGTAAATCGGTTGGTCGTGAGCAATAAAGTACTGCTTAAAGTCATTGACCATGGTAACCAGCTTGCCAAACGTTTCTTCGTCACGGCAGTGGTCCATCAGCAACTGCTCGGCGCCGAACATTTCCGGCACTTCGGTCAGCACGGTGGTACCGCCGTTGGCAATCACGTAGTCGGAAAAACGGCCCAGCATCGGGTTGGCGGTAATACCGGACAGGCCGTCAGAGCCGCCGCATTCCAGACCAAACTTCAGCTCGCCCAGTTTACCTGGCTCACGCTTGTCGTTACGCATCACGTTGTACAACTGATGAAGATGTTCAATCCCCGCTTCCACTTCGTCTTCCTGATGTTGGCAGACCATGAAGTGAACGCGCTCAGGATCGTACCCACCTAAGGTTTCACGGAAGGCATCAACCTGGTTGTTTTCACAACCAAGGCCCACCACCAGCACCGCACCCGCATTCGGATGACGCACCATGTTTTGCAGCATGGTGCGGGTGTTAATGTGGTCGTCGCCCAGTTGCGAACAGCCGTAGGTGTGACTGAAAAGATGTACGCCATCGATACCTTCGGCGTCGTTGGTCTCTTTCAGAAAACGGTTCTGCATCTGACGCGCCATGGCGTTGACGCAGCCTACCGTCGGTAGGATCCACAGTTCGTTACGTACCCCGACATCACCGTTCGCGCGGCGATAAATCTGTACATCGCGATCCGCCGGTTGGGCAACTTCCGCCTGAAAATCAGGGTGGTAGCTATACGTGTCCAGGTCGCTCAGATTCGTGCGCGTGTTGTGGGCATGAATATGCTCACCCGCCGCAACGTCCACCAGCGTATGGCCAATTGGCAAACCGTATTTAATGACGTTTTCGCCTTTTGCAATATCGCGCAAAGCGAATTTATGGCCACGAGAGACCGCCTGACGCAGGGTTACCGCCTGCCCATCAACGGTGACTTCGGTTCCTTCAGCCAAATCAGCGAGCGCTACCACGACGTTATCCAGCGCATGGATCTTGATGTATTGCATATCAATCCCGGACCTTAGAGCCTATTTCAGTAGGCGTATATTGTCGCAGCCCGTTTGGACACGGACAGCGCGCAAAAACCGGAGCGTACACGCAGTACGTGAGGATTTTGAGCACTGCCCAGGTTCAAACTGGCAAGTAAAATAGCCTAATGGATAGGCTCTTAGTTCAGTTCAATGGCGAAGTAATCACGCGCATTGTTAAAGCAAATATTTCTGACCATTTTGCCCAGCAACTGGATATCTGCCGGTGCTTCACCTGCAGCAACCCAACGGCCAATCATCTGGCACAGGATACGACGGAAGTATTCATGGCGCGTGTATGACAGGAAGCTACGGCTGTCGGTCAGCATGCCGACAAAACGGCTCAGCAGGCCAAGCTGGGCCAGTTGCGTCATCTGACGTTCCATCCCATCTTTCTGATCGTTGAACCACCAGCCGGAACCGAACTGCATTTTGCCCGGCATACCTTCGCCCTGGAAGTTGCCGATCATGGTGCCCAGCACTTCGTTATCGCGCGGGTTCAGGCAGTACAGAATGGTTTTCGGCAGCAGGTTCTGTTCGTTCTGCTTGCTCAGCAGTTTGGACAGCTCTTCGGCCATCGGACGGTCGTTGATGGAGTCAAAGCCAACATCCGCGCCCAGCAGTTTGAACTGACGCAGGTTGTTATTACGCAGCGCGCCGATGTGGTACTGCTGTACCCATTCGCGACGCGCGTATTCTGCGCCGAGGAACACCAGTACGGCAGTTTTAAACTGGGCAACTTCATGCTCGCTCAGGGTTTCACCCGCCAGGCGGCGCGCCAGAATACTATCCAGTTCAGATTCGTTAGATTCAGCAAACAGCACCACGTCCAGCGCGTGGTCAGAGACTTTACAGCCGTGAGCCGCGAAGTGATCCAGACGTTTGGTCAGCGCGGTCTGCAGGTCTGCGAAGCGACGAATGTCGGTGTCGGACACTTCGCCCAGCTTCGCCATATAGTCATTAAAGGTTGCCAGTTCGATGTTGAAAGCTTTATCCGGACGCCAGCTCGGCAGCACTTTCACATCAAAGCTTCCGTCTTTAGCAACGGCCGCGTGATGCTCCAGAGAGTCGATCGGATCATCGGTGGTACCAACCATTTTCACGTTCATCTGCTGCATGATGCCGCGCGCGGAGAATTTATCCTGCGCCAGCAGTTCGTTGCATTGGTTCCAGATTTCGTCGGCAGTCGCAGGAGACAGCAGCTTACCTGTAATACCAAACGGACGACGTAGTTCGAGGTGAGTCCAGTGGTACAGCGGGTTACCGATGGTGTGCGGTACGGTCGCGGCCCAGGCGTCAAACTTCTCACGATCGGACGCATCGCCGGTACACAGGCGCTCAGCGACGCCATTGGTGCGCATCGCACGCCACTTATAGTGGTCGCCCTTCAGCCAGATGTCATACAGGTTATTAAAACGGTAGTTTTCAGCGATTTGTTGCGGTGGTAAATGGCAGTGGTAATCGAAGATCGGCTGGTCTTTGGCGTAATCATGATACAGACGGCGGGCAAATTCGGTGTCCAGCAGGAAATCTTCAGTCATAAACGGGGTCATTATCGTCTTCCTCTCAGCGAGTGCGTCAGATTGCTTATGTTTTGATGTTGACAAAGTTATCACACCAATTTCCATACACTGAAGATATTTTCGTGAGTTAGATCAACAAATGGTGACAAAAAAATTACTCTCAAAGAGGTAAATTACGCGTCAAGCCGCGCCAGTACTGGCTTTGCTGAATCGAAATAATGACCACACGAAGATTCACACTTTTGTGATGGCACTCACCTTTTAAAGCTGTATGACAAGTTATCTTTTGGCCGTCGCGATACATAAGCCGACGGAATGCAAATTACCGATGTATCACCATCGGATTGACCGGTACGGAAACCGAATTAGCACAATTATTGACATGGCAAAGTTCGGGGAGTGCCGGCTTTTTTTTCGGTTACCCCCTCGTAAAAGAACATCCTCCTCCCTGAACTGGAAGATGACCGCTCGTTCGCGGAAATAACAAAACGATGAGGTTTTACATGCGTAAAATTAAAGGGTTACGTTGGTACATGATCGCACTGGTGACGCTTGGCACCGTGCTGGGTTACCTGACACGTAACACTGTGGCGGCAGCTGCGCCAACTCTGATGGAAGAGTTACACATCTCCACTCAACAGTATTCCTATATCATCGCAGCGTATTCTGCTGCTTACACCGTAATGCAACCCGTTGCCGGCTATGTGCTCGATGTGCTCGGCACTAAAATTGGTTACGCGATGTTCGCCGTTCTGTGGGCCGTCTTCTGCGGCGCGACCGCATTGGCTGGCAGCTGGGGTGGACTGGCGCTGGCGCGTGGCGCGGTAGGTGCCGCTGAAGCCGCGATGATCCCCGCAGGTCTGAAAGCCAGCTCCGAATGGTTCCCGGCTAAAGAGCGTTCAATTGCCGTAGGTTACTTTAACGTGGGTTCTTCTATCGGCGCGATGATTGCTCCGCCGCTGGTCGTCTGGGCTATCGTCATGCACAGCTGGCAGATGGCATTCATTATTTCCGGTGCGCTGAGCTTCATTTGGGCGATGTCCTGGCTGGTGTTCTACAAACACCCACGCGACCAGAAAAAACTGTCTGATGAAGAACGTGATTACATTCTGAATGGTCAGGAATCACAGCATAAAAACAGTACCGCGAAGAAAATGTCCCTCGGTCAGATCCTGCGTAACCGTCAGTTCTGGGGTATCGCGCTGCCGCGTTTCCTGGCAGAGCCGGCCTGGGGTACTTTCAACGCCTGGATCCCGCTGTTCATGTTTAAAGTCTACGGCTTTAACCTGAAAGAAATTGCGATGTTTGCCTGGATGCCAATGCTGTTTGCTGACCTGGGTTGTATCGTAGGGGGTTATTTACCGCCGCTGTTCCAGCGCTGGTTCGGGGTTAACCTGATCGTTTCGCGTAAAATGGTCGTCACCATGGGCGCATTGCTGATGATTGGCCCAGGGATGATCGGCCTGTTCACCAGTCCGTACATTGCTATCGCCCTGCTGTGCGTCGGCGGCTTTGCTCACCAGGCGCTGTCTGGTGCCCTGATTACGCTCTCTTCTGACGTATTTGGTCGTAATGAAGTGGCAACCGCAAACGGTCTGACCGGTATGTCCGCCTGGCTTGCAAGTACGCTGTTTGCACTGGTCGTTGGCGCGCTGGCTGACACCATCGGCTTTAGCCCGCTGTTCGCCGTACTGGCGGTATTCGACCTACTCGGCGCGTTAGTCATCTGGACGGTATTGCAGAACAAATCGGCCAGCGAGGTAGATTCGGGTTCACAAACCGGCGATCCCGCGACGCAAAATTAACCCGATGTTATTCATCAAGGGTATATAATGTGAAGCCGCCAGTTATCTGGCGGCTTTTTTGTCGCCGCGAGTGGAGCCGTATTCGCAAAAGTGGTATAACAAATATAGTCTGCCGTATCATGCCTGGAGCGCATATGGAAATCACCGAACCACGACGTTTGTACCAACAACTTGCCGCTGATCTGAAAGAACGCATTGAGCAGGGCGTCTACCTGGTGGGTGATAAACTCCCCGCCGAGCGCTTTATCGCCGATGAAAAAAATGTCAGCCGCACCGTGGTTCGTGAAGCGATCATCATGCTCGAGGTTGAGGGCTACGTTGAAGTGCGTAAAGGATCGGGGATCCACGTCATTTCGAACCAACCTAAACATTATGTCGCGCCAGATGAAAATCTGGAGTTCGCCAGCTACGGTCCTTTTGAGCTGCTCCAGGCTCGCCAGTTGATTGAGAGCAACATTGCCGAGTTTGCCGCCACTCAGGTGACCAAACAGGACATCATGAAGCTGATGGAAATTCAGGAGAAGTCGCGTAACGAAAAAAGCTTTCGTGACTCCGAGTGGGATCTCCAGTTCCATGTGCAGGTCGCGCTGGCAACGCAGAACTCCGCTCTGGCCGCGATTGTTGAAAAAATGTGGACTCAACGTATTCACAACCCCTACTGGAAGAAACTACACGACCACATCGACCTGCGTACGGTAGATAACTGGTGTGACGACCATGACCAGATCCTGCGGGCGCTGATTCGCAAAGATCCCCATGCCGCCAAACTGGCAATGTGGCAGCACCTTGAGAACACCAAACAGATGCTGTTTAACGAAACCAGCGATGATTTTGAGTTCAATGCTGACCGTTATCTTTTTACTGAAAATCCCGTTGTTCATCTCGATACGGCGGCTAACGGCGCAAAATAAACAATCTAAGCGATGCAGGCGCGACAAAGCGCCTGTTTCTGACGCTTGGTAAGCGTTAGGTATAAAGTGTCAGCCTGTGTAAATCCTCTCGCCTCCCTCCATTGCGATAAGCAAAATCACAGTTCAACAACCGTAATTTCTATAACGGACAACGTTGACCTTTGTTACAATTAGTTGTTATTTGAATTTTTGTGTTTGAGAGCTTGCTTACTTCACAACTTTACAGGGAATAGTTCAGGCCGTGAATTTGTGTCAGACCGCGATCCATGTAAAAAACACCAATTAAATTGCGGCGTTACAAACTCCAGAAAACCGGCATGACGACAACCGATTCTCCAGGAATATTGAATGGAACTACTGACTCAATTACTGAATGCTTTATGGGCTCAGGATTTTGAAACGCTGGCCAATCCTTCCATGATTGGCATGCTCTATTTCGTACTATTTACCATTTTGTTTCTGGAAAACGGACTGCTGCCAGCAGCCTTTTTACCTGGCGACAGTCTTCTGGTACTGGTCGGCGTACTTATCGCCAAAGGCGCGATGGGTTTCCCGCAAACAGTACTGCTGCTTACCACCGCAGCCAGCCTCGGTTGCTGGCTCAGCTATATCCAGGGGCGATGGCTGGGAAATACCCGCACCGTACAAAACTGGCTGTCCCATCTGCCAGCGCATTATCATCAGCGTGCGCATCATCTGTTCCATAAGCATGGCTTGTCTGCGCTGCTGGTCGGTCGCTTTATCGCGTTTGTCAGAACACTACTGCCGACCATCGCAGGATTGTCCGGCCTGAACAATGCGCGCTTTCAGTTCTTTAACTGGATGAGCGGACTGCTTTGGGTTCTGATTCTCACAACGCTTGGCTATCTGCTGGGCAAAACGCCAGTGTTTCTCAAATATGAAGATCAGCTGATGTCTTGCCTGATGCTGCTTCCCGTGGTGTTACTGGTGTTTGGTCTGGCAGGTTCACTGGTTGTGCTTTGGAAAAAGAAATACGGGAACCGAGGGTAAATTATGCTGAAATCACGCATAACGCTCCGACGACTTGCCTGGACCACTACCTTTATGCTTTTTATTGGCGCGCTGCTCCTGACCTGGTCGGTCATCCGCCAGCAGGAGTCAACGCTTGCCATTCGTGCAGTAAATCAGGGAGCCACCATGCCTGATGGCTTCTCTATCTGGCATCACCTGGACGCCAACGGTATTCGCTTTAAAAGCATTACTCCGCAAAATGACGCGCTGCTAATCACCTTTGATTCCAGCGCGCAGAGCGCAGCCGCAAAGGTCGTGCTGGACCGAACGTTACCGCATGGTTTCGTTATTGCCCAGCAGGATGATGATAATCAGGCGGTACAGTGGTTATCCCGCTTACGTGATACCCCGCATCGTTTTGGTTAATCTCCAGGATTCTGAATTAGATCACTCACTTTGGTGATTTCATCATTTAACGCCTATGATTAATAAACTGGGTTTATGACTCAACGCTTTATTACTCTGGAGCATCGGCCTTAGCCACCAGGTCGAATCACAATGGAAGGTTCAAGAATGAAATACCGCATCGCTTTAGCAATTAGTCTTTTCGCTCTCAGTGCCGGCAGTTACGCCTCCACCCTCTGTCAGGAAAAAGAACAGGATATTCAGCGGGAGATTAGCTATGCCGAAAAGCACAACAATCAAAACCGCATCAATGGCCTGAACAAAGCACTCAGCGAAGTTAGGGCTAACTGTACTGACAGCAAACTGCGCGCCGACCATCAGAAAAAAATTGCTGAGCAGAAAGACGAGATAGCCGAGCGTCAACGTGATTTGGCCGAGGCGAAGCAAAAAGGCGATGCGGATAAGATAGCAAAGCGCGAGCACAAGCTTGCTGAAGCTCAGAAAGAGCTGAAAGAACTCGAGACCCGCGATTACTAAGTACGGTAACTAGCCACTCAACTGGAGAAAACTATGTCGAAAGATAATGCTACGGAAAACCTGCGCGCTGAGCTGAAATCTCTTGCGGATACGCTTGAAGAAGTACTTAGCTCCTCTGGCGATAAGTCGAAGGAAGAGATGAGTAAAATTCGCAGCAAAGCCGAACACGCTTTGCGCGAGAGCCGCCATCGCCTGAGCGAAACCAGCGATGTGATTGCCAAACAGACCCGTGAGGCAGCGGCTAAAGCCGATAACTACGTGCGCGAAAACCCATGGACAGGCGTCGGCATTGGCGCTGCAGTCGGTGTGGTGCTTGGTGTACTGCTGTCGCGCCGTTAACAATGGCAGATTCTCAACACGCACAAGGTCCAGGCAAAGGCGTACTGGGTATTGGACAGCGGATCCTGACGATTCTCGTTGAGATCGTAGAGACGCGGCTGCGGCTGGCCGTCGTTGAGCTGGAAGAGGAAAAATCCAATCTCATCCAGATCCTGCTGATGCTTGGGCTTACCATGCTGTTTGCGGCGTTTGGACTGATGAGCCTGATGGTGCTTATCATCTGGGCTATAGATCCACAATATCGTCTGAACGCCATGATTGCCACCACCGTTGTGCTGTTGCTTTTAGCGCTTATCGGCGGGCTATGGACGCTGCGTAAGGCACGTAAAACAACGCTGCTGCGCCATACGCGCAATGAGCTCGCTAACGACAGGCGTGCCCTGGAGGATGATGCATAATGAGCAGTAAAGTCGAACGTCAACAACGTAAGGCGCAACTGCTTGGACAGATCCAGCAGCAACGGCTGGATCTGTCTGCCACTCGCCGCGACTGGCTGGAAGCCACCGAAGTTTACGATCGTGGCTGGAAAACGCTGTTGAACCTGCGTGGCTGGGTGTTAGTCGGGAGCAGCATTATGGCGGTTCGCACCATTCGTAACCCAAATCTGCTGGTACGCTGGGCCAAACGCGGTTTTAGCGTCTGGAGCATCTGGCGTCTGGTTAAATCCACCATCAGACAGCAGCAGCTGCGTGGCTAAAACCCCTCTTTCCCCCTAACCTCAAAATTTTTGAAAAATATTGACAGTTTTCCTTGCTAACAATTGTCACTAAGCACGTTTATGATTCTCTCCATCGACAGCAACGACGCGCTCTGAAGCGCCGATGCACAAAAAAACACAATAAGCCGCCTGAGTGGTTTCCTGGAGAGTATGATGAAGAAATTAGAAGATGTTGGTGTACTGGTAGCGCGCATTCTGATGCCAATCCTGTTTATTTCCGCAGGTTGGGGAAAAATCACCGGATATGCGGGTACCCAACAGTACATGGAAGCCATGGGCGTACCAGGATTTATGCTACCGCTGGTGATTCTGCTTGAGTTTGGCGGCGGTCTGGCAATTCTGTTCGGTTTCCTGACCCGTACGACCGCACTGTTCACCGCAGGCTTCACGCTGCTGACGGCGTTCCTCTTCCACAGCAACTTTGCGGAAGGTGTGAACTCTCTGATGTTCATGAAAAACCTGACTATCGCAGGCGGTTTCCTGCTGCTGGCTATCACCGGTCCGGGCGCCTTCAGCATCGACCGTGTACTGAATAAAAAGTGGTAAGCAAACTATACTGAACACATCAAAAAGCGAGGAGATATCTCCTCGCTTTTGCTATCTGAGGAGGCGAAAATCATGGGACAACTGATTGACGGCGTCTGGCATGACACCTGGTACGATACCAAATCAACCGGGGGAAAATTTCAACGTTCTGCATCGGCTTTCCGTAACTGGCTCACCGCGGATGGCGCGCCTGGCCCAACCGGTGAGGCTGGCTTTGCTGCCGAAAAAGATCGCTATCATCTGTACGTTTCGCTGGCCTGTCCGTGGGCGCATCGCACGCTGATTTTGCGAAAACTTAAAGGGCTGGAACCGTTCATTTCCGTTTCCGTAGTACATCCGTTGATGCTGGAAAACGGCTGGACCTTTGACGATAACTTCCCGGCGGCAACCGGTGATACCCTGTATCAGCACGACTTTCTTTATCAGCTCTATTTACACGCCGATCCTCACTACAGCGGACGGGTGACCGTTCCGGTGCTGTGGGATAAAAAGAACCACACCATTGTCAGCAATGAATCTGCAGAAATCATCCGCATGTTTAATACTGCGTTTGATGCGCTGGGCGCGAAAGCCGGGGATTACTATCCACCAGCCTTGCAAAGCAAAATCGATGAGCTGAACGGCTGGATTTATGACAACGTCAATAACGGCGTGTATAAAGCCGGATTTGCCACCAGTCAGGAAGCCTACGACGACGCAGTGGAAAAAGTCTTCCAATCGCTGGCGAGACTGGAACAAATCCTTGGACAACATCGCTACCTGACCGGCAACCAGTTAACCGAGGCCGATATTCGCCTGTGGACCACGCTGGTGCGTTTTGATCCCGTGTATGTAACCCACTTCAAATGCGACAAACACCGGATTAGCGACTATCTGAACCTTTACGGTTTCCTGCGCGATATCTACCAGATGCCAGGTATTGCGGAAACCGTCAATTTCGATCACATCCGCAATCACTACTTCCGTAGCCACAAAACCATTAACCCGACTGGTATTATTTCTGTTGGGCCGTGGCAGGATCTAAGCGAACCTCATGGGCGTGACGAGCGTTTCGCATGATTTACACTGGCCCTCATCTGGGGGCCAAATAATTAATACCACAAATATTTACCATCATTTCATTCACGGCTATTCTTAATTTGATTGCTTTAAAAACAAGTAATTGAATGCAGAACGAGGCAAAAATGGATTGGTATTTAAACGTATTAAAGAACTACTTTGGTTTTGGTGGCCGCGCGCGTCGTAAAGAATACTGGATGTTTGTGTTGGTCAACATCATATTCACGTTCGTGCTGGGTATTCTGGACAGAATGCTTGGCTGGGAGCGCGCCGGGGGAGAAGGTATATTAACGACGATTTATGGGGTTCTGGTATTTATCCCCTGGTGGGCAGTGCAGTTCCGGCGTTTGCATGACACCGATCGTTCAGCCTGGTGGCTGCTGGTGCTGCTGATCCCGATCGTAGGCTGGTTGGTGATCATCATTTTCAACTGTCAAAACGGGACTCAGGGGAGTAACCGCTTTGGGCCCGATCCCAAACAGTTATCCTGACGTAGCATATGTAGATGCCTGATGGTGCTACGCTTATCAGGCCTACAACATACTCCGTCTTCCAGGCCGGATAAGGTGCTTAGCACCACATCCGGCGTAACAGTCCAGCTATTTACCTGCAAACAGCTTGGGGATTTCTCGCAGACACCAGGATTTCGCCTCGCCCATGCTGTCCCGACGCCAGGCCATAATAATATCAATTTCGCTTGTCGATTCCGGGCTAACTACCCGCAGCCGACCAGCCGCAATATCCTCTTCCACCAGCGGGTACGGCATCGTCGCCACGCCAAGACCGGCCAACAGCGCCTGGCGTTTATCTTCTATCGTACTCACCGTAAGACGCGGCTGTTTATCCAGCAGTTGGACGGTCAGCACCGGACGTTCACGGGCGGTATCCGCCACCGCGATCCCGCGGTATTTCACGCGGGTGACTTCCGATAACGGTTCCGGCTCCTGATGGATGGGATGCTCCGGGGCCGCTACATAGACGTTCATCAGCGAGTACAGCTTACGCGAGTTGATTTCTGAGGATGAGCGGAAATGCATATCCGGCGCAATCACGATATCCGCCCGCCCCTGCTCCAGACGCTCCCACGCCCCGGCCAGAACTTCGGTAATAACGGAAAGCTGGGTATTGGCCTTCCCGGCAAGCCTGTCAATCAACGGGAAAAATGCCGCCGTCGGCACCAGCGCTTCGGTGACGATGGTCAGATGCGTTTCCCAACCGCGAGCCAATGCTTCGGCATCGGTGGTCAGTTTATCCGCAGCTTCCAGCAGTACACGCCCACGCTCCAGCAGCATACGCCCGACGTTGGTGAATTTTGTGCGATGACCTGAACGGTCAAACAGCACCACGTCCAGCTCCTCCTCCAGCTTCTGCATGGTATAGCTGAGCGCAGAAGGAACACGCCCCAGTTCGTCCGCCGCTGCGGCAAAGCTGCCGCGTCGGTCTATTGCGTCCATGACGCGTAACGCTTCAAGCGTTAAAGCCCTTTCTTTGGCCATCTCGTTCTCATTCAGGAAATTTGAACATACCGGGCAGAATATCTGGCTAACAATGCAGCGTCTAGCCATTTAACATAAAAGGAAGTAAAGAGAGGTCAAGAACTATGATTACTACCCGTACAGCCAAACAATGCGGGCAAGCAGACTACGGCTGGCTGCAGGCCCGTTATACCTTCTCCTTTGGACACTATTTTGATCCTAAACTGCTGGGTTATGCCTCGCTGCGTGTTCTGAACCAGGAAGTTCTGGCACCGGGGGCCTCTTTCCAGCCACGGACCTATCCGAAGGTGGATATCGTCAATCTGATCCTCGAAGGGGAAGCGGAGTACCGCGACAGCGAAGGCAACCATATTCAGGCCAAAGCGGGAGAAGTTTTACTGCTCGCGACACAGCCAGGAATCAGCTACAGCGAACACAATATCAGCAAAGATAAACCATTAACCAGAATGCAGCTCTGGCTGGACGCCTGTCCGCAGCGCGAAAACGCCTGCGTACAGAAAGCCACGTTGAGCGCCGGTAAGCATCAGCTGTTGGCCTCGCCAGACGGTGAGCAAGGCAGCCTGCATCTGCGCCAACAGGTTTGGGTGCACCACGTTGAACTGCAACAGGGTGAATCGCTGAGTTTTCAGTTACATGGGCCGCGAGCTTACTTACAGTCGATTCACGGCAGATTCCATGCGGTAACATCTGGCGCCGAAAAAGAAGCGCTCACCTGCGGCGATGGCGCATTTATTCGTGACGAAACTAACATAACGTTAGTCGCTGATACCCCGCTGCGCGCTTTGCTGATAGATTTGCCCGTATAGTCAGGGAAAACAACGGAGTACGACTATTGAGCAAGAAATCATCAAAAAAACGCCAGCCGCAGACTGAGCCTAAAAAGCAGGAAACGGTTACCTTCGGTTATGAAGAAATGCTGACGGAGCTGGAAGCGATTGTGGCCGATGCCGAGCTACGGCTGGAAGACGAAGAAGCCGCCTGAAAAGGCGGCTCAGGCTGATGCCGGGTAGCGGCTGCGCCTTACCCGGCCTACAGATTAATGCGCTTTACTGGCCATGATCTCAATGATCTGCTTGTCGGTTTCCTGCATAGAACGACACGCCAGCGCGCACAGGTTACTGATAGATTGCTCCACGTTATGCGCCACAATCCCTTCATTGCCGGTTACAGCGGTATCATCCAGCGCCATCAGCACCGCTTTCCACGCCGCAGATGCACTGGTTGAGACTTTCATCGCACAGCTGTTCGAAGCGCCATCACAAATCATCCCGCTTACGTCGCCAATCATGCTGCTGATCGCCATCGCGATAGTGTTGTAGCGACCATCAACGATCCATGCCATCCCCGCCGCGGCGCCCATCGCCGCCGTGGTTGCCGCACACAGTGCAGACAAACGCGGGAGCTGATGATGGATGTAGATAGCACTCAGGTGAGACAACATCAGCGCACGCGCCAGTTTCTCTTCATCCGCGCCAAAGTGCTCGGCCACCACCATGACCGGAACGGTGGCGGTAATCCCCTGATTACCGGAGCCGGAGTTGCTCATGGCCGGCAGCGTTGCCCCGCCCATTCGCGCATCCGATGCCGCGCTGGTACGGATCAGAATAGAGGTGGAGAGATCGTTAGCCAGCAGGCCACGCGCACATTGCTTCTCAAGCGTGGTTCCGATGTGCAAGCCCCAGTTACCGCGCAGCCCTTCCTGAGACAGTGCACCGTTCAGTTTTGCCGCATCGAGAATGAAGCGGATTGACTCAAACGGTACCGCGTTCACGAACGCCAGAATCTCTTCCAACGACGTGTGAGACAGTACCGCCAGCGGTGACTCCTGCTCCTCTTCCTCAGCGTTCTGTTCTGTGGTGAACACCACGCCTTTATTGGTCTCGATGCGCACAATGTTGGTATGACCGCCCACAATCGTTACGCACGCCCATCCTTCAGCGCCGTAAACCTTCGCGCGGGAAAAGAGGATGTCCTCGCAAGGCTCCTGCAGCATCACAGCAACCTTCCCTGCGGTCAGCATCGCTTTCGCATCGGCGATCGCTTGTGGCGACGCGTCTTTCAGTACCTCTAAACCGGCGTGGGCATTTCCACCCAGCGCACCCAGCGCTGCCGCGACAGGCAACCCGACCATTCCGGTACCCGGCACGGTAACGCCCATGCCGTTTTTCATCAGGTTCGGTGAGACCCACGCATCAATGCGTTCAACCGCGCCGCCCAGCTCAGCGGCTGCGACCGCTGCCGCCAGAGCCAGAGAGATAGGTTCCGTACAACCCAGCGCAGGCTTAACTTCTTCCTGCACCGCGCGGATAAAACTATCCCATAATGGATTCAATGTAGTCTCAAACATAACAACAACCTTTGCTCAGATATCTCAGGAAAATGCCAGGAACGGAGAAATGCACAGCAGCAGGCCCGTGATAATAATCAGATACAGGGAAGCGCCTTTGTATTTGTGCAGTGCAGGAACTTTGTAGACCAGCCAGGCCGGGATCAGACAACCCACCATGCCGAAAATAGGGCTACAAATAGAGGTGAAGCTCAGTACCGGCGCATTGAGCACAATTGCGCTCCACGCCAACAGGATGGCGAAAACCATAATGCCGCGCTGAACCAGGGTCTCATTGATTTTCTCTGCTGGCATGTAGCGGCGCAGCACGTTCATCACGATCCCTTGAGTCGCTTCACGGAAACCTAAGTAGACGCCGAAGAAAGCGGTCATAACGGCGAAAATGTTCAGAATAACGCTGACGATTTTCACCCAGCCAGCACCCGCACCGTTGATAAACTGCGCAGCAATCGCCAGAGCTGAAATGTTCTGCTCGTAGGCTTTAACCGCTTCGTCATGGCCCATCGCCAGCGTGAAGGAAACGGCGTAGAAAAAGACGGTAACAAACAGGATACCGAACGCAATGTTCATAGCACGCAGGGCTTTATGGCGCGCCACTTCAATGGATTTATTGCGAGAACGGTATGAGATAACCATCGGGCTTAAGGTCTGAATAAACAGAATCGAGGTCAGCGTGAACGGCAGCGTGATGATCGCGTTTTTGATCAGTAACGCCATCGGCGGCAGTGAACCTGCGTTATGCAAATGCCACATCCCCACCATTGATACGCCAAGCGCAGCAACCACCAGTAGCTTGGTCAGTACCATGCCGGTGGAGATTTTAAACAGCATTTGTTCACCGCGTGACGAGAGGGCAACCAGGATGCAAATCAGCACCAGGCCATAAAACGGGCTGTCGGACAGCAAACCTTCAGTCACACCAAACGTGTGCAGATAAGAGGCGCTGTCATTGGTAATGGCGGTGGAATAAACAAACATCCAGATAACCAGCATCACAAAATACAACGCACCTAACAGGATGCCCCAGTTCTTACCCAGATAGCCGCTGATTACGCTCGGATAGTCTTTACACTCTGGGGACTCAGCCAGTGTATTAATAAACAGCCGCTGGAACAGATACATGGCTGGGTAGCCGATGATAGAGGAGAGCAAGAACACCCACAGCCCCATCAGCCCTACCTGGACAGGAAGAAAAACAATCCCCGCGCCAATTGCCATACCGATACTCATAATGACCCAGCCGGTGTCCGTGCTGTCGAATTTAATGGCTTCGCGCCATTCACTTTCGGTCATTCCCGCCCGGCGAGCCGGAGCAGACGCGTCGAGTATTACGCTGTTATTTGTTGTTGTTTCCATAATTTCCCGCTCAATGTGTAGGTAGAGGTTTTTATATTTTTTCGTACTGCCTCAATGCGATACGCAGTACTAAGGTGCAGGCGAGCTATTGGAGTAATGAGGAAATCATACGCGCAGGGTCAGAGAAAAACTTCACAAACAAACCCCTGTAATTTCTAAAAGTTAAGAAATATTTTCTCTTTTAAACTCACATAAAGAATTTAATTTCTAATTTTGAAGCCGATCACAACAAAAAAGGTGCACTAAAGTGCACCTTTTTATTCTGCTATGTTGATTAATTCATTCATGGCCGGATGGCGGCGCTTGCGCCTTATCCGGCCTACAAACGCGCGCAAACCGTAGGCCTGAAAGCTGGGCGCCATCAGGCCCGGCTTTTAACCTCAGGTACAAACCACTTTAATCGCCAGGCCACCGCGCGACGTTTCACGGTATTTGTCGTTCATATCTTTGCCTGTTTCATACATGGTCTCGATCACCTTATCGAGCGACACGCGTGGCTCTGACGTCCGACGTAGCGCCATGCGTGCGGCGTTGACGGCTTTTACCGCGTTGATCGCATTACGCTCAATGCACGGTATTTGCACCTGTCCGGCTACCGGGTCGCAGGTCAGCCCCAGGTTATGCTCCATGGCGATTTCAGCCGCAATACAAACCTGTGACGGGCTACCGCCAAGCAACTCGGTCAGCCCGGCTGCCGCCATTGAACAGGCCACGCCAATCTCACCCTGACAGCCCACCTCAGCACCAGAAATAGAGGCGTTCATCTTATACAGCGCGCCTATCGCCCCCGCGGCCAGCAAATAACGAGCAATGGAGTTCGCATTCACCGGACGACGGAACTTGTCGTAATAGGCCAGGACAGCAGGGATAATCCCACATGCGCCGTTGGTCGGTGCCGTGACAACCCGGCAACCGGCGGCGTTTTCTTCGCTCACGGCCAGCGCGAACATGTTGATCCAGTCAATCACGTTCATCGGGTCGCTGGACAGATTATCACTGGAAACCAGCAACCGACGTAATGCCACGGCGCGACGCGGAACGTTAAGCGGGCCCGGCAGGACGCCTTCGGTGTTCATACCGCGCTCGATCCCGGCGTGCATGACGTCCCAGATGGCGGCAAAGCCAGCATCGATTTCTTCTTTGCTGCGCATCGCCAGTTCGTTTTGCATCATCAAGCCGGAAACAGACAGCCCGTTGCGCTCACACAGTTTCAGCAATTCGCTGGCGGAATGAAAATTGTAGGGCACGTGTGCTTCAACATCATGCGCCTGACCAAATTGCTCCTCTTCAACGATAAAACCACCGCCGACGGAGTAATAGGTTTTACTTAGCAGCGTCTCGGTGCCGTTCCACGCGGTAATACGCATGCCATTTTCATGGCGCGGCAGCGTTTCGCTATGAAAGAGAATATTTTTATCTGGAGTGAAATCGACAACATGCGTGCCCTCTGCAACCGGTAAACGTCCGGTACGGGCCACTTCCTGAATAAAGCCAGCGATTGAATCTATATTAACGTTTTGCGGACTGTTTCCGGCCAGTCCCATTATGATGGCGACATCTGTCGCATGACCTTTTCCGGTCAGGGAGAGCGATCCATAAAGATCGACCACAATATGCGTGGTTTTGGGAAGTTCTCCGCTGCTGACCAACAGATCGATAAAGCTTTTACCTGCGTTCATTGGCCCCACGGTATGGGAGCTGGAAGGTCCAATGCCAATCTTAAAAATATCGAATGCGCTAATCATATCCACACCCTCGGATTGCCGTTCAGTGAAGACCAGGTTTCACACTCATTAAGGATCGGGGCGATCCTGCGATCGCCCCGCAAGGGATTACAGCGTGTCGCCACGTACGGCGATGGCTTCAATCTCGAGCTTCACATCCTTGGGTAAGCGGGCGACCTGTACGCAGCTGCGCGTAGGGTAAATTGCCTTATGCTCATCAAAGAACTGCTGGTACACCTGGTTAATGGTGGCGAAATCGTTCAGGTCGGATACGAAAACGGTCGTCTTCACGATATCGCTCACTTTCAAACCTGCGGACTCGACGATCGCTTTCACGTTTTCCAGGCTTTGACGCGCCTGATCGGCCACGTTTTCTGCCACTTCACCGGTCTGTGGACATACCGGGATTTGACCTGACGTCAACACCATACTGCCCAGATCCACACCCTGTACGTAAGGCCCGATGGCCCCTGGCGCACATTCGGTTGCAATAACTTTTCTCATAGTCCCTCCGGCGTCAGAGCGCCTGGGTGAAAGTACGTGAAATAACATCCTGCTGCTGTTCGCGGGTCAGCGCGTTGAAGCGCACCGCATAGCCAGACACGCGGATCGTCAGGTTCGGATAGTTTTCCGGGTGCTCAATGGCATCCATCAACATTTCACGGTTCATAACGTTAACGTTCAGATGCTGCCCACCTTCCACATGCGCTTCATGGTGGAAGTAACCGTCCAGCAGACCGACCAGGTTGGTTTTACGCACCCCATCCTCTTTGCCCAGTGCAGCCGGCACAATGGAGAAGGTGTATGAGATACCGTCTTTGGCATAGGTAAACGGCAGTTTGGCGACCGACGTTAACGACGCCACCGCACCTTTACGATCGCGGCCGTGCATCGGGTTAGCCCCTGGCGCAAACGGCGTACCAGCGCGACGTCCGTCCGGCGTGTTACCGGTTTTCTGTCCGTACACCACGTTGGAGGTGATGGTCAGAATAGACTGCGTTGGCACCGCGTTACGGTAGGTTGGCAACACCTTAATTTTCTTCATAAAGCGTTCGACCAGGTCGCAGGCAATACTGTCTACGCGCTCGTCGTTGTTGCCGTATTGCGGATAGTCGCCTTCGATTTCGAAATCAACGGCCAGACCATTTTCATCGCGAATCGGTTTCACGCGAGCATATTTGATAGCCGACAGAGAATCCGCCGCCACGGACAGACCAGCCATACCGCAGGCCATCGTGCGATAGACATCACGATCGTGCAGCGCCATCAGCGAAGCTTCGTAGCTGTACTTGTCGTGCATGTAGTGGATGATGTTCAGCGCGCTGATGTACTGCACGGCCAGCCAGTCCATAAAGTGGTCCAGGCTCTCCATCACCGTGTCGTAGTCCAGCACGTCATCCATCAGCGGCGCCGTTTTCGGGCCGACCTGGATTTTCAGTTTCTCATCCACGCCGCCGTTGATTGCGTACAGCAACGTTTTGGCGAGGTTTGCACGCGCACCGAAGAACTGCATTTGTTTGCCGATAACCATCGGGCTGACGCAGCAGGCAATGGCATAGTCATCGCTGTCAAAGTCGGCGCGCATCAAATCGTCGTTCTCATACTGCAAAGATGAAGTGATGATAGACACCTGGGCGGCGTACTTTTTGAAGGCAATCGGTAGCTGCTCAGACCACAGTACAGTCAGGTTCGGCTCAGGCGCCGGGCCCATGGTGTGCAGCGTATGCAGGTAACGGAACGAGTTTTTCGTCACCAGCGTGCGGCCATCCAGCCCCATGCCGCCGATAACTTCGGTCGCCCAGATAGGGTCGCCTGAGAACAACGTGTCGAATTCCGGCGTACGCAGGAAGCGCACCATACGGATCTTCATAATGAAGTGGTCGATCAGCTCCTGCGCCTGCTGCTCGTTTAAGATACCCGCTTTGAAATCGCGCTCAATGTAGATGTCGAGGAACGATGCGGTACGGCCCAGCGACATAGCGCCGCCGTTCTGCGATTTCACCGCAGCCAGGTAAGCAAAGTACACCCACTGCACCGCTTCCTGCGCATTACGCGCCGGACGGGAGATATCGCAGCCGTATTTCGCCGCCATTTCCTGCATTTGCAGCAGAGCACGGCGGTGCTCAGACAGTTCTTCGCGCAGACGAATCGTGGCTTCAAGATTCTGGCCCCACTCCAGGTTAGACTGGAGATCGGCAAACTGCAGTTCACGCTCGCGCACCAGGTAGCGGATACCGTACAGCGCGACGCGGCGATAATCACCGATGATACGACCACGACCGTAACCATCCGGCAGGCCGGTCAGCACGCCGGATTTACGGCAGCGCAGCATATCCGGAGAGTAGGCGTCGAATACGCCCTGGTTATGGGTTTTACGCAGTTCAGTAAACTGGTATTCAAAATCAGCATCCATCTCACGACCATAAGCATCAAAAGAGCTTTTGATCATGTTGATGCCGCCAAACGGATGCAGAGCACGCTTGAGCGGCTTATCCGTTTGCAAACCGACGATTTTTTCCAGTTCTTGTTCAATATAACCCGCATCATGAGCGGTTATCGTGGTGGCAATATTGGTATCGAAATCAACCGGCGCGTGCGTCGAGTTTTCAATACGGATGCCCGCCATGACTTTTTCCCACAACGCAGTGGTCGCAGGCGTAGCTTCGGCGAGGAAAGATTCATCCCCTTCATAAGGCGTATAGTTGTGCTGAATAAAATCACGGACATTAATTTCTTCTTTCCAGTCCGTACCTTTAAAGCCATTCCAGGCTTCGGCATACAGCATATCGCTGGTATCGATATTTACCTTCATGAAAAATAATCTCTCTGCTGAAAATTAATTATGCAAATTCTACTGGTGTATTAATTTTGCCTAACGCAATGGCATCACGCGCAATCATTTTCTCTTCATTTGTGGGAATTACCGCACAAATAACACGAGCATCTTTATTAGAGATAATTCTTTCGCCATGGGAATTTGGCAGGCTATTCATCTCGCTATCGATATTCACACCTAAAACGGCGAGGTGTTCAATAACCAGACGACGAATTAATACCGAGTTCTCACCTATTCCACCGGTGAAAATAATCCCATCAAGACGATGCAGTGATGCGGCATGTCCAGCGATATGACGTGCAATACGATGCACAAACGTTTTAATCGCCAACTGCGCACGCTCATGTCCCTCGTGCCAGGCTTTTTCTAACGTACGTAAGTCAGAGGACAAACCGGAAATACCCAGTAAACCGGACTCTTTATTCACTACACGTTCAAGGTCGCTCAGCGTCTGGTTGGTTTCGCTGGCAATCCACGCCATCGCGCCGAAATCGACGTCGCCGCTGCGTGTGCCCATCATCAGCCCTTCCAGCGGCGTCATGCCCATTGAGGTATCAACGCTCTGTCCGTTACGTACCGCACAGATTGACGCGCCGTTCCCCAGGTGCGCCACAACCAGACCTGAGTCATCATGTTGCAGCTCGAGAAGCTCATGCGCTCGCTGAGAAACATAGCGGTGCGACGTGCCGTGGAAACCGTAACGACGAACGCCCAACTCCTCAAAATATTTCCACGGTAAACCGTACAGATAGGCCTCAGGAGCCATCGTCTGGTGGAAGCTGGTATCAAATACCGCGACCTGCTGCACGCCTGGGAAAAGGTGCTGAGCGGACTCGATCCCACTGAGGTTCGCATAATTATGTAACGGCGCTAAAGGCGATACCCGGCGAATATTGTCGATAACTTCCTCAGTAATAATTGCTGATTCGGTAAAGATATTTCCGCCGTGGGCAATGCGGTGGCCAATTAAGGCCACGCTGTCCATTAAATTACGTTTCTCCAGTTCAACGGCAATTGCTTTTAATGCGTCTTCGTAGCTGTGGTGAGCCAGCTTAGCTGGCTCTCCTCCATTAATTGCTATGAACGCATTTTCAGAGTTAATACCGTCTGCAATTCCCGCCATTAAAACGTCACAGTTTGCTGCATCCAGCACTGAGAATTTAATGGAGGATGAACCACAGTTAATAACCAGTACTACCGGAAACTCATTCATTTCACTACTCCGCTCATCCTGAGCTTAAGGATTAAAACAGTTTGTAGACGATGTTCAGGATGGTCAGCAGACCAATCGCGGTAACAAACACGTTATCCAGACGGCCACGGTATTTCGCCAGTGATGGCGCTTTACGGATGGCGTACATCGGCAGCAGGCAGAGCAGAGAGGCAATAATCGGCGCGCCCATTGCTTCAATCAGGTCCAGGATGTTCGGGTTGGCGTAAGCCACAACCCAGGTGGAACCCATGATGAAGATCATGCTGATGGTATTAAGTTTGCCGGCAGAAACTTTTGTTTTATCGCCTTTGTAACCAAACTTCAGCACCAGACCGTTCAGTCCTTCCAGCGTGCCCAGATAGTGGCCGAAGAAAGATTTGAAGATAGCAACCAGTGCGATGATTGAAGCACCGTATTCCAGAACGGTCGCGAAGGTGGACTTCGTACCGGACAGTGAAGCGAAGTGGTTCGCCAGGTAAGAAAGTACCGGAATGTTTTGCGCTTTCGCATCCGCCATGTTTGCCGGAGACAGCGTGAACAGGCAGCTAAAGGCGAAGAACATAACCACGGCAACCATCAACATACTGGCGCGGGAGATGATTTTGGAACATTTCTGCTCGGTGAACTCGCGACCAAAATCTTTCTCATACTCTTCGCGTTTAGACACCACGAAGGAAGAAACGATAGGTGAGAAGTTGAAAGAGAACACCATGATGGAAATACCCAGCCACACGGTAACCAGGATGCCGTCATGGCCAGTCAGTGCGATATTGCTGAGATCAACCTGATCGATAACCGCAGAGTTCCAGTAAGGGATCAGAGACAGAGAAATAAGCACCAGGCTGGCAATAAACGGCCATACCAGGAAGCTCATCACTTTAACCATCAGATCTTTACCGAACCAGATGACGAATGCCATCAACAGCAGCAGGAACAGTGCCACGAAGCCACGGTTTAACGCGGGCATCTGCAACTGGTTTTCCCAGAAGGTCATAAAGGTGTTGGTAATGGTGACGCCATAAATCCACAGCAGCGGACAAATCGCAAAGAAGTAGAGGAACGTGATAACCACGCCGCCCGTTTTACCAAAGTGCTCTTCAACCGTTTCTGTGATGTTACCGGAAGGATTAGAACCGGAAAGACACAGGCGTGCCAGCGCACGGTGGCAATAGAAGGCAATGGGGTATGCCAGCACCAGCATGATCAGAATGGGGATCAGTCCGCCAAAACCTGCGCGGATAGGGAAGAACAGCACCCCTGCGCCGATGGCTGTACCAAATAAACCCAGTGTCCAGGTGGTGTCCGATTTGCGCCAGGACGACTGTTTTGTCTGGCTGGATACAATGCTATCAGTAGTACTCATATCCTATCCTCAACGAAGTATATTAAGCGTCAACTAAACCAGTAATTTGAGATACACGAGAAAGGTCGATATTACCGCCAGAAATAATGCTGACTGTTTTTCTGTTCTGGATATAGCTATCTAATTTCCCGCTTAATAATGCTGCGCATGCCAGCGCGCCGGCACCTTCAGTCACAACTTTATTTCGCTGAATTAATGCCACCATGCTGTTGCGAATTTCATCTTCGCTGACCAGGACAATGTCATCCACCAACTCACGAACAATTTCATACGTTAAAGTACCCGGGCGGGAAACGTCACAACCATCCGCCAGGGTGCCGGTCGTTCGGTGCGTGGTTATTTCTCCAGCGTGGAAAGAAGCCGCCATGCCGTGAACGTTTTCAGACTGCACGCCAATAATTTTAATGGTCGGGTTAATAGACTTAATTGCCACCGCAATACCAGCAATCAGTCCGCCACCGCCAATTGGCACAATCACGTTATCGACATCGTACAGATCTTCCAGAATTTCCAGACCAATAGTCCCCTGACCTGCAATGACTTTCGGGTCATCATATGGCGGAATAAAGATACGGCCTTCCGTTTCCACAATCTCGCTAACCTTAGCGATGGTGTCGTTGAAGTTGTCGCCATGCAGCACAACTTCTGCGGAATAATCACAGGTTGCAGCAACTTTAGACTTCGGCGCGCCTTTCGGCATCACCACTTTGCCGTCGATTCCGAGCATAGCGCAGGAGAGAGAAACGCCTTGCGCATGGTTACCTGCAGAGCAAGCCACCACACCCTTACATCTTTCAGCTTCGGTTAATGAACTGAGCTTGTTAAACGCGCCACGGATTTTAAATGAACCGGTACGCTGCATGTTTTCAAACTTGAGGAAAATTTCCCCTTTGCAACGTTCACTAAAATAGTTAGAGCGAGGCATTCCCGTTTTATAAATTTTCCCCGCCAGTCTTTTTTTCGCTTCGAGGATATCTTCAATTGCAACTGGGAGATCGTATGTAATGTGCATTAGAACCTCTTACTAGGGTATTAAAGTAAATAGATAGCCGTGACCATTGTCAGATATAGACAGATGGCGTTGATTTCGTGTTAAAACAAATTCAATCTTTAATCAATTTCAATTAATTGCCTTCGTCTCCGACAATTATATGATGAATATTCTTTGGCTAATTCCACCAAAATAGATGCTGCTTTTTTAATTCGATAATTTTTCGACCATACGGCGGCATAACGCGCGACGGGTAAGGTTTCTTCTACCGGGATAGTAATAAACTGGTTTGAGCCAAACGGTGTGGTCATATCGCAGGGAATTACTGTTAAGAAATCAGCACTGAGAACAAGATTATAAATCGTAACGACGGAGTCTGTATTAACGATGTTTTCACTGCTGATGCCATTATTCTGTAACGTGGTAAGAAGTTCGCTGTAGTAACCCATATTCGTTTGTGGCAACACCCACTGTTCGTTTTTCAACGCGCTCAGCGAGGTGATGCCGGTGCATGTTCGGGACTTGCTGGCGACCAGGATAAAGTCTGACTCAAAGAGCGGCTCAACGTGCAGATCGTGCAGTTTCATCTCATCACTCAGCGTACCGATAGCGAAGTCCAGACGTCCGTCACGAATCGCCGGTAAGAAGGAGGAGAGCTGAGCTTCATACATAGAAACCTGCGCTTTCGGAAACACTTCTTTGAATTTTTTAATCATGCCGGACATGATGGTGAAGGCAATCAGTGAAGGAAAGCCAAACGACACATCAACGACCGCGTTGCTCGTCATGCTGTTCATCTCATCAACCATGTTTTTCATTTCACGGGTAATAGATTCAGACCATGAGAGCATCACCTGACCTGCCTGAGTTAATGTCACACCAGTATTTTTACGTACAACTAACTCAATACCGAAATAAGCTTCTACATCATTAATGATTTTGCTGACAGCCGGTTGAGTTAAACCTAATTCTTTTGCAGCTGAGCCGATAGAACCACTTCTAATGACTTCCTGAAAGACCACTAAGTGCTGTGTTTTAGGGAGTGTAATAGTATTCATATCGACCTACGCTAATTACTTTGTTGACGGCAGGAAGTGTACCAAATTAAGCGAACAAGGATATGTGCTACCACTCACAAATCCCCTTGACTTACATTTTGTAAGACTATTATGAAAATTGAAATCACTTAATAATCATATAGATATGAAATATTGATCTCACTTTATCCTGACTTTAATCAAAAAAAGATGGGGGGATAACGATTTTTTATGGCTATAACGACATCATTTTCCCTGCTATTTCTTAAATCCATGAAAGGCTATATTTCAATCAATTACAGAGTAATTATCAGGCAAAACGGTGCTTAAATTTAATAAGCAATTTATCAAAAATAATTTGATTTTATTGTTTATAGTGATTAAATAACGTTATGCATCACGTTTTTCGACCTTATTTGTTTGTAAAGAAACATTACATTTATCAATATTTAAAACAATGAAAACAAACCATCACCATACGTAACATTATTATAACACTTGTTTTGCGCACTTTGTCAGCAACTAATTTTGTGATAGCGATCGATTGCGCGTGATTATTCTCGGAAAAAACGTATCGCATAGCGTTTTGTGTTGCCCATCACAAAACAAGAAATATCCCGAGAGACATTTCCTCTTATAAAAGAAGCCAGCAACATAAATAAGAACTAAATAAAGATTAGATGAATGGAAAATAAAACGCCAGATTCGGGGTAAACCAATCGCAATACTATCAGGAAAATATTTGCCGGATGGCGGTGTAAACACCTTATCCGGCCTACCAAACCAGTTCCACCCATCCCAGTAGGCCTGATAAGCGTAGCGCCATCAAGCATGACAACCAGCTCATACAGCAAAAACCCCGCCGAAGCGGGGTTTTATAAAGAGTGAAGCTGACCGATAAGCCGCGTTCTTTTGAGCATAGCGTCGTGGACAGTCATTCATCCAGCCTGCCCAGAAAGCAAAAACCCCGCCGAAGCGGGGTCTTATAAAGAGTGAAGCGGATCGATAAGCCGCGTTCTTTTGAGCATAGCGTCGTGGACAGTCATTCATCCAACCTGCCCAGAAAGCAAAAACCCCGCCGAAGCGGGGTTTTATAAAGAGTGAAGCTGACCGATAAGCCGGGTTCTGTCGTGGACAGTCATTCATCTAGGCCAGCAATCGCTCACTGGCTCAAGCAGCCTACCCGGGTTCAGTACGGGCCGTACCTTGTGAACCCCTATTTGGCCTTGCTCCGGGTGGAGTTTACCGTGCCACGGACTGTTACCAGCCGCGCGGTGCGCTCTTACCGCACCCTTTCACCCTTACCTGATCCCACTTACGTGGGCCATCGGCGGTTTGCTCTCTGTTGCACTGGTCGTGGGTTTCCCCCCCAGGCGTTACCTGGCACCCTGCCCTATGGAGCCCGGACTTTCCTCCCCTCCGCCCGTCTCCCCCGAAGAGGACGACGACGAAGCGGCGACTGTCTGGTCAGCTTCGGCGCGCAGTATAGAGGGTTTGCGGAGCAATGTCACCCCGCACTGCGTATTCCTATCGCCAACGTGGCGGCGATGTTTCTTGAAGCGCGATAAATATTATCAAATGCCCCACGGAAGGCCTCTTCCAGCGTGCCGATGCTGGTCAATACGCTAAACACCGCATCGATACCATATTGATGCACCACCTCTACATCGCGCGTCAGGCTGCCGCCAATACCAATGACTGGCTTGTGGTACTTCTTCGCGACGTTCGCCACACCCACCGGTACTTTGCCGTGAATGCTCTGGCTGTCGATCCGCCCTTCGCCGGTCACCACCAGCGTACAGTCGTGAATATGCTCTTCCAGATTGAGCGCCTGGGTCACAATCTCGATACCGCTGCGCAGCTCCGCGCCTAAAAAAGCCATTAACGCTGCGCCCATTCCGCCAGCAGCACCGGAGCCGGGCACGTCTTTCACATCAACTCGCAGAGACTTTTTAATAATGTCAGCATAGTGAGACAGATTACGGTCCAGTTCGAGAATGCGTTCTTCCGTCGCCCCTTTCTGCGGTCCAAAAATGCGCGAAGCGCCAGAATCGCCAATGAGTGGATTAGTCACATCGCAGGCCACGCGAATGGAACAGGTTTTTAAGCGCGGATCCAGACCCGAGATATCGATAGTATTCAGACTCATCAGGCTTCCGCCACCGTAGCCAATCTCTGTCCCGTTGGCATCGCAAAGTTTCGCCCCCAGCGCCTGCACCATACCCGCGCCACCGTCGTTAGTCGCACTGCCGCCAATGCCTATAATGATGCTCTGCGCACCGCTATCCAACGCCTGCAAAATCAACTCCCCGGTGCCACGCGACGTAGTGACTAAAGGGTTGCGCTTTTCAGGAGGAACCAACGCCAGACCACTGGCTGCCGCCATTTCGATAAACGCGGTTTTACCGTCCCCGGACATGCCCCAGCAGGCATTCACTTTTTCGCCCAGCGGCCCCGTCACCCATGCTGAATGTTCACTCCCTTGCGTCGCGGCAATCATGGCTTCGACCGTTCCTTCACCGCCATCGGCAACCGGAACAGAAACATATTGCGCATCGGGGAAAATTTCCCGAAATCCTTTTTCTATCGCCTGAGCTACCTCGGTGGCAGAAAGGCTTTCTTTATAAGAGTCTGGGGCAATTACGATTTTCATAGTTATGTAGCCTGACTGTGCCGCGCAAGGCAAGAAATACAGGGCGCGCATCCGCGCCCTTCTTGTTAGCGAGTGACTTCCACTTTCGCCAGTTTTTCGTAGTAGCATGCGAGCGCGCTGTGATCGGCTGTCCCCAATCCATCTGCGCGGAGCGCCTGCATCATCTCCATAACTGCAGCAGTCAGCGGCAACTGGGCGCCAACGCCATGAGAGGTATCCAGCGCATTCGCCAGATCTTTGATATGCAGGTCAATACGGAAGCCTGGTTTAAAGTTGCGGTCCATCACCATCGGTGCTTTCGCGTCGAGCACGGTGCTTCCCGCCAGCCCGCCACGGATCGCCTGATACACCAGATCCGGGTTCACACCCGCTTTAGTCGCCAACGTCAGCGCTTCAGACATCGCGGCAATGTTCAGCGCCACAATGACCTGATTCGCCAGCTTGGTGACGTTACCCGCGCCAATTTCACCGGTATGCACCACGGAGCCTGCCATCGCTTTCAGCAGATCGTAGTACTTGTCGAAGATCGCTTTGTCACCGCCAACCATCACCGACAACGTGCCGTCAATCGCTTTTGGCTCGCCGCCGCTGACCGGCGCATCCAGCATATCCACGCCTTTTGCTTTCAGCGCATCGCTAATTTCACGGCTGGCTAACGGCGCGATGGAGCTCATGTCGATAAGCACTGTGCCCGGCTTCGCCCCTTCAATAATGCCGCCTTCACCCAGCGCCACTTCTTTCACATGCGGAGAGTTCGGCAGCATGGTGATGATCACGTCGCACTGCTCGGCAATTTCTTTCGCCGTGGCGGCAGTTTCAGCGCCTGCGGCAATCACTTGTGCAATGGATTCCGGGTTACGGTCAGCAACCACCAGCGAGTAACCTGCCTTGAGGAGGTTTTTACTCATTGGTTTACCCATGATACCGAGGCCAATAAAACCAACTTTCATTGTCATGTCTTTATCTCTCTCTACTGTCGATGGTGGTTATTTCTTAAAAGAATCAGCCAGTTTCTGCGTGGCTGAACGGAACACGCCAAGGTCACTACCAACGGCAACAAACGTCGCGCCCCACTCCAGATAACGACGTGCATCCGCCTCTACCGGGGCCAGAATGCCGCTTGGTTTGCCATGTGCTTTCGCGCGGGCAAAAATGTGCTGGATAGCTTTCTGCACATCAGGATGTGACGCATTGCCAAGGTGGCCTAGCGCCGCAGCCAGATCGCTTGGGCCGACGAAGACACCGTCGACGCCTTCTGTCGCCGCGATTGCGTCAACGTTATCAACGCCCTGCTGACTTTCGATCTGCACGATGATCGTGATGTTCTTATTCGATTGCGCAAAGTAGTCCGGTACGGTGCCAAACATATTGGCGCGATGGGATACGGACACGCCGCGAATACCTTCCGGCGGATAGCGGGTCGATGCCACGGCGTTTACCGCCTCTTCTTCCGTCTCAACGAACGGGATCAGGAAGTTGTAAAACCCGATATCCAGCAGGCGCTTGATGATTACCGGCTCGTTGGTCGGTACGCGCACTACCGGTGCGCTGGCGCTGCCTTTCAGCGCCATCAATTGCGGGATAAACGTCGAGATATCGTTCGGCGCGTGTTCGCCGTCCAGCACCAGCCAGTCAAACCCCGCCAGGCCTAAAACTTCAGTGCTGATTGGGCTGGCTAATGCAGACCAGCAGCCAATCTGAATCTGTTGCGCCGCGAGGGCCGCTTTAAACTTATTCGGGAAAATCGTGTTATTCATCGCCTATACCTTTGTTTATTTCTGCAATTCCATACGTTTAATGTCACCGACAATAAACAGGTAGCAAACCATTGCCATCAGCGCCGAACACCCTACAAACATCAGCGCAGCATTAAATGAGTGCAGCTCGCTCACCAGATACCCAATCACCAGCGGAGTGACGATGGAAGCCACGTTACCAAATACGTTAAATACCCCACCGCACAGACCGACAATCTCTTTCGGCGCGGTATCGGAAATCACCGGCCATCCCAGCGCCCCGAAGCCTTTGCCGAAGAACGCCAGCGCCATCAGTGCGACCACCAGGGTGGTGTTATCGGTGTAGTTACACAGAATAATGGTCGACGCGAGCAGCATGCCGAGCACAATCGGCAGCTTACGCGCCAGTGTGATACTGAAGCCACGTTTAATCAGATAATCAGAGAACACGCCGCCGAGCACACCACCGGCGAATCCGCACAGCGCCGGAATCGAAGCTACCAGGCCAACTTTGAGGATCGACATGCCTTTTTCCTGTACCAGGTAAATCGGGAACCAGGTGAGGAAAAACCAGGTAATTGTGTTGATAAAATACTGGCCGAAGAACACGCCAAGCATCATACGGTTAGTGAGCAACTGCTTGATATAATGCAGTTTAGGACCACCTGACTTCACATCGCACGGCTTTTTGTGGTCCATATCCACGACCGCGCCGTTTTCCGAGATAAACTTCAGTTCTTCTTGCGACATACGCGGATGATCGGTTGGGTTATGAATAAACTTTACCCACAGCCCGGTGAGCACAAAACCAATCACGCCCATTACGGTAAACACGTGCTCCCAGCCCCAGGCGAAGGTCAGCCAGCCGAGCAGCGGAGAAAACAGCGCCAGGGAAAAATACTGCGCGGAATTAAAAATTGCGGATGCCGTACCGCGCTCTTTCGTCGGGAACCAGGCCGCCACGATACGAGCATTCGCCGGAAAGGACGGCGCTTCCGAGAAGCCCAGCATAAAGCGCATGATGAACATTGAAATACCCGCCCAGGCCAGCGGGAACATGTCCACAAAGCCTTGCAGGAAGGTGAACAGTGACCAGAAGAACAGACTGTATGTGTAGACTTTCTTCGAGCCGAATTTATCCAACAGCCAGCCACCGGGGATTTGCATCAACAGGTAAGCCCAGCCGAAGGCGGAGAAAATGTAACCCATAGAGATGGCGCTGAGCTGCAACTCTTTCGCTACTTCCGTGCCGGCAATAGATAGCGTCGCACGGTCCGCATAGTTAACGGCGGTAACGATAAATATTATCAGCAATATTAAATAACGGGTGTGCGTACCTTTCTTTTTCTCGACAACTGTATCCAGAATCATTCTAATTACCTCGGGTACATTAAATTTTTATTATTATTGAGTAGATATTCCTGGTGATAAATTACTGATAATTAGAACGCATAATAATTTATCAGACGCTATAAAACCGTGATTCAGTATAATCAGCAGCGTAACGTTAATCATTGTGCAAGCGCTCATTTATAACGCGTTATTAAATTAATGTTTTGGGCATATGCCCACACGCATGGGCGCTAATGCACACATTTACGTATTGCTGCCCCTGGTAGCCCGGCCTTGCTGAGTTTAAGTGATCATCGTCACATTCTTGGCATTAAACTCCTGACATTCTTATTTCACGATATCGAATCTTTATTACTTACAATTAGATTCAAAATATAAATATTCACACTATTATCACCACCTTGTTGGAGAATACTGGACAATGGCCGACATCGAAATCAGACAAGAATCGCCAACGGCGTTTTATATTAAAGTTCACGAAACAGATAATGTGGCGATAATTGTCAATGACAATGGTCTGAAAGCCGGGACGCGTTTTCCGGACGGACTGGAACTCATTGAACATATTCCCCAGGGCCATAAAGTGGCGCTACTGGATATTCCTGTTCACGGCGAAATTGTGCGTTATGGCGAAGTGATAGGCTATGCCGTTCGCGATATCCCACGCGGCAGCTGGATTGATGAATCAATGGTTGAACTGCCCAAAGCTCCACCGCTGGAGACGCTGCCGCTGGCAACCAAAGTGCCAGAGCCGCTGCCGCCTCTGGAGGGCTATACCTTCGAAGGTTACCGCAATGCTGACGGTAGCGTCGGCACCAAGAATCTGCTCGGCATCTCGACCAGTGTGCACTGCGTGGCGGGTGTGGTGGATTATGTGGTGAAAATCATTGAGCGCGATCTGTTGCCCAAATACCCGAACGTTGATGGCGTGGTGGGGCTCAATCACTTGTACGGCTGCGGCGTGGCGATCAATGCCCCAGCCGCCATTGTGCCGATTCGCACCATTCACAATATTGCGCTTAACCCGAATTTTGGCGGTGAAGTGATGGTCATCGGCCTCGGTTGTGAAAAACTACAGCCAGAGCGCCTGCTCGAAGGTACGCACGATGTGAAAAGTATTCCGGTCGACAGCGCCAGCGTCGTCAGCCTGCAGGATGAAAAGCACATTGGCTTTCAATCGATGGTTGCCGATATTTTGCAGGTGGCCGAACGCCATCTGGCAAAACTCAATCAGCGACAGCGTGAAACCTGCCCGGCATCAGAACTGGTGGTCGGCATGCAGTGCGGCGGCAGCGATGCATTTTCTGGCGTGACGGCCAACCCGGCGGTGGGTTATGCCTCCGACCTGTTAGTACGCTGCGGCGCGACTGTGATGTTCTCTGAAGTTACCGAAGTGCGCGATGCCATCCACCTTCTGACCCCAAGGGCGATTAACGAAGAAGTAGGTAAACGCCTGCTCGAAGAGATGGCCTGGTACGATAACTACCTGGATATGGGCAAAACGGATCGCAGCGCCAACCCTTCTCCGGGCAATAAGAAAGGCGGTCTGGCAAATGTGGTGGAAAAAGCGCTGGGCTCTATTGCCAAGTCCGGCAAGAGCGCCATTGTCGAAGTATTGTCGCCGGGTCAGCGTCCAACCAAACGTGGTCTGATTTACGCCGCAACCCCCGCCAGTGATTTTGTTTGCGGTACGCAGCAGGTCGCTTCCGGAATCACCGTACAGGTGTTCACCACCGGTCGCGGTACGCCGTACGGCCTGATGGCCGTGCCGGTGATAAAAATGGCGACGCGTACTGAGCTGGCCAACCGTTGGTTTGACCTGATGGACATCAACGCAGGCACCATCGCCACCGGAGAAGAAACCATTGAAGACGTGGGTCTGAAACTGTTCGAGTTTATTCTCGACGTCGCCAGCGGACGTAAGAAAACCTTCTCAGATCAGTGGGGGCTGCACAACCAACTGGCGGTGTTTAACCCAGCGCCAGTGACCTGATTGTCCGCAATATTTTCTTCAAGGGCATGTCTTCTGACATGCCTTTTTTTTCGCTATAACTTTCGCAACCCTCCCTTTTCTTTCGAAACTTTCATTTATCAGATCAAAATCACAAAAAAACATTACGAAACCCTATACTTTATTTCGAAGAAAGAAATCGAAAGACTTCGGAGGAAGTATGTTTATCATCTCAAGCAAAATGATGCTGAAGAAGGCGCAGCAAGAAGGCTATGCCGTACCGGCTTTTAACATCCACAACCTGGAGACCCTACAGGTTGTCGTGGAAACAGCAGCCGAACTACGCTCTCCGTTGATCGTCGCCGGCACACCAGGCACTTTTAGTTATGCCGGGGTCGGTAACATCGTTGCTATCGCCAGTGAACTGGCAAGAAGCTGGAACCATCCTCTCGCCATCCATCTCGATCACCACGAAAGTGCCACCGATATTAAAGCGAAAGTCGCTACAGGTATTCGCTCTGTCATGATCGATGGTTCACATCTGCCGTTTGCCGACAACATTGAATTAGTTAAGCACGTAACTGACTACTGCCACCGCTATGACGTAAGCGTTGAAGCTGAGCTGGGACGACTGGGTGGACAAGAAGATGACCTGATCGTGGACGGAAAAGATGCGCTTTATACCCACCCAGAACAGGCTCGGGAGTTTGTGGAAAAAACCGGTATCGACTCACTGGCTGTCGCGATCGGCACAGCCCATGGTTTGTATAGTGCTGAACCTAAACTTGATTTTGAACGACTAGCAGAAATTCGTCAGCGCGTTGATATTCCACTTGTTTTACATGGCGCATCCGGCCTGCCAACACATGATATTAAGTGCGCTATCTCTTTAGGGGTCTGCAAAGTGAACGTCGCGACCGAACTCAAAATCGCCTTTTCTGGCGCACTCAAAACTTATCTGAGTACACATACCAATGCAAATGACCCACGGCATTACATGATGCCAGCAAAAGCCGCCATGAAAGAGGTGGTGCGTAAAGTCATTGCCGATTGCGGCTGTGAAGGAAAATTGTAACCTATTGATTTATTTGATTTGTACGGATTCTGACAAAGGTCTGTTTTAAAGCTGGATCACGAAAGTCGCTTTTACCCTTTGCCTTCAATCCAAAAATATTATGAAGATAAACAAAAGATATCGGAGATAGAAGTGAAAGAAATAATCTCTCGTCATAAAGCAGGTGAGCATTTAGGTATTTGTTCGGTTTGTTCAGCACATCCGCTGGTCATTGAATCCGCATTACGTTTTGATCTCGACACGGATAGTAAAGTTCTGATCGAAGCGACGTCTAATCAGGTTAATCAGTTTGGTGGTTATACCGGAATGAAACCCGCCGATTTCCGTGATTTTGTCTATGGCATCGCACAAGAGATTGGTTTCCCTCGTGAAAGACTGATCCTGGGTGGCGATCACCTCGGTCCTAACTGCTGGCAAAATGAACCTGCGGCGGAAGCGATGGAGAAATCCGTAGCCTTAATTAAAGCCTACGTTGCCGCAGGGTTCAGCAAAATCCACCTCGATGCTTCAATGTCCTGTGCTGACGATCCCACGCCGCTGGATCCGATGGTTGTTGCTCAGCGAGCTGCCGTACTTTGCCAGGCCGCAGAAGCTACGGCAACCGAAGAACAGAAACACCAACTGACTTATGTGATTGGTACTGAGGTTCCTGTTCCCGGTGGCGAAGCCAGTACCATTGGCACTGTTCATGTCACACGCGAAGAAGATGCCGCCCGTACACTGGAAACCCATCAAATTGCCTTTAGAGCATTAGGACTTGAAGAAGCGCTAACTCGCGTGATCGCTATTGTTGTCCAACCCGGCGTCGAATTCGATCACACTCAGATCATTCATTATCAGCCACAGGCTGCAGAAGCGCTTTCAGCCTGGATTAAAGAAACTCCAATGGTTTATGAAGCGCATTCTACAGATTATCAAACCCGCCAGGCATACCGCGCCCTGGTACGCGATCACTATGCAATTTTAAAAGTGGGTCCAGCGCTGACCTTCGCGCTGCGTGAAGCCATTTTTGCGCTAGCGCAAATGGAAAATGAACTGGTTTCTCCAGAGCAGCGGAGCCGGGTTATGGAAGTAATTGACGAAGTTATGCTGAATGAACCGGACTACTGGAAAAAATACTATCGTCCAACCTGGAGCCAGGCGATGGTCGATATTCACTTCAGCCTCTCCGACCGTATTCGTTACTACTGGCCGCATCCTCGCATTCGTCAAAGTGTAGAGAAATTAATCACCAACCTTAATGACGTTGCTTTACCACTGGGACTCATTAGCCAGTTTATGCCCGTGCAATTTGAACGCCTGACTGAAGGGACGTTAACCGCCACACCACATAATCTGATTATCGACAAAATCCAGGACGTTCTGCGCGCCTATCGCTTTGGTTGCGCACCAGCAAGTGCCTGAAATCTGGAGAATATATGAGCCAACTTTTTGTTCGAACAGGTATTGATTTTAGCTCGTGTCAGCATGCGCTGACACATATTGGAGAGGAGATGCTGGCCAAAGGGGTCGTGTATGAAAGCTATCCGCAGGCCCTGATTGAGCGTGAAGCAACTTTTCCAACCGGAATAGCGCTGGAACGTCATGCCGTCGCGATTCCGCATTGTGAAGCTATTCATGCGAAATCGCCTGCAATCTATCTGATTCGCCCGGATACACCGGTCAACTTTCAACAAGCGGATGATGACGAAGAGATAGCCGTCTCTTTAATTATTGCCCTGATTGTTGAGAACCCAACGGCGCAACTGAAGCTCCTGCGTCGTCTGTTTAGTGAGCTACAAAACCCGAACACCATTGAAGCATTGTTGAATGCGCCCGATGCAGAACTGGCAATGCTGTTTCGGGAAAAAATCCTTGAGACTGAGCCCTGCGCACAGGCTTGAAAAGATACTGATAATAAAAGGAATACCCTATGAAACGTAAAGTAATTGTGGCTTGTGGCGGTGCTGTAGCAACTTCAACAATGGCAGCTGAAGAAATTAAAGAACTCTGTGAAGCCAACAATATCCAACTCGACCTGGTTCAGTGCCGGGTAACAGAAATCGAAACCTATATGGATGGCGCGGATCTTATTTGTACCACAGCCCGCGTTGACCGTACGTTTGGCGATATCCCGGTCGTTCACGGCATGCCTTTTGTCTCAGGCGTGGGTATCGAAGCGTTGCAGCAAAAAATACTGACTATCCTCGTGGGGTAACGCCATGTTTAGCGAAATAATGCGTTATATCCTCGACTTAGGTCCAACGGTTATGCTGCCGTTAGTGATCATCATCTTCTCAAAATTATTGGGAATGAAGCTCGGGGATTGTTTTAAATCCGGCCTGCATATTGGTATTGGCTTTGTCGGGATCGGCCTGGTCATTGGCCTGATGCTTGACTCTATCGGCCCTGCCGCAAAAGCGATGGCGGAACAGTTTCAAATCAACCTGCATGTCATTGATGTCGGCTGGCCGGGTTCATCACCAATGACCTGGGCTTCACAAATTGCATTAATTGCAATTCCTGTCGCTATTGGGGTCAATATCCTGATGCTGGTTACCCGCATGACTCGCGTAGTAAACGTCGATATCTGGAATATCTGGCATATGACGTTTACCGGTGCCATGTTGCATCTGGCGACCGGTTCATACTGGCTGGGTATTCTCGGCGTGGTAGTTCATGCAGCCTTCGTCTACAAACTAGGCGACTGGTTTGCCAAAGACACGCGTGACTTTTTTGGTCTGGAAGGCATTGCCATTCCTCACGGTTCCTCGGCGTACCTGGGCCCTATAGCAGTCCTGGTAGATACGATCATTGAAAAAATCCCGGGACTGAACCGCATTCATTTTAGTGCAGATGATGTACAAAAACGTTTTGGCCCCTTCGGTGAACCTGTAACCGTTGGCTTTGTGATGGGATTAGTTATCGGCATGCTAGCTGGGTATGACGTTAAAGCTGTGCTGCAACTGGCGGTGAAAACGGCTGCCGTTATGTTGCTCATGCCGCGTGTCATTAAACCGATTATGGATGGCCTAACTCCTATCGCTAAACATGCCCGTAAACGCCTGCAGGCAAAATTTGGCGGACAGGAGTTCCTAATCGGTCTGGACCCTGCGCTACTGCTCGGCCATACGTCGGTGGTTTCCGCCAGCCTGATCTTTATTCCGCTGACTATTCTGATTGCCGTCCTGGTACCAGGTAATCAGGTACTGCCATTCGGCGATCTCGCGACCATTGGTTTCTTTGTTGCCATGGCGGTAGCCGTTCATCAGGGGAACTTGTTCCGTACGCTGATCTCCGGCGTCATCATCATGGGTATCACTCTATGGATAGCCACGCAAACTATTGGTCTACATACCCAGCTTGCCGCCAATGCAGGCGCACTGAAAGCAGGTGGTATGGTTGCATCGATGGATCAGGGAGGTTCCCCAATCACCTGGCTGCTGATTCAACTCTTCACCTGGCAGAACGTAGTGGGCTTCATCATTATCGCTGCGATTTACCTGTTGGGTGTACTACTGACATGGCGTCGGGCACGTAATTTTGTGGCGGCTGAAAAAGCAGCAGCCATAACGGAAAGCCAGACCGCATCTTAATTTCTGGGGAGCATTTGCTCCCCTTCACATTTATGGAGACATTTATGAAATCAGTGGTGATTCACGCTGAGGGCGACGTACGCGTTGAAGAACGTCCCATTCCGCAGCTACAGGCTGATGACGATGTACTGGTCAAGGTGGTTAGTTCAGGGCTTTGTGGCTCGGATATTCCCCGTATATTTAATCATGGCGCTCACTATTATCCGATAACGCTGGGGCATGAGTTCAGCGGCTATGTTGAGTCCTACGGTGCAGCAGTTACCGACTTACAACCCGGCGATGCTGTTGCCTGCGTTCCATTACTCCCCTGCTTCCACTGCCCTCAGTGCGAGCGAGGATTCTTCTCATTATGTAAGCAATATCAGTTTGTCGGCTCGCGCAGCGAAGGTGGAAACGCAGAATATGTGGTCGTAAAACGCGCCAACCTGTTCCGATTACCTTCAGAAATGCCGATTGATGATGGCGCATTCATTGAGCCCATTACCGTTGGCCTGCATGCTTTTCATCTCGCTCAGGGGTGTGAAGGCAAAAACGTGATCATCGTTGGAGCAGGTACCATCGGTTTACTGGCAATGCAATGTGCTCGCGAACTCGGCGCAAAAAGTATCACGGCGATTGATATCAACCCACAAAAGCTGGCGTTAGCAAAAGAACTGGGGGCAACCTATGTGTTTAACAGTAGGGAGATGAGTGCGACTGAGATCCACGCTGGTCTGGAGAACATTCAATTTGATCAACTCGTCCTGGAGACTGCAGGAACCCCGCAAACTGTGACTCTGTCGATCGAAATTGCCGGACCTCGTGCTCAACTGGCGTTAGTCGGTACGTTGCATCACGATCTGGCGTTGGCTTCAGGTATTTTTGGGCAAATATTGCGTAAAGAATTAACCATTCTTGGCAGTTGGATGAATTATTCCAGCCCGTGGCCTGGAGAAGAGTGGGAAACCGCGGCCCGTTTACTCACGGAAAAGCGCTTGCAGCTTGAACCGTTAATTGCCCACAGCGGTGATACCGAGAGCTTTGCCAGCGCGGTCAAATCACTTAATGGCGCGCCGATGCAGGGGAAAATTCTACTTAAACTCTCCTGACCTCACGAGCCAGCAACCTGCGCTGGCTCACATTTACTTTCGAAATTTAGCGTTCACCTTTCGCAATCCTTCGATTAAACTAGTGACAGTCAAATTATCAGGCAAATCAATATGAACTCATTTGAGAGAAGGAATAAAATTGTCGACCTGATTAATACGCAAGGTAGCGTACTGGTAATGGACCTTTCGAATACCTTTGGTATTTCTGAAGTAACCATTCGCGCCGACCTGCGGTTATTAGAAGAGAAGGGTCTGGTCACCCGTTTTCATGGCGGTGCGGCAAAACCTGGAAGCCATCTGGCTGAAGGTGACAATCAGGAAGTATTATTAGAAGATCGGTATCAGCTTGCCAGCGATCCTAAAAAGCGGATCGCTCAGGCTGCTACAGCAATGGTCGAGGAAGGAATGACCGTGATTCTGGATAGCGGAAGCACGACCCTACTGATCGCCGAGGCGCTAAACCGAAAAAGTAACATCACCGTTATTACCAATAGCCTGCCCGCTGCGTTTACATTATCGGAAAACAAAGACATTACGCTGGTCGTCTGCGGAGGCACGGTGCGCCACAAAACTCATTCAATGCATGGCACTATCGCTGAACGTTCCCTGCAAGGAATAAGCGCTGACCTGATGTTCGTGGGCGCTGACGGGATTGATGCCACTAATGGTATTACGACATTCAACGAAGGTTATTCGATTAGTAGCGTGATGGCTGCTGCTGCACATAAGGTCATTGCCGTACTGGATGCGACAAAATTTAACCGACGTGGCTTTAATCAGGTACTTCCAATGGAGAAGATTAACTGCGTAATAACCGACGACAGCATCAGCAAACAAGATAAATCTGCGCTGGTTAAGACAGGCGTCGAACTGCTGGTCGTTTAAACAACCCGCCACATCCCCCCTTTTGTCGCGCCAACGCGTTGCAGTTTGCCTTTTAGCTGCAACGCTTTCAAATAGCGCTCTACGGTTCGGGCTGAGATTTCACACTCATCAGCGATACTTTTGGCGGATCTGCCCGGCTGATGCGACAAGATTTGTAGAATGCGTTTTTCTATATCCAGTAAATCAGCCGACATTTCTTCCGACATTTCTTCCGACATTTCTTCCGACATTTCTTCCGACAGAGTTGATGATTTTCCCAATCCCTCTTGCAAAGCAGAGATGATATTTTCCAGGATAAACTCTATAAATGGCGTGCAGCTACTTTGTCGATCGCACTGCCCTAATACCTGGTAATAGCGGTCCTGTTGGTAGTGGATCAGTGTCTCTACCGGTAACCACGCCAATTCTGATCGCCACTCACGGAGGATTAATGTCTGCCACAGACGTCCCATCCGTCCATTGCCGTCAGAAAAAGGATGAATAAATTCAAACTCATAATGGAAAACAGCACCAGCAATCAGTGGGTGGAGTTCTGTCGTTTTTAACCAGCCCAGTAGATCATTCATCAAACGTAAAACTTGTGAGGCCGGAGGAGCCATATGAATAAGCTGTTTTTCCCTGTAAACACAAACATTTCCGGCACGTAGCTGGCCTGGATTATCGACCAGACCGAGCATAAGGACCCGATGTGCCTGTAAAAGATCGGATAATTTTCCACTTTTCCATTCCGACATCTTTTCATAGGCCAGAATCGCATTTCTCACTTCCTGTATGTCTTTAGCAGGCGCCAGAATACGTTTTCCTTCCATCAGCGCGGTGACTTGTTCCGTCGTCAACGAATTATGCTCAATCGCTAAAGAGGCCTGAATCGTGCGAATACGATTCTCTTTACGCAAAAGAGGAGATGCCCTACCAGCCATCGCTGCCCAATGCCCCATCAATTCACCAATTTCAATGACTTGATTGAGGATCAATGGAGTGACGACGAAAGGTGGTTGGTAGGTGCTCACTCTTACTCCCCCTGCTGTTCCAGCGCGTGCTTGTACAATGCATTCTTCTTCACGCCATGGATTTCAGCAGCCAGCGCGGCGGCCTTTTTAAGCGGCAGTTCTGCCTGCAATAAGGCCAATGTACGGAGCGCATCGGCAGGAAGGTCGTCTTCTTGCGCTTTATGCCCTTCGACGATCAGCACCATTTCGCCTTTACGACGGTTTTCATCTTCCTTGACCCACGCCAGCAGTTCGCCAACCGGTGCGCCGTGAATAGTTTCCCAGGTTTTGGTCAACTCACGCGCCAACACCACGTAGCGGGATTCGCCCCAGACGGCAACCATGTCCTCCAGACTATCCAGCAAACGGTGGGTAGATTCATAAAAAATAAGCGTACGTGGTTCAGCCTCAATGGCTTTCATCGCATCACGACGCCCTTTCGATTTGGCAGGCAGAAAACCTTCATAGCAAAAGCGGTCTGAAGGCAGACCAGCAGCGCTCAGGGCAGCAATCGCCGCGCAAGGGCCTGGTAGAGGAACAACGCGGATCCCCGCTTCGCGACAGGTGCGCACCAGATGGTAGCCGGGATCGTTAATCAGCGGCGTTCCGGCATCGGAAACCAGCGCAATGTTTTGCCCTTCTTTGAGCTTTGCCACCAGCGTTTCGGCCTTTTGCTGCTCGTTGTGGTCATGCAGGGCGAACAATCGCGCGTTAATCGCGAAGTGTTGTAACAATAGTCCTGTATGACGAGTATCTTCAGCGGCAATCAAATCAACGGCTTGTAAAACTTCGAGCGCTCGTTGGGTAATATCAGCCAAATTTCCTATAGGAGTAGGTACAATAAAGAGTTGGCCTTGAGAATTATCCGCCGATTCGTGTTGTTTCATTGTGTCGTCCGTATTGCCGATTTAATATTGAGCATTGAGTAAAAAAATATCACTGGATACAGTATGGTACCCTCAACATTTTCTCGTTTGAAAGCCGCACGCGCGCTGCCAGTCATTCTGGCAGCACTGATTTTCGCAGGTTGTGGCACCCAGGCGCCAGACCAGAGTGCAGCCCATATGCAGGGCACTGCGCAGGCTGATTCCGGCTTTTATCTGCAACAAATGCAGCAAAGCTCAGATGATAGCAAGACCAACTGGCAATTACTCGCCATTCGTGCACTGCTGAAAGAAGGCAAGAGCCAGCAGGCCATCGAGCTGTTCAACCAGCTACCGCAGAAACTAAGCGATACCCAGCGTCGTGAGCAGTCACTGCTGGCCGTCGAGATTAAGCTTGCGCAGAAAGATGTCGCTGGCGCACAGGCTCTGCTGGACAAACTCACCCCTGCCGATTTCGATCAAAACCAGCAGGCACGGTACTGGCAGGCGCAAATCGACGTCAACCAGGGTCGCCCGTCGTTGACACTACTGCGCGCCCTGATCGCCCAGGAGCCGTTGCTGGCCGCAAATGCTAAGCAGAAAAACATGGACGCCACCTGGCAGGCGCTGTCATCCATGACCCAGGAGCAAGCGCAGGCGCTGGTCATCAATGCGGATGAAAACGTGCTGCAAGGCTGGCTGGATCTCCAGCGCGTCTGGTTCGATAACCGTAACGATCCGGACATGATGAAAGCCAGCATTGCTGACTGGCAAAAACGTTATCCACAGAACCCGGGGGCAAAACTGTTGCCAACGCAGTTGGTTAACGTGCAGAGCTTTAAGCCCGCCTCCACCAGCAAAATTGCGCTGCTGCTGCCGCTGAACGGTCAGGCCGCTGTATTTGGCCGTACTATCCAGCAAGGCTTTGAAGCTGCGAAAAACATGGGCACTCAACCCGTAGCAGCCCCAGCTGTTGCCGCGCCAGCTGCAGATACAGCAGCCATGGCGACCACGGAACAGCCGCAAACGACTGACGGTGTTGCCAGCCCTTCTCAGGCGTCAGTAAGCGATCTAACCAACGAGACGTCAGCGCAACCAGAAGCTGCAGCCCCGCAGCCAACCGCGCCTGCACAGCCAACGACCGCCAGCGCGCCGGCGAATCCGTCCGCTGAGCTGAAAATCTACGACACCTCATCACAGCCGCTGAATCAGATCCTGGCTCAGGTTCAGCAGGATGGCGCCAGCATCGTGGTTGGCCCGCTGTTGAAGAATAATGTTGAAGAGCTGATGAAAAGCAACACGCCATTAAACGTCCTGGCGCTTAATCAGCCGGAGGCGGTGAAAAATCTGCCGAACGTCTGCTACTTCGCCCTGTCGCCAGAAGATGAAGCGCGCGACGCCGCGCGTCACATCCGCGATCAAGGAAAACAGACGCCGCTGCTTTTGACCCCGCGGAGTGCGTTAGGCGATCGCGTTGCCAACGCCTTTGCGCAGGAGTGGCAAAAGCTGGGTGGCGGCGTAGTGCTGCAGCAGAAGTTCGGCTCCACTGCTGAGCTGAAAATGGGCGTCAACGGCGGCTCGGGGATTTCCCTGACGGGCAGCCCGGTGGCCTCCTCTGTACCCACGCAGCCTGGCGTAACCATTGGCGGTCTGACGATACCGGCAGCGCCAACCGATGCGCAAATCACCGGCGGTGGTCGTGTTGATGCCGTGTATATTCTGGCGACGCCGGAAGAAATTGCATTTATTAAGCCGATGATCGCTATGCGCAACGGCAGCCAGAGCGGTGCCACGTTGTACGCCAGCTCCCGCAGCGCGCAGGGAACTGCCGGCCCGGATTTCCGTCTGGAGATGGAAGGCTTGCAGTACAGCGAAATTCCGATGCTGGCAGGCGCTAATGCGCCTCTTATGCAGCAGGCGCTTGGCGCGGTGCGTAACGACTACTCGCTGGCGCGTATGTACGCCATGGGCGTCGATGCCTGGTCGCTTGCCAACCACTTCTCGCAAATGCGTCAGGTGCAGGGTTTCGAAATTAACGGCAACACCGGGGCCTTAACCGCAACGCAGGATTGTGTGATTAACAGGAAGTTATCATGGCTCAAATACCAGCAAGGACAAGTCGTCCCCGCCAGTTAACGAGTAAACAGACCGGTGACGCGTGGGAATCCACCGCGCGTGACTGGCTGCAGAGCAAAGGACTGCATTTTATCGCCGCCAACGTGCGTGAACGTGGCGGCGAAATTGACCTGATAATGCGTGAAGGCAACACCACCGTATTTGTTGAGGTTCGCTACCGACGCTCAACCTTGTTTGGCGGTGCGGCGGCGAGTGTGACCCGGAGCAAACAACACAAATTATTACAGACCGCCCGCTTGTGGCTTGCGCGCCACAATGGGAGTTTTGATACTGTGGATTGCCGGTTCGATGTGTTAGCCTTCACCGGAAATGATGTTGAGTGGTTTAAGGACGCGTTCAACGACCGCTCATAGTTGAAGATTCAGAGCCTGGTTCTTAAGGATTAGCGTGTTAGATAGAATTAAAGTCTGCTTTACAGAAAGCATTCAAACTCAGATAGCTGCGGCTGAAGCTCTTCCGGATGCGATCTCCCGTGCAGCCATGACGCTGGTTCAGTCCCTGCTCAATGGCAACAAAATTCTCTGTTGTGGTAATGGGACGTCCGCTGCCAATGCACAGCATTTTGCTGCCAGTATGATCAATCGTTTTGAAACAGAACGGCCAAGTTTACCTGCGATTGCACTAAACACTGATAATGTGGTCTTAACTGCGATTGCCAACGATCGCCTGCACGACGAAGTTTATGCAAAACAAGTCCGTGCGCTGGGACATGCAGGTGATGTTCTGCTGGCAATCTCTACGCGTGGTAATAGCCGCGATATCGTAAAAGCCGTTGAAGCCGCCGTAACACGCGACATGACAATCGTCGCGCTGACCGGGTATGACGGAGGGGAGCTGGCCGGATTACTGGGGCCGCAGGATGTTGAAATCCGTATTCCCTCACACCACAGTGCCCGCGTTCAGGAAATGCACATGCTGACGGTCAACTGCCTTTGCGATCTCATCGATAACACGCTTTTCCCTCACCAGGATGATTAAGGAGTACACATGAAGGCATTTTCGCCGCTTGCTGTGATTATCGCTGCACTGCTGCTGCAAGGCTGTGTCGCTGCTGCCGTTGTCGGAACTGCTGCTGTCGGCACCAAAGCCGCGACGGATCCCCGCAGCGTCGGCACCCAGGTAGATGATGGAACCCTGGAATTACGCGTCAATACGGCGTTGTCGAAAGATGCCCAAATCAAGAAGGAAACGCGAATCAACGTGAGCGCGTATCAGGGTAAAGTGCTGCTGGTTGGTCAGTCGCCGAATAGCGAACTGTCTGCGCGGGCAAAACAGATTGCGATGGGCGTAGAAGGTACGACTGAGGTCTTTAATGAGATCCGTCAGGGCCAGCCAATTGGCCTGGGCGATGCGTCCAACGATACCTGGATCACCACCAAAGTACGTTCCCAGTTGCTGACCAGCGATCAGGTGAAATCCTCTAATGTGAAAGTCACCACCGAAAACGGGGAAGTGTTCCTGTTGGGTCTGGTAACTGAGCGTGAAGCGAAGGCGGCGGCGGACATCGCCAGCCGGGTAAGCGGCGTGAAACGCGTCACTACGGCCTTTACGTTTATTAAGTAATACAGATGCCGGATAGCGACGCATGGGCGTCTTATCCGGCCTACAGGCATAATCGTTTGTAGGTCAGATAAACACCAGCGCCATCCGGCATTTTATTTGGCCCTTTCGCGTAGCTCGGAAGAGGTCAGGATCGAAACCCCTTCATGCCCAGGTGCCAGTGCCTCCGCCAGCATTGCCCGCGCAACATCGCGCGCTTCAATCGACTTCCAGTTACCCGGCAGCAGCCTGAACAACGGCGCTAAAAACATCTCATTCGTCCGCTGTTTGTCCCTATCCCCCAGTAGCATTGAAGGTCGGACAATCGTCAGCCGTGGCCAATTCTGCGCGATCAGCGCCTGCTCCATTTCACCTTTCACCCGGTTATAGAAAAACGGTGAATTCGCATTGGCGCCCATTGAACTCACCACCAGCATATGCTGGGCGCCTAACCGGCGTCCCGTCAGGGCCGTATCCACCACCAGCGTATAGTCAGCATGGATAAACGCCTCTTTGCTGCCCGCTTCACGTCGGGTGGTCCCCAGGCAACAAAAGACAATATCGACCGGTTCGGTAACCTGCGCCAGAGCATCGGTTAGCTGCGGATCATGAGGGTTATAGATGCCAACCGTATCAGCCAGCGGTCGACGCGTTGGTGCCGTAATGGCATTGACCCGGGGTTCATTGAGCAGCATACGCAGCAAATTTCCGCCTACCAGCCCCGTTGCGCCCGTTATTAACACCTGACTCATCCTCGCTCCTTTACAGATTTGTCCGTCTTGCGCTCTCAGCCTCAGCGACCAGACTTAATAGTTCGTGAGGTAATTATCCATCAACATGGAAATTCTGCCTCATCCGCATGCCATTCAACGGAGGAAACATGAGCAAGAAAATTGCCGTTTTAATCACTGATGAGTTTGAAGATTCAGAATTTACATCGCCAGCTGCAGAATTTCGTCAGGCCGGGCATGAAGTCATCACCATTGAAAAACAGGCGGGCAAAACGGTGAAGGGGAAAAAAGGAGAGGCCAGCGTAACCATCGACAAAGCGATCGAAGATGTACGCCCTTCTGATTTTGACGCCCTGCTGTTGCCTGGCGGTCACTCACCGGATTACCTGCGCGGTGACGAGCGTTTCGTGACCTTTACCCGGGATTTTGTTAACAGCGGCAAACCGGTGTTTGCTATCTGCCACGGTCCACAGCTGCTTATCAGCGCGGATGTCATTCGCGGACGTAAGCTTACCGCTGTGAAGCCTATCATCATCGATGTGAAAAACGCCGGCGCCGAATTTTACGATCAGGAAATGGTGAATGATAACGATCAGTTGGTAACCAGCCGTACCCCAGACGATCCCCCGGCGTTTAACCGTGAGGCATTACGTATTCTCGGCGCGTGAGTCACGTAGCCAGAGCATCTTTTTACCGAAGCCCAGCGTGTTGTCCGTGAATTTGACTTCATCCAGTCGAATCTCCCACACGGGCGCAGGCAGCATTCTGGCGACGGGGAAACGGCGGTTGTAGGCCTTACGCGCAACTTCGCTCTCCTGCCCTTCAAGACGCCGGATTTCCCCTTTGAACTGTACGCCACGAATCAGGGCGACCGTTTTGGGCTGACCATTTACCGTGCCGGCAATCGGTGCTCGGGGTCCGGACATCTGCGCATGGCGCGTTTTCTCTTCAGTCAGCACATAGAACACCATCTTCTGCGCATCAAACAGGTAAAACGCATTGGCGCACCATAATTCACCTTCATGATGTACGCACCAGGTCACGACGTGCTGCTTTGCCAGCCAGCGGGTCACCGCAGTCAGTGTTTCCATTTCTGTTCTCTTTTATACTGTAGGCCTGAAAATTATCACGTCGATGGTGACAATGACACCCTGGTATCTGTACCTGATCCGTACCGCGGACAACGCCTTATACACCGGAATAACCACCGATGTGCAACGCCGCTATAAGCAGCATCAAAGTGGGAAAGGCGCGAAGGCGCTACGCGGAAAGGGGGAACTCACGTTGGCATTTGCGGCGCAGGTTGGCGACCGTTCGCTGGCCCTGCGCATAGAGTATCGCGTCAAACAGCTCACCAAGCGGCAGAAAGAGCGCCTTGTCGAAAGCGAAGGGCTTGAGGCGCTACTGAGCAGCCTGCAAACCCCGGAGCTTAAAAACGATTGAAGTGGTCGTGGTATTCCACAAGGCCCGTCACGCCTTCCAGCGCATCGTCCGCCAGGCGATGAACCTGGAACGCGCTTTCGGTGCCCGGCCAGCGGCAGCGCAGGTCATGATGTGCTGCCAGCTCAAAGCCAAAGCGGCTGTACAGTGCTGGATCCCCCAGTGTGACCACCGCGGCGTAGCCAAACTCGTTCAGTGAATCGAGTCCTTCATAGACCAGCTGACGCGCCAGCCCCTGCCCCCGGTAGTTTTCATCCACCGCGAGCGGCGCCATGCCGACCCATTGCAGATCTTCGCCCTGAACATCGACAGGACTAAACGCGACGTAACCCACTACCTGACCTTCGTCATCAGTCGCAACCAGACCCAGCGTTAAGAAGCCATCTTCACGCAGGTCGTGCACTAATTTCGCTTCCGCATCGCTCTCAAATGAACGGCGCAGCAGCGCATCAATACCAGGGGCATCAATGGGAATTTCAACTCGAATCAGCATGGCTCACCTACCGAAGTCTGTTTGGTTTCTGGCGGCGTTTTCATCCCCGCCTCAACAAAATCCGCCAACTGCATCAGCATGACGCGCAACGCTTTAGGCATCTGATCCAGTTCGATGGCGTCCATCAGATTTTTTACATACAGCCCTAATTCTGTATCACCTTCAATCACCAGGCGACGCTGGAAGAAAAGCGTATCCGGATCCTGCTTGCGCGCCGCGATCATCAGCAGATCGCTGGCATCGGCGCTAAAACTTACATCCGCATCTGCATTCTGGCTGACAATAAGTTTATCGTTCTCAACAGAGGTATACCATTTGAGGCCAATGTCACGCACATGAATGCTCAGCCAGCGGCCGTCGAGAAACTCCAGCTCCCCATCGGCCAGCGCCTGACTAAACTGCCAGCTCAGGACCTGTTCCAGAACCTGGCGCTTTAGCGCAAAGGGCGTCAGTTTAACCGGTACACTCATCAGAGAAGGACCAAAATGTACTAAGCGTGAACGCAGTTTATCCAACACGAGCTTTACTCCCTGTTTCAATAGTCCTGCTATTTTGCCATATCAAATAAACGACATAGCGGCATAAATCAACAATTCGCTACGAAATTGTTACCTCTTTATTGGTGTCACCAATACGACTTTAACTGCCTCAAATCAAAAATTGTCTCAGCAAGGTTAACTAAAATCCCTCTTCGTTAACATTTCTGCGCCCTTCACGGCGCAACGTTCAGGATAAATTATGGAGCTGCTCTGCCCTGCCGGAAACCTCCCGGCGCTTAAGGCGGCCATCGAGAACGGCGCTGATGCTGTCTACATCGGGCTGAAAGATGATACCAACGCCCGTCATTTCGCCGGCCTTAATTTTACCGAGAAAAAATTGCAGGAAGCGGTGAGTTTTGTTCATCAGCACCGCCGTAAGCTGCACATCGCGATTAACACCTTTGCGCATCCGGATGGTTACGCGCGCTGGCAACGTGCCGTGGATATGGCGGCGCAACTGGGTGCAGATGCGCTAATCCTCGCCGACCTCGCCATGCTTGAGTATGCCGCAGAGCGCTACCCGCATATTGAGCGCCATGTCTCTGTTCAGGCATCTGCAACCAATGAAGAGGCGATTAATTTCTATCATCGCAACTTTGACGTCGCCCGCGTGGTGTTGCCGCGCGTGCTGTCTATTCATCAGGTGAAGCAGCTCGCTCGCGTCACGCCAGTTCCCCTGGAAGTGTTCGCCTTTGGCAGCCTGTGCATTATGGCGGAAGGCCGTTGCTATCTTTCGTCCTATCTGACGGGCGAGTCGCCTAACACGGTTGGCGCCTGTTCTCCAGCCCGTTTTGTACGCTGGCAGCAGACCCAGCAAGGGCTGGAATCCCGCCTTAATGAAGTGCTGATCGACCGCTATCAGGATGGAGAAAACGCGGGTTATCCCACGCTGTGTAAAGGCCGTTATCTGGTTGACGGCGAGCGCTATCATGCGCTGGAAGAACCCACCAGCCTGAATACGCTGGAGCTGCTGCCGGAGCTGCTGGCGGCCAATATTGCCTCGGTAAAAATCGAGGGACGCCAGCGTAGCCCGGCCTATGTTAGCCAGGTGGCGAAAGTGTGGCGTCAGGCGATCGACCGCTGTATGGCCGACCCGCAAAACTACGCCCCACAGGCCGCGTGGATGGAAACGCTCGGTTCAATGTCCGAAGGCACGCAGACCACGCTTGGCGCGTATCACCGTAAATGGCAGTGAGAGAAGCAATGAAATATTCCTTAGGACCGGTGCTGTGGTACTGGCCAAAAGAAACGCTGGAAGATTTTTATCAGCAGGCCGCCGTAAGCCAGGCCGACGTTATCTATCTTGGCGAAGCGGTATGCAGTAAACGCCGCGCCACCAAAGTGGGCGACTGGCTGGATATGGCGAAATCATTGGCCGGTAGCGGCAAGCAGGTGGTGCTTTCGACCCTCGCGCTGGTGCAGGCATCGTCGGAGCTGGGCGAACTCAAACGCTATGTTGAAAACGGCGATTTTCTGGTGGAAGCCAGCGATCTTGGCGTGGTAAACATGTGCGCCGAGCGTAAGCTGCCGTTTGTCGCCGGACATGCGCTCAACTGCTACAACGCGGTAACCCTGCGTTTGCTGCTCAAACAAGGTATGGTGCGCTGGTGTATGCCGGTAGAACTGTCCCGCGACTGGCTGGTAAATCTGCTCGACCAGTGTGATGAGCTGGGTATTCGCAATCAGTTTGAAGTAGAGGTGCTGAGCTACGGGCATCTGCCGCTGGCGTACTCTGCACGCTGCTTTACCGCACGCTCTGAGGACCGTCCGAAGGACGAGTGTGAAACCTGCTGCATCAAGTACCCGAACGGGCGCGATGTACTGTCGCAGGAGAATCAGCAGGTCTTTGTCCTCAACGGGATCCAGACCATGAGCGGCTATGTTTACAACCTTGGCAACGAGCTGACGTCGATGCAGGGGCTGGTTGATATTGTGCGCCTGTCCCCTTCAGGAACCGAAACTTTCGCCATGCTCGATGCCTTCCGCGCCAATGAAAATGGTACGGCCCCATTACCGCTTGCCGCCCACAGTGACTGCAACGGCTACTGGAAACGACTGGCAGGGCTGGAGTTACTAACTTAAATTCAACAAGTTGCTGATAATTTAATCGTGCCGGATATTTAACATCTCAATATTTGGCACTATTTTAGTAAGCGTTATAAATACTTTTCTGCATATTATTTTAATTAATTAGGTCCTCTATTAATAACATTCTGACATTATTTTTTATTAGCCATCACCACGTAAATACATTCTAATAAAACATATAGCCCCCCACAGCCATCCACTCAACAAATACAACCGAAGCTGTGCACTGCCTTTATTGCGAGAAAAAACAATATATAACAACAACATAAGACATCCAATTAACACAAAAGAAATGAAATGTACAACCATTATTTTGACAATCGATATTAAGTTTAAATACGTTTATAAATATTACCATGCAAATAAAATCACCCAGCTTGAGATGTAATCTTAAACTTAAATTAGATTATTTAAGATTCTCGAACAGGAATGGAAAAGAATATTTAAATGGAAATACATATAATATTCAATCCTGGATGTATTTAATTCGTAGTCAGGAAATATCTATGAACAAGAAGTTAATTGCGACCGTATTTGCTACCTCTTTGAGTCTTTTTGGAATGACCTCTGCGCAAGCAGAAGAAACAGCGACAGATGTCACTGCACCGGGTGGTACTGTACATTTTGTTGGGCAGGTAGTGAATGCGGGCTGCTCTGTAGCCTCTGATTCTCTCGATTTTACCGTTTACCTTGACCAGGTTCGCGCAACGCATTTAGCCACAGCAGGCACCGCTGCCGGTCAGCCAAAAAGCTTTGAAATTCACCTGGTAGATTGCGACGCCAGCATTGTTAAAACTGCGGCAGTCACCTTCACCGGCCAGACTGACGCTGATGTACCGGCTGCACTGGCGAATACCGCAGGCGCAGGCGCGGCTAAACACGTTGCACTGCAACTGTACGGACCGGACAGCAAAGCAGTTGATATGGGCGTAAAATCAAGCTCTATCGCCGTACTGGATGGTGAAAACACCATTCCGATGAGCGTTGACTACATTGCCACCGACGCCGCAGGCGAAGCGGGTAGCGTAGAAGCCACCGCAACATTCCACATGAACTACGCGTAATGTAGTTCAGCCTTTGCCGCTTTGCGCAATGATGGCGCAGAGTGGCACTGACTCTCCCCATGGACCGAAGCATTTTCTGTTATAGCGCCCCCGGATTTATTTAATCCATTAGCTTATACAGGCTTCGCGTCCATTTATATTGCACTTCTGAATGTTATTTTTGATATAAAGGAATATGTCATGGTTACCTCATTTGCTAATAGAAAGCAGACCGTTAAAATAGGTTTAGTCCACATGACCGTGGGCGCGTTATCAATAATTTCTTTTGCCGCCAGCGCCGGGGGCGTTTCACTTGGCGCAACGCGCATTGTCTACCCCTTGACTGCGCAACAGGTTTCACTGCCCGTCAGAAACTCTGATAGCCAAAATACGTTTTTAATTAAATCATGGGTGTCCAATCCGGATGACACTAAATCTGATGAATTTGTCGTAACGCCACCGCTTTTTTCCATTTCGGCAAAACATGAAAATATCGTACGTATCATGTATATCGGTAAACCACTACCGACCGATCGCGAAACAGTATTCTATTTTAACAGTAAAGCCATACCACCGGTTGCCAAAGAGAAGATTAAGCAAAATACCTTACAGATTGCCACTCAGAGCACAATCAAACTATTTATGCGCCCGGAAAATTTAGCCAGCGCGTCGGTAGATGCCCCGCGCACTCTGCGTTGTAGTATTGCAGGCGGAAAGGCCAGCATGAACAACCCTTCCCCCTATTACGTTACGCTGGTTAATTTCCGTATCGGCGAAAACAAAATCAAAAATACGATGTTGGCGCCGATGTCCACCAGCAGCGTCGACTTTTCCGGCAAGGGTGGCAGCATAAAATTTCAGACGGTAAATGATTTTGGCGCACTGACGCCAGAACAAACATGCAACAGTTAAAAATAATATAACTATTTATAATGATGTGGCTGATATAAATGCAAACAAACTTTTATATTAATAAATTTAAAATCGCACCTCTGACAACAGCACTCATCGCTGTCTTCACGTCATTCTGTACGGGGGCAGAGAATTATTTCAACCCGGCATTTTTTTCAGACGATCCGGACGCAGTAGCCGATCTCTCGCGTTTTACAAACAACGGCGCGCAAACGCCTGGTACCTATCGGGTAGATATCTATCTTAATGAAACGTTCACCGGCACCCGCGACGTCGAGTTTAGAGAATCCAGAGATCCACAAAACCATCAGCTGCAGCCTTGTCTGTCGGTCGACTACTTGCAAAAAATTGGCATTAATAATAAATCACCCGGGTTTGCGTCGATAAAAGATGAGTCGTGCGTTGACCTCAGTATCGCTATCCCCGATGCCGCAAGCGAATTTGAGTTTGAAAAACTCCGCCTCAATCTTTCTATTCCGCAAATTGCACTGAGTAATAATGCCAGAGGATACATCCCGACGGAGCAATGGGACGAAGGGATTAACGCCCTGCTGGTCAACTACAATTTTTCAGGCTCAAACAGTCGCGACGGCAGCGGAGAAAGCAGCGGCGCCAACAGTAACTATTTTCTGGCGCTAAACAGCGGGGCCAACATTGGCCCGTGGCGCTTACGCGATAACTCAACGTGGAGTAAATCGACCACCAGCAGCAAGTGGCAACATATTAATACCTATCTTCAACGCACCGTGATTCCCTTAAAAAGCGAACTCACTATTGGGGATGGTTACACCTCATCAGAGCTCTTCGACAGTCTGAACTTTCGTGGTGCACAACTCTCTTCCGATGAGAATATGTTACCCGACAGCCTAAAAGGCTTTGCGCCAACAATACGCGGGATCGCGCAAAGTAACGCCCAGGTTACCGTCAGGCAAAATAATTACATTATTTATCAAACTTACGTCGCGCCAGGGGCTTTTGAAATTACCGATCTCTACCCTACTTCATCGGGCGGTGATTTGGTCGTAGAAGTGAAAGAATCGGATGGCAGAATATCCAGCTACAGCGTACCGTATTCAGCGGTGCCGCTTTTACAGCGCGAAGGCAGGATCAAATATTCGGCGATTGTCGGACGCTCAAGAACAAACAGTTCGCAACAGGAAGAAACGGATTTCGGCCAGTTCTCTCTCAGTTGGGGATTGCCGCACGGTTGGACGTTATACGGCGGCGGTCAGCTGTCCTCCACTTACACCGCGTCGGCACTGGGTTTCGGCGTCAATATGGGCGATTTTGGCGCCGTCTCGCTGGATCTGACGCATGCGCAAAGCGAACTGGCTGATAACAGTCGCCATACCGGGCAATCGCTGCGTTTTCTCTACGCAAAATCACTCAACAACATCGGCACTAACTTCCAGCTGTTAGGCTATCGCTACTCCACTTCTGGGTTTTATACCTTTAGCGATACCACCTATAAAAAGATGGATGGATACACATCCGACCCTGATGACGAAGATGACGATCAGCCTGTATGGGTAAATTACTATAACCTCTATTATTCAAAGCGAGGAAAGGTACAGGTTAATATTTCTCAGCAGCTAAACGGCTATGGCTCCCTTTATTTGTCCGGTAGCAAACAGAGCTACTGGCATACCGATGAAACCAACTCATTATTCCAGATTGGCTACAATACCCAATGGAATAATATGAACATCGGCCTGAGTTATAATTATACCCAATCGCCAGGCCAGCCAAATGCCGATCAAATTGTTGCGCTGAATATTTCCCTGCCGCTTGGCTGGTGGTTGAGCCCCGGCGGCGTTTCACCAACCCAGCGCACGAACTCCATGTTCGCCACACTTAGCACCAGTACCGATAAAGACGGACATACCACGCAAAACGCGGGGGTCAGTGGGTCGCTGCTTGAGGCCAACAACCTGAACTATAACCTGCAGCAAGGGTATGGCAACCAGGGAACCGGCGCCAGTGGAATGGCCAGCCTGGATTACAAAGGCGCGTATGGCGACGTTAACGTGGGATATAACTATAGCGACAACGGAAACTACCAACAGGTTAACTATGGGCTTTCAGGGGGCATTGTGGCGCATGCCGCAGGCATTACGCTCAGCCAGCCGTTGGGCAACACCAATATTCTGGTCGCTATTCCGGGCGCAGAAAATGTTCCGGTAGAAAACAACGAGGGCATAAAAACCGACTGGCGCGGCTATACGGTTATTCCGTATGCCAACGTCTATCGTCAGAACCGAATCGCCCTGGATATTAACGCTCTTGGCGATGATATGGATATCGATGATGCCGTCGTACAGGTTATTCCAACCCATGGCGCCTTAGTCAGAGCTGATTTTAAAGCGCGGATCGGACATCGGGTCTTGGTCACGCTGAAATACCACAATAAACCCGTTCCATTTGGCGCGACCGTGACCCACGACGACACTGAAAGCAGCAGTATCGTTGGCGATGACGGCGTCGTGTATCTTGCCGGGCTGCCGCCGCAAGGGGAGTTAAATGTGCAATGGGGAACCGGCGGCGATGCCCGGTGCCATGCAACCTATGCACTTGATGCTAACGCTATTCGCCCCGTTAATAAAATTACCGCTCGGTGTATATAATGAAAAAATATCCTCTTCATCTCTTTCTAAAAATAACCGCAACGTTGTTATTTCTCGGCACCATCTCCGAATGCTACGCCGCATATCCAAATAATGCCTGCGGCCCGGCAAACGGTAGTACGACAACAAGTTACGTCTTTAATGTCAATTCAACCATCACCAATCCAGAGGACAACAGAGCGGGTGCCTTGCCACCTGTCACTGAATCCAGCAGCGGTCAATTCTCACTATATTGCCAATGTGATCCAACGCTGTATCCCAATGGGGTAGTCACGCATCAATGGACAACCAGCCCGTTGGACATCTATACCACAGCAAATGGATTAACTTTTTACAATATCAATGAATACATTGCGGCCGCGATAGAGATAAAAGATGAAGGTAATGGTACTTACTACCCTGTTCCATGGAACAACCATTATATTCCCAAAGATGACGGGACATATCCCTGTAACACAGCAGGCGATGAATATCATACCGGGAACCATGTCCGGGTAACGTTTTATATGAAGCGCTCCTTTGTCGGCCAGGTCAATATACCCTCAACCATTATGGCCCAGCTCTGGTATACCGTGACGGATACCTTTATTCCCGGTGAGGCAACAGCAAGCCTGTCAATAAATGGTACGGTGACCGTACCCGAAAGCTGCGAAATTAATGCCGGACAGATGCTTACCGTCGAGTTGGGTCAAACGTGGGCCGGTAGCTTTAAAACGCCGGGACAAAAGCCCAAGGGTTATACACCGAAAACCCTTTCCATCCCGGTGCAGTGTAATGATATGGCCTCAACGGCGAATCTGGAATGGCGTATGGTCGCCACCCCTTCGGCAGAATACCCGGATGCCATCCAGTCCAGTAACAGCGGGATAGCCGTGGTTGTGGCGGATATGCAGGGAACCACAATCCCACCGGAAACCGGCAAGATCCTGCTGACGCTGAATGATACCTACGCGACGACCATTAACGTGCAGGCCTGGCCGGTGAAAACCATTGAGGGCACCCCTGAAGCGGGCAGCTATAACGCGGTGGCCACCATGCGTATTGATTTTCAGTAACCCGCTACGGATAAGCAGAAATGAAAAAATGGATGATCTTTCTGGTCGCCGGTTTGGCCAGTACCGCGCAGGCGGAAAACGAAGTGCCAAACTTAACGTTTAACGGCTCGATTATTGCCGAAGGCTGCGATGTAGCGGTAGCCAGCGAAAATCAGACGGTACATATCGGCGACTTCTCAGTTGCCGTATTTTCCGGTACAGGCAGCGTAAGTTCAGCGAAGAATTTTGAGATTAATCTGGAAAACTGCGTTGGTAAAGGCAGTATTACTTTTTCAGGTGAGTCCAATACGGATAACGGCGCGCTCCTCGCACTCACCAACGCAACTGGTGAAGGCGACACGGCTTCAGGTGTGGCAATTGAAATATTGGATTTAAATTCAGGTGCACCGCAACCCCTGCCTCTTGGGCAAGCCAGCAGTTTATATACATTGAAGTCCGGTGATAACACTCTCCGCTACCAGTTGCGCTATAAGGCCACTCAGAATGTGGTAACGCCGGGTAGTGCCAATGCGGTGATGTATTTCGATATGCTCTATCAGTGAGGCAGAGGAATGACAAAATATCTTTTTATCCTGTTTTCTGCTTTATCGCTGGGCCACATTTCAATTGCTTTCGCCGACGATCACAGCGGAACCATCAATATCACGGGTTCGATTAACGCTCATACCTGTGAAGTCGCTGCCGCATCAAAAGATTTTACCGTTGCCCTTGGGCAGTTTCATCCGCAAGATTTTCTTCAGACGGGTGCCGTAACCTCCATGCAGGCATTTATCATCACCCTGGAAAAATGTGCATATGAAGTCACGACGGCGACGGTCACATTCAATGGTGAATCCGACACTGACCGTCCGGAGCTGCTAAAAGTGGATGCTTCAGCCGAAAGCGCTACCGGGCTTGCTGTGGCAATTTTAGACAGCAACAGAGCGATTATCCCATTAAAAACCGAGAGCCCCGCTTATACGTTAAGTTCTAATTCGGTACAAATCTTTGACCTGCAATTTTATGCCCAGTATATCTCCACCCGCACGATTGTAACGCCGGGCGATGCCGGTGCCACCGCCACCTTCCAGCTGCACTATGAATAATTATTACGCCGTTATTGCTTTGCTACTGTTCGGGAGTAGCTGCAGTGGCCATGCTGGCGTCGTTGCTGGTGGCACACGGTTTATTTTTGATGCCGATGCTGGCAGTCTGTCCATCACCTTAAAAAATACCGACAGCGCAACCTGGCTGGTCAAAAGCAGCATTAATAACACGCTACAATGGCCCGGGGCCGAACCGATCCACGGGATGACGCCTTTTACTGTAACGCCGCCCCTTTTTGCGCTTGCGGGAGAAAAAGAAAATAAAATTCGGATAGTTAAAACCGCAGAGGATTTACCCGTCGACCGTGAAAGCCTGTATGAATTGCTGATCACCGCCATTCCTTCTGGAAAAATGGAAAAGAACTCGGTACAGGTCGCCCTGCGCTCACGTTATAAACTCATTTATCGTCCTCCTGGGCTATCTGGGATCCCAGAGCAAGCATACCAGCAGATTCACTGGCAGTGGCGACAGGACGGGTCGTTGGAGATCGGCAATCCGACCCCTTATTATGTGACGCTGACATCGGTGCGAGTGAATGGGAATATTGAAGAGAATGCCGGGGTTGTCGCCCCATTTAGTCAGCGTTCTGTTTCCTGGTGCCAAAATACAACCCTATGCAAAGTACAGTGGCGTACGCTGGATGATGTGGGTAAAGAACTCACCGCAATGAATATCACATTGACGCAAGCGCCATGATTAATCCCCAATGATAAACATCTCACTTTGTTAACAACATTCGCTAATCTTTAATGCAGTATTAAATGATTAACCGGTAACAAAGTGAGCCGTTATGACTGACAAAACTATTCCGTTCTCGGTGCTGGATCTGGCGCCGATCCCTGAAGGATCTTCTGCAAAAGAGGCCTTCACGCACTCGCTTGATCTCGCTCAACTGGCCGAAAAACGCGGTTACCACCGTTATTGGCTGGCAGAGCATCACAACATGACCGGCATCGCCAGCGCCGCTACCTCAGTGCTGATTGGCTATCTGGCTGCTAATACCACCACGCTGCATCTCGGTTCTGGCGGCGTGATGCTGCCCAACCATTCGCCGCTGGTGATCGCCGAGCAGTTTGGCACCCTGAGCACACTGTATCCGGGACGCATCGATCTCGGGCTTGGCCGTGCGCCAGGGAGCGATCAGCCGACGATGCGCGCACTGCGCCGCCATATGAGTGGTGATATTGATAACTTCCCACGCGACGTAGCTGAACTGGTGGACTGGTTCGACGCCCGCGATCCGAATCCCCATGTACGCCCGGTGCCTGGCTACGGGGAGCAGATCCCGGTCTGGTTATTAGGTTCCAGCCTGTACAGCGCACAGCTGGCGGCTCAGTTGGGTTTGCCGTTTGCCTTCGCCTCGCACTTTGCTCCGGATATGCTGCACCAGGCACTGCATCTGTATCGCAGCCAATTCAAACCCTCAGCGCGGCTGGCAAAGCCGTATGCGATGGTGTGCATCAACATCATAGCCGCCGACAGCAATCGCGACGCCGAGTTTCTTTTCACCTCCATGCAGCAGGCGTTTGTGAAACTGCGTCGTGGCGAAACCGGCCAGCTACCGCCGCCGGTAGAGAATATGCATCAGCTGTGGTCCGCTTCTGAGCAGTACGGCGTACAACAGGCGCTGAGTATGTCGCTGGTTGGTGATAAGGCAAAAGTGCGGCATGGTCTCGAGGCGATTTTGCGTGAAACCCAGGCTGATGAGATTATGGTTAACGGCCAGATTTTTGATCATCAGGCACGTCTACATTCGTTTGATTTGGCGATGGATGTGAAGCAGGAATTGTTGGGGTAGTTCTATTTGTGCCGGATGGCGGCTGCGCGTTATCCGGCCTACTCAATCTCTGTAGGCCCGGTAAGCATAGCGCCACCGGGCAATTGTTCTACTGGTACACCGGCAGCAGGTTAACGCTCGACAGAATATGGATAACCGCGTTACCGATACCGAACACCAGGATCAGCGCAATCATCGGCTTGCCGCCCCAGACGCGGAATTTCGGGCTACCGAAACGCTCGCGTGATTTACGTGCCAGCAGCGCCGGAACAATAGCGGCCCAGATGGTTGCCGCGAGTCCTGCATAGCCAATGGCGTACAGGAAACCGTTCGGCCACAGCAGGCCACCGATAATTGGCGGAACAAACGTCAGCAATGCCGTTTTAAAACGTCCCATTGCCGAGTCATCAAAGCCAAACAGATCCGCCAGATAGTCAAACAGACCGAGCGTAACGCCGAGGAATGAACTCGCCACCGCAAAGTTGGAGAACACCACCAGCAGCAGATCCAGACTGCGGCTGTTTAGTACGCCGCTCAGCGCCTGGACCAGCACATCAATGTTACCGCCTTGCTGTGCAATACCAATAAATTCCGGACGCGGAATATTACCCATCGTCCCCAGCAACCATACGGTATACAGCACCAGCGCCAGCAGCGTGCCGTACACCAGACACTTAACGATGGTCTTCGGATCTTTGCCGTAGTACTTCATCAGGCTCGGGACATTGCCGTGATAGCCAAATGAGGCCAGACAGAACGGCAGCGTCATCAGCAGGTACGGCGTATACGAAGCGTTGCTCTGCGCCACATTAAACAATGTTGCTGGCTGTACGTGCCCCAGCAGACTGCCGAAGGTCAGGAAAAAGGTAATCACCTTCGCGCCCAGCACAATTGCCGTCATGCGGCTAACCGCTTTGGTACTTAACCACACCACAAACGCCACCAGCAGCGCGAAGCCAAGACCTGCCGCACGCGCCGGAACGTTCAACGACAGCTCCGAGAAGGTGTGGTGCAGAATCGATCCGCTCGCCGAGATATACGCGTAGGTCAGGATATAGAGAACGAAGGCGATCGAGATGCCGTTCACAACGTTCCAGCCTTTGCCCAGCAGATCTTTCGTGATGGTATCGAAGCTCGAACCAATGCGGTAATTGAGGTTAGCTTCGAGGATCATCAGCCCGGAGTGCAGCATGCAGAACCAGGTGAAGATCAGTGCCGCCATTGACCAGAAGAACCACGCCCCGGACATGACCACAGGCAGAGAAAACATCCCCGCGCCAATAATGGTGCCGCCGATGATCACCACGCCGCCGAGCAGCGAAGGTGACGTTTGGGTGGTGGTTAGTGTTGCCATTTAGCCATCTCTCCAGTGTATTTCCCCGTCATACTTCAAGCTGTAGATGCGTTGGCTGCACTCCGCCATCCCAGTCACTTACTTAAGTAAGCTCCCGGAATGTCCTCGTTTGCCGCCTTCCTACAACTCGAATTATTTAGGGTAACAATTAGCTAATACAGTTTAATGTGCTGCACTGTACCAGTACACGAGTACAAATGAAATAAAAAAAGCCCCAATCATTTCGATCGGGGCTGTATATATTACTTTACGCTGTTAAACCGTGAGGTTTATGCGTCACCGCCGAAACGACGACGACCAGCAGAGTCATCACGACGCGGAGCAGAAGAATCGTCACGACGCGGGCCACGGTTGCCTTCACGACGTTCGCCGCTGAAACGACGACCATCGCCACGACCGCCTTCACGACGTTCGCCGCTAAAGTTACGACCTTCACCGCGACCGCCTTCACGACGCTCACCGCTGAAACGGCCACCGCCACGACGCTCGCCACCGGTGTGCGGAACTGCATCGCCAACCAGCTGCATGTTCATCGGCTTGTTCAGGATGCGAGTACGGGTAAAGTGCTGCAGCACGTCGCCCGGCATACCTTTCGGCAGTTCGATGGTGGAGTGGGAAGCAAACAGCTTGATGTTACCGATGTAACGGCTGCTGATATCGCCTTCGTTAGCAATCGCACCAACGATATGACGAACTTCAACACCGTCATCACGACCCACTTCAATGCGGTACAGCTGCATATCGCCAACGTCACGACGTTCACGACGCGGACGGTCTTCACCACCACGGTCATTACGGTCACGCGGGCCACGATCGTTGCGGTCACGCGGGCCACGGTCATCACGGTCGCGGAATTCGCGTTTCGGACGCATCGGCGCATCTGGCGGCAGGATCAGCGGACGTTCGCCCTGAGCCATCTTCAGCAGTGCTGCTGCCAGGGTTTCGATATCCAGCTCTTCTTCCGGCTGCATTTTCGCCAGCAGAGCACGGTACTGATCCAGATCGCTGCTTTCCAACTGCTGCTGTACTTTAGCAGCGAATTTTTCCAGACGGCGTTTGCCCAGCAGGTCTGCGTTCGGCAGTTCTACTTCCGGAATAGTCAGCTTCATGGTGCGTTCGATGTTACGCAGCAGACGACGCTCGCGGTTCTCAACGAACAGCAGCGCACGACCCGCACGACCCGCACGACCGGTACGGCCGATACGGTGAACGTAAGACTCGGAATCCATCGGGATGTCGTAGTTAACAACCAGGCTGATACGCTCAACGTCCAGGCCACGGGCCGCAACGTCGGTTGCAATCAGAATATCCAGACGGCCATCTTTCAGACGCTCCAGAGTCTGCTCACGCAGAGACTGGTTCATGTCGCCGTTCAGTGCAGCGCTGCTATAACCGCTACGCTCCAGCGCTTCTGCCACTTCCAGGGTCGCATTTTTGGTACGAACGAAGATAATCGCCGCATCAAAATCTTCTGCTTCCAGGAAACGCACCAGCGCTTCATTTTTACGCATGCCCCATACAGTCCAGTAGCTCTGGCTGATGTCAGGACGGGTAGTAACGCTGGACTGGATGCGTACTTCCTGCGGCTCTTTCATAAAGCGGCGGGTAATACGACGAATCGCTTCCGGCATAGTCGCGGAGAACAGAGCGGTCTGATGACCTTCCGGGATCTGCGCCATGATGGTTTCAACGTCTTCGATGAAGCCCATACGCAGCATTTCGTCAGCTTCGTCCAGCACCAGACCGCTCAGTTTGGAGAGGTCCAGAGTACCGCGCTTCAGGTGATCCAGCAGACGACCCGGCGTACCGACGACGATCTGTGGCCCCTGACGCAGGGCACGTAATTGCACGTCATAACGCTGGCCGCCGTACAGGGCAACCACGTTCACGCCGCGCATGTGTTTAGAGAAATCCGTCATGGCTTCTGCAACCTGAACCGCCAGTTCGCGGGTCGGTGCCAGCACCAGAATCTGAGGTGCCTTCAGCTCAGGATCAAGATTGTTGAGCAGCGGTAAAGAGAACGCTGCAGTTTTGCCGCTACCCGTCTGGGCCATACCCAGAACATCGCGGCCGCCCAGCAGATGCGGAATGCACTCTGCCTGGATTGGAGATGGTTTTTCGTAACCCAGATCGTTAAGGGCTTCAAGGATAGGAGCCTTCAGGCCCAGATCTGCAAAAGTGGTTTCGAATTCAGCCATGTAGTACGTGTGCCTCAAAATTAATGGCGGCCAGTCTACATAACTCATCATGAAATTGATCTGCAATTTTCATTGAAAAGTGTGAACCGGCTCAAAGTAGGTGTATTAACGAACAACAACGCCCTCACCCGTGAAGGTGATGGCAATCAAAAAAGATTACGGGCTGATGTGTACGTCAGCTATTGCTGGTCCGATTCTGCCAGGTCATCTTGGTCCTGGCCCAGGAGCGATAATTCCAACAATGCGTATCGGTGCTCAACAAAGTTATGAACGTTGTTAGCCACCGCCAGTTTGAACAATGCCGTAGCGTTGTCCAAATCCCCCAGACTTAGGTAGTACTTACCTAAATAGAAGTTGGTTTCACTGAGATGCTCAGCGAGCGAGGTGTTATCCGTTGCGTCCGCCTTCAGGCGTTCCATCAGCGTTGCTTCGCTAATGTTGCCCAGGTAGAACTCGACAATGTTCCATCCCCATTGCTCTTTATCCGATTTCTCAAAGCGTTGCTTCAACGCTTCTTTAGCCTGCTTCTCATCGAGCTTCTGCTCGGCAAGATAAAGCCACAGACTACGGAAAGGATCATTGGGATCGTCTTGATAAAACGCTAGCAGATCATCTTGCGCTAACTTGTCGCGACCGCCGTAATACAATGCGATACCGCGATTTAAGTGCGCGTAGTTGTAAGTTGGATCAAGCTCAAGTACAGAATCAAACGCTTCATAGGCAGCATCAAAATTGCCTGCCTGCGTTAAATATATACCTAAGTAATTGAATACTTCAGGCATATCTGGTCGGATTGCCAGCGCTTGTGAAAAATCATTTCGCGCCAGTGCCCTCAGACCGAGACTATCATACAACACTCCGCGCTCATATAAAAGCTGTGCGCGTTCATCATCGGTTAAAGCCCGACTGGCAAGAATTTGTTCCATACGTGCCAGAATCACTTCCTGCTGCAAAGTCGGTTGCAATGGTACTGCGAGGACTTCACTCTTACGCCAGGCGGAATTACTGCATCCAGCCAGCGTGAGTGCTGTCGCAACGAAACACCAGCGCAAAAAAGGCTTCATTTCCCACTCCCGAAGACAACGATTGAATGAACGTCCAGGTTCCCCGGTTGCTAACAAGGCATCCTGCCGGGTTAAAAGCCCTCCGCTTTCACGGAGGGCAATGGCAACCTTACTCGCCCTGGCTTGCCGGAGCTTCCGGTTCGCCTGCAGGCTGAGACTGCTCAGTTGCTTCTTTAATGCTCAGACGTACACGGCCCTGGCGATCAACTTCCAGAACTTTGACCGGTACTTCCTGACCCATCTGCAGGTAATCAGTCACTTTCTCTACGCGCTTGTCAGCGATCTGAGAGATGTGTACCAGACCTTCTTTACCGCCACCGATGGCAACGAATGCGCCAAAGTCAACGATACGGGTCACTTTACCATTGTAGATACGGCCTACTTCGATCTCTGCGGTGATTTCTTCGATACGACGGATAGCATATTTCGCTTTCTCGCCGTCGGTCGCAGCAATCTTCACAGTACCATCATCTTCGATTTCAATGGTGGTGCCGGTTTCTTCGGTCAGAGCACGGATAACAGAACCGCCTTTACCGATAACGTCTTTGATCTTGTCTGGGCTGATCTTGATAGTGTGGATACGCGGAGCGAACTGAGAAATGTCGCCACGCGGTGCGTTGATCGCTTGTTCCATCACACCCAGGATGTGCAGACGCGCACCTTTAGCCTGGTTCAGAGCAACCTGCATGATCTCTTTGGTGATACCTTCAATTTTGATATCCATCTGCAGTGCAGAGATACCGTCGCGGGAACCCGCCACTTTGAAGTCCATATCGCCCAGGTGGTCTTCGTCGCCCAGGATGTCAGACAGAACAACAAAGTTGTCGCCTTCTTTCACCAGACCCATCGCGATGCCCGCAACGGCGGCTTTGATCGGCACGCCTGCGTCCATCAGCGCCAGGGAAGCGCCACACACGGAAGCCATAGAAGAAGAACCGTTAGATTCGGTGATTTCAGAAACCACACGCACGGTGTACGGGAATTTATCCAGTTCCGGCATTACTGCCAGTACGCCACGCTTCGCCAGACGACCGTGACCGATCTCACGACGCTTCGGAGAACCGACCATACCGGTTTCGCCTACGCAGTACGGAGGGAAGTTGTAGTGGAACAGGAAGTTGTCAGTACGCTCGCCCATCAGTTCGTCGAGGTTCTGTGCATCACGCGTGGTGCCCAGGGTCGCAGTAACCAGCGCCTGAGTTTCGCCACGGGTGAACAGTGCGGAACCGTGGGTACGCGGCAGAACGCCAGTACGCACGTCCAGGCCACGGATCATGTCTTTTTCACGGCCATCGATGCGCGGCTCGCCTGCCAGTACGCGGCTACGAACAACATTTTTCTCGATAGCGTGCAGGATTTCACCCAGTTCGTTAGCGTCCAGGGTTTCGTCTTCAGCCACCAGAGTCGCGATGGTTTCAGATTTGATCACGTCAACCTGAGCATAACGCTCTTGTTTGTCGGTGATACGGTAAGCATCGCTCAGGCGAGCTTCTGCCAGTGCGGCAACGCGAGCATTCAGCGCTTCGTTGACGGCTTCTGGCTGCCAGTCCCAACGCGGTTTGCCGGCTTCTTTCGCCAGCTCGTTGATAGCCTGAATAACAACCTGCTGCTGTTCGTGACCGAATACTACAGCGCCCAGCATCTGGTCTTCGCTCAGCAGTTCAGCTTCGGATTCAACCATCAGTACGGCAGCTTCAGTACCCGCAACAACCAGGTCCAGCTTGCTTTCTTTCAGTTCGTCCTGAGTCGGGTTCAGTACGTACTGGTCATTGATGTAACCAACACGTGCAGCACCGATCGGGCCGTTGAATGGGATACCAGACAGAGTCAGCGCAGCAGATGCGCCAATCATTGCTACGATGTCCGGGTTAACCTGCGGGTTAACGGAAACAACGGTCGCGATAACCTGAACTTCGTTAACGAAACCTTCAGGGAACAGCGGGCGAACCGGGCGGTCAATCAGACGCGCGATCAGGGTTTCGCCTTCGCTCGGACGGCCTTCACGACGGAAGAAGCTACCCGGGATACGGCCAGCAGCGTAGGTACGCTCCTGATAGTTAACGGTCAGCGGGAAAAAGTCCTGGCCTGGTTTCGCTTTTTTCTGGCCAACAACGGTAACGAATACCGCGGTGTCATCCATGCTAACCATAACAGCGGCAGTCGCCTGACGCGCCATCATGCCGGTTTCCAGCGTAACGGTATGCTGACCGTACTGGAATTTACGAACGATCGGATTAAGCAAAATAATATCCTTTCTCTATTTTTTTGACGGCACATTTTGCGCCATCGTTAATACCCGATCTTCTGCGCATCCTCGCGACTAATGACAACCCTAACCCATAAGCATGAGTAAAGCCTCTCATTAGCCGCGCGAACCTCTGCAACGGAAGATCATTCATAGCAACAATACATTAGTTTCCAGCGAATTGCTGCCATCTGCTGGAAAAAAGGGGCCATGAAGGCCCCCTCTTTCTGAAACTCGAAAGAATTAGCGACGCAGACCCAGACGCTCGATCAGCGCGGTGTAACGTGCAACATCTTTACGTTTCAGGTAGTCGAGCAGTTTACGACGCTGAGAAACCATGCGCAGCAGACCACGACGGCTGTGGTGATCTTTTTTGTGCTCTGCAAAGTGGCCCTGCAGGTGGTTAATCTGTGCAGTCAACAGTGCAACCTGAACATCGGTAGAACCGGTGTCGTTTGCATCACGACCAAACTCAGAAACGATTTTAGCGGTAGCTTCAGTACTTAGAGACATTTTAAAACTCCAAAGTGTTAAGAATGAAAGGATGCCGATCTCTAATTCAGCTATCCCAGTGTATACACGTTATCCTTCAAACTGACTCTGCGTTGGCTGCGTCTGCTCCCCTCAGTCACTTACCTAAGTAAGCTCCTGAGGATTCTCAGACTTGCCGCCTTGATGCAGCTCGAATGATTTTGTGTATACGTCGCGTAGATTGTTAAACAATTTACGCGACGTTAAGCGGCAGTATTCTACTCGCAGCGCCCTTTTATCGCAAGACAGAGAGCGCTATGCAGGATACTCAACCACCAGGCGACGGGGGGCGACACGACCTTCATCGTCCATCTCCCCCATGCCGATAAACTTGCCGTCATCGCCTTCCGTCACGCGCACCAGTCCTTCCAGCGGCGCGCCTGACGTCCGTACCGGGTTACCATTTTTAAAGTAAACCGAGGATGTTAAAGGCAAATTAACAACAGGATAGTCCGATGCTGGACTGTCCATTGGCATCAGCAAAGGATCAAGCAGCTGTGCCGCCGGAATGTTCTGCTGCTCGGCCTGTTCAACCAGGTCACGCAGATGTTCCAGCGTCACCATTCGATCCACCGGATACTTGCTGACCGTCAAACGACGCAGATACGTGACGTGCGCGCCGCAGCCCAACTTCTCACCGAGATCGTCAACAATGGTGCGAATATAGGTGCCTTTGGAACAGTGAACTTCCAGTTCCAGTTCGTTACCTTCATGGCGAATAAACAGCAGCTCATAGACGGTAATCGGGCGCGCTTCACGCGGCACTTCAATGCCCTGACGCGCATATTCGTACAGCTTCTTACCCTGATACTTCAGCGCCGAATACATCGACGGAATCTGCTCGATATCGCCGCGGAAAGTCTCCAGCGCGTTTGCAAGCTGCTCTGCGGTGAAGGTTACCGGGCGCTCCTGCACGATTTGCCCATCGGCATCGGAGGTATCAGTACGCTGGCCCAGACGGGCAACCACACGATAGCGTTTGTCGGAATCCAGTAAATACTGTGAAAACTTAGTCGCTTCACCGAGGCAGATAGGCAGCATGCCTGTCGCCAGCGGATCCAACGCGCCGGTATGTCCCGCGCGGTTGGCATTGTAGATGCGCTTTACTTTTTGCAGTACATCATTGCTGGACATGCCCTGCGGTTTATCCAGCAGCAGAACTCCGTGAATATCGCGACCACGACGACGAGGACGACTCATCAGTCCTCCTTGCTGTCGTCCGCTGGGTTCACACGACGCTCATCGTCATGTTTCACCACGCTGGTCACCAGATTGGACATGCGCATCCCTTCAACCAACGAGTTGTCGTAGAAGAAGGTCAGCTCAGGCACGATGCGCAGGCGCATTGCTTTACCCAGCAGAGAGCGGATAAAACCAGAGGCTTCCTGCAGTGCCTTAATGCCGTTTTTCACGGCAGCTTCGTCCTGATCGTTCAGGAAAGTCACGAATACTTTGGCATAAGCCAGGTCACGGGACATCTCAACGCCCGATACGGTGGTCATCATACCAACACGCGGGTCTTTGATTTCGCGTTGCAGGATGAGTGCGATCTCTTTCTGCATCTCTTGCGCGACACGCTGCGGGCGACCAAATTCTTTCGCCATAATAAATTCTCCAGAATAAAGACAAAAAAGGGGCCATAAGCCCCTTTTTAAATTTCTTGCCGGGTGGCGCTTCGCTTACCCGGCCAACACCTAATCATCTTCTAAGAATTTTGGGCTGCAAATTGCGGCCCAAAAAACGACGAAGATTAAGCGATGGTACGTTTGATCTCGATGATCTCGAACACTTCGATCATATCGCCAACGCGAACGTCGTTGTAGTTCTTCACGCCGATACCACATTCCATACCGTTACGGACTTCGTTGACGTCATCTTTGAAGCGGCGCAGGGATTCCAGCTCGCCTTCATAGATAACCACGTTGTCGCGCAGTACGCGGATTGGGTTGTGACGTTTAATCGTGCCTTCGGTAACCATACAGCCTGCGATAGCGCCGAATTTCGGTGATTTGAACACATCACGAACTTCAGCCAGACCAATGATCTGCTGTTTCAGTTCCGGAGACAGCATGCCGCTCATCGCTGCTTTCACTTCGTCGATCAGATGATAGATGACGGAGTAGTAACGCAGATCCAGGCTTTCTGATTCGATAACTTTACGTGCAGAGGCATCAGCACGTACGTTGAAGCCAACCAGAATCGCGTTGGATGCCGCAGCCAGGGTCGCGTCGGTTTCGGTGATACCACCTACGCCAGAACCGATGATCTTCACTTTTACTTCGTCGGTAGACAGTTTCAGTAAAGAGTCGGAAATCGCTTCTACAGAACCCTGAACGTCGGCCTTCAGGACGATGTTCACTTCGTGAACTTCGCCTTCGGTCATGTTAGCGAACATGTTCTCGAGTTTAGATTTCTGCTGACGAGCCAGTTTAACTTCACGGAATTTGCCCTGACGGTACAGTGCAACTTCACGGGCTTTCTTCTCGTCACGAACAACGGTAACTTCGTCACCCGCAGCCGGAACACCGGACAGACCGAGGATTTCCACCGGAATGGACGGACCCGCTTCCAGTACTTCCTGACCCAGTTCGTTACGCATCGCACGAACGCGGCCGTATTCGAAACCACACAGAACGATATCGCCCTTGTTCAGGGTACCTTCGCGAACCAGGACGGTAGCAACCGGGCCACGACCTTTATCCAGGAAGGATTCGATAACCGCGCCGCTCGCCATACCTTTACGGATAGCTTTCAGTTCCAGTACTTCGGCCTGCAGCAGGATAGCATCCAGCAGTTCGTCGATACCGGTACCCGCTTTCGCAGAAACGTGAACGAACTGGCTCTCGCCGCCCCACTCTTCCGGCATGATGCCGTACTGGGACAGTTCGTTTTTAACGCGATCTGGATCCGCTTCCGGTTTATCGATTTTGTTGACTGCAACAACAACCGGCACACCTGCCGCTTTCGCGTGCTGGATAGCTTCGATAGTCTGCGGCATCACGCCGTCGTCTGCTGCAACAACCAGAACAACGATATCCGTTGCCTGAGCACCACGAGCACGCATGGAGGTAAACGCGGCGTGACCCGGGGTATCCAGGAAGGTGATCATACCGTTGTCAGTTTCAACGTGGTACGCACCGATGTGCTGAGTAATGCCGCCCGCTTCGCCAGAGGCCACTTTCGTGGAACGAATGTAGTCCAGCAGAGACGTTTTACCGTGGTCAACGTGACCCATGATGGTCACTACCGGAGCGCGCGGTTCAGCCGCAGCGCCAGTGTCACGGTCGCTCATTACCGCTTCTTCCAGCTCGTTTTCACGACGCAGGATAACTTTGTGGCCCATCTCTTCGGCAACCAGCTGCGCGGTTTCCTGGTCGATGACCTGGTTGATGGTCGCCATTGCGCCCAGCTTCATCATCGCTTTGATGACCTGAGAGCCTTTGACCGCCATCTTGTTCGCCAGATCGCCAACGGTGATGGTTTCGCCGATCACAACGTCACGGTTAACGGCCTGAGCTGGCTTCTGGAAGCCCTGCTGCAGAGCGGAACCTTTACGCTGCTTACCGCCTTTACCACCGCGAACCGCTGCACGCGCTTCTTCACGGTCAGCTTTAGATTCAGCGTGTTTGTTGCCTTTCTTCGCCGGACGCGCGGCTTTCGTGCTGCGAGTACGACCACGGCCGCCTTCGACTTCACGATCGTTTTCGTCTTCAGCCTGGCGAGCATGCTGGGAAGTGGTGACGTGATAATCGCTGGTATCTTCAACAGGTTCAGCGTTATTCACACCATTTTTCTCGTTTTCTTCCGCCATACGGCGAGCTTCTTCCGCTACGCGGCGCGCTTCTTCTTCAAGCTTGCGACGTGCTTCTTCTTCCGCTTTACGCTTCAGTTCTGCGGCTTCATTTTCACGGCGGGCTTTTTCGGCCTGGGCGGTTTTAGTCATATCGTCGGTCTGTTGATTGCTCACTTTGTCTTTTTCCGCAGCTTCACGTTTCGCTTTATCAGCGGCTTCACGCTTAGCTTGTTCTGCGGCCTCACGTTCGGCTTTTTGTTGCGCCTCGCGTTTGGCAGCTTCTTCTGCCTCACGACGGGCTTGCTCTTCCGCTTCACGCTGCGCCTGCTCTTCCGCGGCAAGGCGTTCAGCCTCTTGCGGATCGCGTTTCACAAAGGTGCGTGTCTTGCGGACTTCGATTTGTACCGATTTACTTTTTCCACCGGTACCTGGAATATTGAGAGTACTGCGCGTTTTACGCTGCAATGTCAACTTATCCGGCGCTGAGCCGTTCTCACGGTTCAGATGCGCCAGTAAGGTTTGTTTCTCTTGTGCGGACACAGAGTCGTCAGCAGACTTCGGGATACCAGCATCAGCAAATTGCTGTACCAGGCGATCCACGGAGGTCTGTATCTCTGCAGCCAGCGTTTTTACGGTTACATCTGTCATACTGTTCCTTCCTGCTACAGTTTATTACGCTTCGTCGCCGAACCAGCAAATATTACGGGCAGCCATAATCAGCTCACCGGCTTTTTCGTCGGTCAACCCTTCGATATCAGCCAGATCATCAATGCCCTGTTCAGCGAGATCTTCCAGCGTACAAACACCACGGGCAGCCAGTTTGAAGGCCATCTCACGATCCAATCCTTCCAGATTCAGCAGATCGTCAGCCGGTTTGTTATCACCGAGGCTTTCTTCCTGGGCCAGTGCCAGAGTGGTCAGTGCGTTTTTAGCACGCTCGCGCAGCGCTTCAACGGTCTGTTCATCCAGGCCGTCAATTTCCAGCAGCTCTTTCATTGGCACGTAGGCCAGTTCTTCCAGCGTCGCAAAACCTTCTTCAACCAGAACTGTCGCGAAATCTTCATCGATATCGAGATATTTGGTGAAGGTATCAATGGCTGCATGTGCTTCAGCCTGATGCTTCGCCTGCAGGTCATCAACGGTCATTACGTTGAGTTCCCAACCGCTCAGTTGTGAAGCCAGACGGACGTTCTGACCATTACGTCCAATCGCCTGAGCCAGGTTACCGGCTTCAACCGCGATATCCATGGTGTGTTTGTCTTCATCCACCACGATAGAAGCGACGTCTGCTGGCGCCATTGCATTAATCACGAACTGCGCCGGGTTATCATCCCACAGGACGATATCGATACGCTCGCCGCCCAGTTCGGTAGAAACCGCCTGAACGCGCGCACCGCGCATACCCACACACGCGCCGACCGGATCAATACGCTTGTCGTTGGTCTTAACGGCGATTTTCGCACGCGATCCCGGATCGCGAGCAGCCGCTTTAATTTCGATCACTTCTTCGCCAATTTCCGGCACTTCGATGCGGAACAGCTCAACCAGCATTTCCGGTTTGGAACGGGTTACGAACAGCTGCGCACCGCGCGCTTCCGGGCGAACAGAATACAGAACGCCACGAATACGGTCGCCTGGACGGAAGTTTTCACGCGGCAGCATGTCTTCACGCAGGATCACGGCTTCAGCATTGCTGCCCAGATCCAGAGAGATGTTGTCGCGGTTTACTTTCTTCACCACACCGGTGACGATTTCACCTTCGTGTTCGCGGAACTGATCAACAACCATTGCGCGTTCAGCTTCACGTACTTTCTGTACGATAACCTGCTTCGCGGTCTGGGTGGTGATACGGTCGAAGGTGACAGATTCAATCTGATCTTCAACATATTCGCCCACGTTCAGGCTTTCGTCTTCGAAGCGTGCCGCTTCCAGGGTAATTTCTTTGGTCGGCTGAGTAACTTCTTCTACGATTACCCAACGACGGAAGGTATCGAAATCACCGCTTTTACGATCGATTTCTACGCGAACGTCGATCTCTTGCTCATATTTTTTCTTTGTTGCTGTAGCCAGCGCACTTTCCAGCGCTTCAAAAATTTTCTCGCGTGGCAGCGCTTTTTCGTTGGATACGGCTTCAACAACAGCCAAAATTTCTTTGTTCATCGCGGGCTTTTCACCTCAATCCAGACTGTTAAAAGTGGGGAACCAGGTTCGCCTTCTGGATATTACTCAGCGCGAACACTTCATCTTTGCCTTCGACTGTGACCGTGATCATCTCACCGTCCACCGCTTTGATAACGCCCTGCCATTTACGACGGTTTTGTACCGCCATACGAAGAACCAGCGTGACTTCTTCACCCAGGAAACGCACGTAGTGTTCAGCAGTGAACAGAGGACGGTCGAGACCCGGAGAGGAAACTTCCAGGTTATAGGCAACGGTGATTGGGTCTTCGACATCCATCACGGCGCTTACCTGATGGCTCACATCAGCACAATCATCAACATTGATGCCATCTTCACTATCAATATAGATGCGCAGTGTGGATGTGCGACCACGAATAAATTCGATACCGACCAATTCGTAGCCCAGGGCTTCAACTGGCGCTGTAATCATCTCTGTTAATTTTTGCTCTAATGTGGACAAGCCCACCCCCAAGACATAAAAAAAGGGCCTAAAGCCCAGTTATTCTGTAGTCAGATAACAAAAAACCCCGATAAATCGGGGCTTTAGATAACTGAACCCTATAACCGCACCTGCGGTTCGGAGAACCTTCCGAAAGAATTTTTTTCAAATCCAGCTACGAAGGCCTAAGTCTTCACAGTATATTTGAAAAAGAACTCTAAGGGAAAGTGGTTGCGGGGGCCGGATTTGAACCGACGACCTTCGGGTTATGAGCCCGACGAGCTACCAGGCTGCTCCACCCCGCGCCTGAAACGTGGCAAATTTTACTCGTTTTGGGTAAAAAATGCAAATACTGCTGGGATTTGGTACCGAGGACGGGACGTAAAATCTGCGCACAGTATATTGATTCACTATGCGTTATGTCAACCTTGTTAAGACTATGCAAATCAATGAATGCTGACCAGCGCTTGTTCAGCAAGATAAATGTGCCACCCACGCCGTTATTTAACGAAATTATCACTAAACTCTTCCTGTCATCCAGAAAAGATGATTAAATGAAAACTCATTTATTTTGCATAAAAATGCAATTAGCATAATAAGCCGACCTCTTCACCAGTCTATCAAGCAGGGTTTTATTTTATGACGACGATTCTCAAGCATCTCCCGGTAGGTCAACGTATTGGTATCGCTTTTTCCGGCGGCCTGGACACCAGTGCAGCACTGCTGTGGATGCGACAAAAAGGGGCTGTCCCATATGCATATACTGCGAATTTGGGCCAGCCGGATGAGGATGACTATGACGCCATTCCTCGCCGTGCAATGGAATATGGTGCTGAGAATGCTCGCCTGGTAGATTGCCGTAAGCAGTTGGTTGCCGAAGGGATCGCTGCCATTCAGTGCGGTGCATTCCACAATACCACCGGCGGGCTAACCTACTTCAATACCACCCCGTTGGGCCGTGCAGTCACCGGCACCATGCTGGTTGCCGCCATGAAAGAAGATGGCGTGAACATCTGGGGTGACGGTAGCACCTACAAAGGTAACGATATTGAACGTTTTTATCGTTACGGTCTGCTGACCAACGCCGAACTGCAGATTTACAAACCATGGCTGGATACCGATTTTATCGATGAACTCGGCGGTCGCCATGAGATGTCCGAATTTATGATTGCCTGTGGTTTCGACTACAAAATGTCCGTTGAGAAAGCGTACTCCACAGACTCCAATATGCTCGGCGCGACCCACGAAGCTAAAGACCTCGAGTTCCTGAACTCCAGCGTCAAAATCGTCAACCCGATTATGGGCGTGAAATTCTGGGATGAGAGCGTGAAGATCCCGGCAGAAGAAGTTACCGTGCGTTTTGAGCAGGGTCATCCGGTTGCGCTGAACGGTAAAACCTTCAGCGACGACGTTGAGATGATGCTGGAAGCCAACCGTATTGGCGGCCGTCATGGTTTGGGTATGAGCGATCAGATTGAAAACCGTATCATTGAAGCAAAGAGCCGTGGCATCTACGAAGCCCCGGGGATGGCATTGCTGCATATCGCCTATGAGCGTCTGCTGACCGGTATTCATAACGAAGACACCATCGAGCAGTATCACGCGCACGGTCGCCAGCTGGGTCGTCTGCTGTATCAGGGCCGTTGGTTCGACTCTCAGGCACTGATGCTGCGTGACGGCCTGCAGCGCTGGGTTGCCAGCCAGATCACCGGTGAAGTGACGCTGGAACTGCGTCGCGGTAATGACTACTCAATCCTCAACACCGTGTCTGACAATCTGACTTATAAACCAGAACGTCTGACGATGGAAAAAGGCGAGTCAGTATTCTCTCCGGACGACCGTATCGGTCAGTTGACCATGCGTAATCTGGACATTACCGATACCCGCGAGAAGCTGTTCGGCTATGCGCAGTCTGGCCTGCTGACCGCCTCTTCCACAACCGGCCTGCCGCAGGTTGAGAATCTGGAAAACAAAGCGAAGTAAACATTCACCATTTTAAGGCCGCGAAAGCGGCCTTTTTTATGCGCGGAATATAAGGTGTCTGTAGACCTGATAAGCGTAGCGCCATCAGGCGTTGTAATAATGTCGGATGGCGGCGTTAACGCCTTATCCGACCTACAGGATAGCCACAAATAACAGACGAAAAAAAAGACGCTTTGCAGCGTCTTTTTTTTGGAATTTGGTACCGAGGATGGGACTCGAACCCACAAGCCCGTTAGGGCACTACCACCTCAAGGTAGCGTGTCTACCAATTCCACCACCTCGGTACAGAATACTTAGCGTGGGATATCGCTGGTCGGCTGAGCCGGAGCAGCTGGCTGAGTTTGCTCGGTTTTTGCCGGTGCGCTCAGATTTTCCCACTCACTTCCTTTATTGGTCTTGTTGCTGTTCATGTTACCCAGCACCAGACTGATGATGAAGAACAAGGTTCCCAATACAGCTGTCATACGGGTCATGAAGTTACCAGAACCACTTGAACCAAACAGAGTACCAGAAGCGCCTGCGCCAAAAGAGGCTCCCATATCAGCGCCTTTGCCTTGCTGCAGCATGATCAAGCCTACCAGGCCAATTGCCACAATAAGGAAAACTACTAAAAGAGCTTCGTGCATAATCAACCTGTTCCTTGCGGAGTTGCCGCGTACAATGCTTCGACCATTAAAGCGGGAATATTTACTGTTTCCCACTGAAGCGGGTGTGAATACTAACCAAAGCGAATAACCTTCGCAAGGGCAATTTGTTAGCATTGTATCAACTGCGGAAAAAATCGCCATATCAATCAAAAACGCAGCAACTTCTCCCAGCATCTCTGCATAACGGCGCGTTGATCTTCAAGATTCGCCCATACCACAACGGGGATTTCACAAATCAGGTCTGTGTTTTCTGGCCAGCAATGAATAATTTGCTGGTTCACCAGCTCTTCCGCCACCATCGATTCGGGTAACCACGCCATTCCCATATGGCGCAGCACCATTTCTCGTATCGTTTCGCTTAAACCACTCTCAAACACTTTTTTCAGACGCGGGCGGACGCGTTGTTCTGCCGTCTCAATAATGCGTCTGACAAAGGTGTAGTCGCTGTAGCATAGCCACGGAATCGGCGCATGCGGATCGGTAAGCGCATCAGCCAGTTGGGCAGAAATAACCGGTATAAATCGCTCATACCGCCATAGTGAACGTTTCAACCCTCCGGCTATCTCCAACCCCGGCTGCGCAGAGGGTAAATCGTAGGTCACCAGTAGATCGATTTGCCGGTCTATCAGGGCGTTAAAGTGGTTGTCTATCCCCTGAATACTGGCATTTACCGTAAAATTTAGCTGCGGTTCACTTTGTCGCAGATAGCTGATCATATCCGGCAGGATATTCACCGACAGCGTATGCAGGCTGACCATCACCAGCGTGTTATCCGTTGCTGGCGTCATCGCCGATAATTCGTGGCGCGCCTCTGTTAACGTACTGAGGACGTGTCGGGCATAGGGTTCAAAGCGTTCACCATAGCGCGTCAGCGTAACGGGAGTCGTGGTCCTGTCAAACAGCGGCACCCCCAGCACCTCTTCCAGCGCCTTTATACGCCGACTGAGTGCTGGTTGAGTAATATGCCGCTGCGCCGCCGCCAGGGAGTAGTTTCCATGCTGGCTCAATGCCAGAAAGTCCTCCAGCCACTTACAATCCACGTTGAATTCTCCACCATGCCATAACCGCATCCTCCAATAACAAATCGGTAATAGTCATAATTATAGTAATGGCTTTATGGTGACCATCATAACAACAATATTCCGTTTCACCTGCCGACTCTCACCCTCGACGTTTGACAGGACCGATATGTTTACTTTATTGACCAATGCCCGTGTTTTTTCTCCTGAGGATTTAGGCCTCTGCTCCCTGCTCATTCATGCCGACCGAATTGTGGCGGTAGAAAAAGATATTTCTCTGTTTGATGGCGTCGACGAGGTTATCGATTGTCGTGGCAAATGGGTTATCCCAGGCATCATCGATCAGCATGTGCATCTTACCGGTGGCGGTGGCGAAGCCGGGTTTGCCAGCCGAACGCCAGCCGTCAAGCTGCGCGATCTGATTCAGGCAGGCATTACTACAGTTGTCGGCGTATTAGGCACCGATGCCATCTCTCGTTCGCCCAAAGATCTCTACGCCAAAATGCAGTCTCTCAATCTTGAGGGATTGCGCGCGTTTATGCATACGGGAGCCTACGCCGTTCCCAGCCCAACCATTACGCGATCCATCCGCGATGATATGGCCTTCATTCCGGCGATCCTTGGCGTAAAAATAGCCCTCGCCGATCACCGTGGTTCTTACCCCTCTTTCCAGGAATTGCTGCGAATAGTCAGCGATATCCGCGTGTCTTCCCTGCTGGCAGGGAAAAAAGGGTTGCTGCATGTCCACCTGGGGAATCTACCGGAAGGGATGTCACCGCTTTTTGAGCTGTGTGATGCAGGCATTCCGATCCACCACATTTCACCGACCCACGTTGCGAGAACAGAGTCCTTGTTCGAACAGGCAATTGCTTTCGCTCATCGTGGGGGCCATATCGACGTTACGTCCGGTGGTAGTCGCTTTATGCCTCAGGAACAGGCGATCCTCCACGCCCTGGAAGCCCAGGTGCCGGCCGATCGCATCACGATAAGCTCTGATGGTAATGGCAGCGTTCCGCGCTTTAACGCTCAGGGGATTGTGGAAGGCCTAAGCGCGGCACCGGTCGCAGGTAACCTTAATCTGCTTCCTCGCCTGATTGATGTTGGTATTCCGGTGCCACAGGCAATTGCGATGTTGACGGCAAACGTGGCGCGCTCGTTGGGTATTTCCGGCGGCGTGCTCTGCGCCGGGGAACGTGCCGATATCTGTGTACTCAATGATGACCTCTCGCTGGCCCATCTGTTTGCTGCGGGTAAGCCGTTGCTGCGAGATGGCGAATGCCTGGTTACCGGCAACTTCGAGTAAGGGGGCCAAAATGTCATTATTACTGGCGCTACTCGCCATCATTTTTGCCGGACGTCTGATCCTCAAAAAATATCACCCCCAATCGGTACTGTTATTGACCGGGATTGTGCTGTTGCTTATCGCACATTTTAGCGGGATGACCTCACTCAGTGGCCTGGTGAAAAAGAGCACCGGATTTGGCCCTTTTGACGTCTTTGAGTTTATTCGCGATACCCTGAGCGTGCGTCTCGGCGGCCTCGGACTGCAAATTATGCTGATTGGTGGTTTCGCCACGTATATGTCGGCCATTGGCGCAAGCCAGGTGCTGGTTCGGGTGACGTCTCGCCCTTTGCAACGCCTGAACTCACCGTATCTACTGCTGGGGCTGGCGCTGTTGCTGGGGCAATTCCTGTCGCTGTTTATCAGCAGCGCCACCGGGTTAGGTCTGCTGTTGATGGCGACGCTGTACCCGCTGCTAACCCGCCTTGGCTGTAGCCGTGCCGCCGTTGCCGCCGTTATCGCCAGCACCTGTGCGGTTGAATTCGGCCCGGGTTCTGGTAACTCGGTTCTCGCCGCTAAAACCGCAGGTATCGAGGTGGTGAACTATTTCGTGCAGGATCAATTGCCGATCGTCGTGCCCGTCATTCTGTTCATCGCCCTGCTGCATATTGTTGTGCAACGCTTTTTCGACCGTCGGGAAAGTGGTGACAATGTGGCTCAGCAGATGCAGACATTAACGTCTACCGATGAAGCCGACGCACCTATCGCCTGGCTGTTTTTACCCATGCTGCCGCTGGTGTTGATGCTGGTGTGCAGTGATTTAGTATTCAGTTCGCTCAAGATTACGCTGGATACCGCCGTACTGATAAGCCTTGCAATTACCCTGGTATGTGAATACTGCCGTCATCGTAAGGCGCGCGAGGTGATGGCTGGCGTACAAAAAGTCTTCGACAGCATGGGTAGCGTTTTTGCTACCGTCGTGACGTTGATTATCGCCGGTGAAGTCTTTTCAGCCGGACTGAAAGCCATTGGCGCCGTTGACGCGCTGCTGTCGCTTTCCGGTGAATTTGGCCTCAGCGCCGCCTCGATTATCTTGCTGATGACGCTTATCACCTTCGCAATTTCAGCGCTGATGGGCTCCGGGAACGCGGCCTTTTTCTCCTTCGCCCCAATGGTGCCGGACATCAGTCGTCATATCGGAAGCGATATCGCAGTCATGATGCTACCTATCCAAATCTCGGCGGGTATTGGTCGTACGTTATCGCCCATTGCCGGCGTCATCATTGCTATCGCGGGAATTGCAGGCGTTTCGCCTGTGGATATTGTTAAGCGCACCGCGATTCCGATGCTGGGCGGTTGGTTACTGATGATTGCGCTGACCTTTGCCCGGTCTGGGCATCTGCTGGCGGTTCTGCCGTGGCTGGCAGTCCTTGTACTACTGATGGTCGGCGGTTACGTCTGGCAGCGCCGACGTAAACAGCCGCTTGCCGTACAGTAAAAAAAAAGCCGGAGTCTCAGACTCCGGCTTTCACTGTCTGAGGTGATTACACCGCTTTCACAGCATCGGCAATACGGTGAGCGAATTCAGTCACCTGCGCTTCATCTTCACCTTCAACCATCACGCGAATTAACGGTTCGGTACCAGATTTACGCAGCAGAACGCGTCCACGGTTACCCAGCGCCGCTTCAACCTCAGCCATCACCGCTTTCACGTTTTCATGTTCCAGCGGATCGCCGCTACCTGCTGTATAACGTACGTTAACCAACAGCTGTGGGAACATTTTCATGCCGCTGCACAGGTCGTGCAAACTCATATGGTTACGCACCATCGCCGCCAGTACCTGCAGACCTGCCACGATGCCGTCACCGGTGGTGGTTTTGTCCAGCAGGATCACATGGCCTGAGTTTTCAGCACCGATACGCCAGCCTTTTTCCTGCATTTTTTCCAGTACGTAGCGGTCGCCGACTTTCGCACGGGCAAACGGAATACCCAGCTGTTTCAGCGCCAGCTCGAGGCCCATGTTGCTCATCAGCGTACCTACCGCGCCACCGCGCAGCTGCCCCTGACGCAGGGCTTCACGGGCGATGATGTACATTATCTGATCGCCATCGACCTTATTGCCTTCGTGGTCAACCATAATGACGCGGTCGCCGTCGCCGTCCAGCGCAATACCCAGATCGGCTTTTTCTGCGATTACGCGGGCCTGCAGGGCACGGACGTCTGTGGCGCCGACTTCTTCATTGATGTTCACGCCGTTTGGCTCACAGCCAATGGCAATCACGTTTGCGCCCAGCTCACGCAGTACATTTGGCGCAATGTGGTAGGTCGCGCCGTTAGCACAATCCACTACGATTTTAAGCTCGCTCAGGCTTAACTCATTCGGGAAAGTGCCTTTGCAAAACTCGATATAGCGACCGGCAGCATCAACGATACGGGTAGCCTTACCCAGTTCCGCCGAGTCCACGCAGGTAATCGCTTTTTCCATTTCGGCTTCGATAGCTTCTTCAACCGCATCCGGCAGTTTGGTCCCGTCGATGGAGAAGAATTTAATCCCATTGTCATAGTACGGGTTGTGCGAGGCGGAGATAACAATCCCAGCTTCAGCGCGGAAGGCGCGCGTCAGATACGCAACGGCGGGTGTTGGCATTGGGCCCGTAAAAGAAGCCGACAGTCCGGCGGCAGCCAGACCCGCTTCCAGCGCGGACTCCAGCATATAGCCGGAAATACGCGTATCTTTACCAATAATAATTTTACGTGAACCATGACGTGCCAGCACTTTACCTGCCGCCCAACCCAGCTTGAGCACAAAATCAGGGGTAATTGGGGCGTCGCCTACGCGACCACGGATCCCATCGGTGCCAAAATATTTACGATTACTCATAGCGTTTATTTTCCTTTGCAGACAATGTGGCTTCCACCACACGCATCGCTTCTACGGTTTCTTTGACGTCATGGACACGAACGATCTGCGCCCCCTGCATTGCGGCAATAACCGCACACGCAAGGCTACCGCTCAGGCGTTCGGATGGCCCCACATTCAGCAACTGACCAACCATTGATTTTCGTGACATCCCAACCAACAGTGGCAGATTAAAATGATGAAACTCAGCCAGGCGTGCCAGTAATGTATAGTTGTGAGTGAGATTTTTACCGAATCCGAATCCGGGGTCGAGCAACAATTTATCTTTTGTGATTCCTGCCCGCTCGCAGCGTGCTATTTGCTCAACAAAGTAACGATTTACCTCAGCGAACACATCCTCGTACTTTGGCGCTTCCTGCATGGTTTTCGGCTGCCCCTGCATATGCATCAGACAAACCGGCAATCCAGTTTCTGCTGCAGCCTCCAGTGCCCCAGGCTCCGAGAGTGAGCGAATGTCATTAATGATATGTGCGCCGGCTCTCGCGCATTCGCGAATCACTTCTGGTTTTGAGGTATCGACCGAAATCCACACTTCAAAGCGCTGAGCAATCGCCTCCACCACCGGGATCACTCGCTGCAACTCTTCTTCCACGCTCACATCGGCCGCGCCTGGGCGCGTGGATTCACCACCCACATCAATGATAGTCGCCCCGGCGTTAATCATCAGGTTTGCGTGTTTTACCGCCTCAACCAGAGAGTTGTGCGCCCCGCCATCGGAAAAAGAGTCTGGCGTGACGTTCAAAATCCCCATGACGTGTGGATGGCTGAGATCCAGTGAAGAACCCTGAGCAAAGAGTTTCATAGTTTTATCCCTGGTAAAATCTTGAATATGCAGATAAGAAAAACCCCGGAGCAAGCCCCAGGGTTTTCAATTAGAACACGGTCATCATCAACGATAACTTATTTGTCGCCCAGTTGCTCTGACATGGTGCCAGAGTCCGGCGCACGCGGTTCATCAACCGGACGCGGCGCGCTCGGCTTGCCGGTGCTGCCAGAGTTGTTGTTAGAAGAACCCGGTTCTTCCCAACCCGCAGGTGGACGCACGTCGCGGCGAGCCATCAGATCGTCAATCTGCGGCGCATCAATGGTCTCATATTTCATGAGCGCATCTTTCATCGAGTGCAGAATGTCCATGTTTTCGTTCAGCAGACGACGTGCACGATCATAGTTACGCTCAATCAGCAGTTTAACTTCCTGATCGATAATGCGAGCCGTTTCGTCGGACATATGTTTAGCTTTCGCCACAGAACGTCCCAGGAACACTTCGCCTTCTTCTTCAGCGTACAGCAACGGACCGAGTTTCTCGGAGAAGCCCCACTGAGTAACCATGTTGCGCGCCAGGTTAGTCGCGACTTTAATGTCATTCGACGCACCGGTAGAAACATGTTCAACACCGTAGATGATCTCTTCAGCCAGACGACCGCCGTACAGCGTGGAGATCTGACTTTCCAGTTTCTGACGGCTGGCGCTGATTGCGTCGCCTTCAGGCAGGAAGAAGGTCACACCCAGCGCACGACCGCGTGGGATAATCGTCACTTTATGCACCGGATCGTGTTCCGGCACCAGGCGACCGATAATCGCGTGGCCTGCTTCGTGGTACGCGGTAGATTCTTTCTGCGCTTCCGTCATCACCATGGAGCGACGTTCCGCACCCATCATGATTTTGTCTTTCGCCTTCTCAAACTCAACCATCGATACCACGCGCTTGTTGCCGCGAGCAGCAAACAGCGCCGCTTCGTTCACCAGGTTCGCGAGATCCGCACCGGAGAAGCCAGGCGTACCACGTGCAATGATTGCCGCATCGATATCCGGAGACAGCGGTACGCGACGCATATGCACTTTCAGGATCTGTTCACGACCGCGAACGTCCGGCAGGCCAACCACAACCTGGCGGTCAAAACGGCCTGGACGCAACAGCGCAGGGTCAAGAACGTCCGGACGGTTAGTTGCTGCGATAACGATAATACCTTCGTTACCTTCAAAGCCGTCCATCTCAACCAGCATCTGGTTCAGCGTTTGCTCACGTTCATCGTGACCACCACCCAGACCAGCGCCACGCTGGCGGCCTACGGCGTCGATTTCATCGATGAAGATGATGCACGGTGCCGCTTTCTTGGCTTGTTCGAACATGTCACGCACACGAGATGCACCAACACCTACGAACATTTCCACGAAATCAGAACCGGAAATTGTGAAGAAAGGAACCTTCGCTTCACCTGCAATAGCTTTCGCCAACAGGGTTTTACCCGTACCCGGAGGACCGACCATCAGGACGCCTTTCGGGATTTTACCGCCCAGCTTCTGGAAACGGCTCGGTTCGCGAAGATACTCAACCAGTTCAGCAACTTCTTCTTTTGCTTCGTCGCAACCGGCGACGTCAGCAAAAGTGGTTTTGATCTGATCCTCCGTCAGCATGCGCGCTTTGCTCTTACCGAACGACATGGCACCTTTGCCACCACCGCCCTGCATTTGACGCATGAAGAAGATCCAGACACCAATCAGCAGCAGCATTGGGAACCAGGAAATGAAGATAGAAGCCAGCAGGCTCGGCTCTTCAGGCGGCTCGCCAACAACCTTGACGTTTTTGGTCAGCAGGTTATCAAGCAGCTTCGGATCGTTAACCGGAATGTAGGTCGTGTAACGGTTACTATCTTTCTTGGTAACGTTAATCTCACGTCCGTTGATCTTCGCTTCACGAACCTGGTCCTGATTGACCTCTTGCAGGAAGGTAGAGTAATCAACCTTACGGCCATTAGACTCGCTGGGCCCAAAGCTCTGGAATACTGACATCAGCACAACGGCAATGACCAGCCAGAGAATTAGGTTTTTCGCCATGTCACTCAAGGGATTAACCTCATATTACAACTGTGTTAAAAACAGCGTCAGGATACTCTATATCCAGTTTCTTTCAAACTTTCGTTTGAAATCTACCGGTTATGGTTTACGCCCGGTCGCTACAATATACACTTCACGCGAACGGGCGCGAGAAGAGTCCGGCTTACGAACTTTGACCTTCGTAAACAGGGAGCGAATCTCTCTTAGATACTCATCGAAGCCTTCGCCCTGGAACACCTTCACTACAAAACTACCACCTGGCGCTAATACATCACGAGCCATTCCAAGCGCCAGCTCTACCAGATACATGGCCCGGGGAATATCCACCGCCGGTGTTCCACACATATTTGGCGCCATATCAGACATGACAACTTGTACTTTACTGTCACCTACGCGCTCAAGTAACGCTTTCAGGACTAATTCATCACGAAAGTCGCCCTGAAGGAAGTCCACACCAACGATTGGATCCATAGGTAAAAGATCGCAAGCGATAATGCGGCCAGTGTTGCCGATCTGCGTGACCGCATATTGCGACCAACCACCGGGGGCAGCACCGAGATCAACAATCGTCATCCCCGGTTTAAAAATTTTGTCACTTTGCTGTATTTCATCAAGTTTAAACCAGGCACGGGAACGCAACCCCTTTTTCTGCGCCTGTTGAACATATTTATCGCTAAAGTGTTCCTGAAGCCAGCGACTCGAGCTGGCAGAACGCTTTTTACCTGTCATTTCACATTCCCAAAGGGCAGTTCATCGTAACCAATGGTGTAAATTTCTACACAGCTATTTGGTGATATATGGGAGATGGCGGTAGAATGACCCGTTTTCAATCCCAACGTAAGCAAAAATATACGATGAATCTGAGTACTAAACAAAAACAGCACCTGAAAGGTCTGGCACATCCGCTCAAGCCTGTAGTTATGCTTGGCAATAATGGTTTGACCGAAGGGGTACTGGCCGAGATTGAACAAGCGTTAGAGCACCATGAACTTATCAAGGTGAAAATCGCCTCGGAAGATCGCGATACTAAAACCTTGATCGTGGAAGCTATCGTACGCGAAACCGGCGCCTGTAATGTACAGGTCATCGGCAAAACGCTGGTACTGTATCGCCCGACTAAAGAACGTAAAATCTCGCTGCCGCGCTAAGAATATCCCAAAGTTGCACACGAAGTTTGTGTAAAACGCGGGATTTTCCGCTAGCAGGAGAGCAAAATGCCACGCTCTCTTCGTTGATAAAAGGCCGCTATGCGGCCTTTTTCCTTTCTTTACAATGTATCAACATCTTAACCAAGATGCGAATTACAGGTATTCTACCTTCGTTACTTCATATTCCACTTCGCCGCCCGGCGTTTTAATAACCACCACATCATCCTGCTCTTTACCGATCAGGCCACGAGCGATAGGCGAATTCACCGAAATCAGGTTCTGTTTAAAATCGGCTTCATCATCACCGACAATACGCCAGGTCTGCTCTTCGTCGTTATCGAGATTCAGCACGGTCACCGTCGCGCCGAAAACTACACGACCATTGTTTGGCATTTTAGTGACGTCGATAACCTGCGCGTTGGACAGTTTAGCTTCAATATCTTTAATGCGTCCTTCGCAGAAACCCTGCTGTTCGCGCGCCGCGTGGTACTCCGCATTTTCTTTCAGGTCACCATGCTCGCGCGCATCTGCGATAGCGGCAATAATTTCAGGACGGCGCACAGATTTCAGAAAATCCAGCTCTTCGCGCAGTTTTTCAGCACCACGTAAGGTCATCGGGATAGCTTGCATTTGTTATACCTCTTGAACATTCCTGTAGGGGGTGGTTGCTCTCACCCCGGCTGCTAAGCCCACTCTGGCATACGCCATGCCAGAGTCAGAAGCAAAAAAATACCGACCCGGGGCTCAGGGTCCCAGGTCAGCTACAATTCTCTATTTGATGATCATTTTACCCTGGAGTTCCCTATGGGTCATCGTTTACTTTTTGGGGCGTTGCGCCGTAGTATGACGGCCTGTTTCCAGGTTGTTAGCGCGAGATTATGCGATTTTCCAGATTTACCATCGGATTGACTGCCAGTATAGCGTTCAGCGTTCAGGCTGCGAACGTCGACGAGTATATCAATCAGCTCCCTGCCGGGGCCAACCTCGCCCTTATGGTACAGAAGGTTGGCGCACCTGCACCCGCTATTGATTTTCATAGCCAGCAGATGGCGCTGCCGGCCAGTACCCAGAAAGTGATCACCGCGCTGGCGGCATTGATTCAGCTCGGGCCTGACTTTCGTTTTACCACCACGCTTGAGACTAAAGGCAACGTGGAAGGCGGAGTATTGAAAGGTGACTTAGTGGCGCGATTTGGTGCCGATCCGACGCTAAAACGCCAGGATATTCGCAATATGGTGGCGACCCTGAAAAAATCAGGCGTGACGCAAATTGCCGGAAATGTTCTGATCGACACCTCTATTTTTGCCAGTCATGATAAAGCGCCAGGTTGGCCCTGGAACGACATGACGCAGTGTTTTAGCGCACCGCCCGCAGCGGCCATTGTCGATCGTAACTGTTTCTCAGTGTCACTTTACAGCGCGCAAAAACCCAACGATCTCGCTTTTATCCGCGTGGCATCTTACTACCCGGTCACCATGTTCAGCCAGGTGCGTACTCTCGCGCGTGGCTCTGCCGAAGCGCAATATTGTGAACTGGATGTGGTTCCCGGCGATCTCAACCGCTATACGCTGACCGGATGCCTACCCCAACGTGCCGATCCCCTGCCGCTGGCGTTCGCCATTCAGGATGGCGCCAGCTATGCCGGAGCGATTATTAAAGATGAGCTAAAACAAGCAGGTATAACTTACAGCGGTACTCTGCTACGCCAGACGCTGGTGAACGAGCCGGGAACCATAGTCGCCAGTAAGCAGTCGGCACCGCTGCATGATCTGCTTAAGATTATGCTGAAAAAATCGGACAATATGATTGCCGATACCGTTTTCCGTATGATTGGCCATGCGCGATTTAACGTGCCAGGCACATGGCGAGCAGGTTCTGATGCTGTGCGCCAGATTTTGCGTCAGCAGGCAGGCGTTGATATCGGCAACACCATTATTGCCGACGGTTCTGGTCTCTCCCGCCATAACCTGATTGCCCCGGCGACCATGATGCAGGTGCTGCAATACATCGCTCAGCACGATAACGAGCTGAACTTTATCACTATGCTGCCGCTGGCGGGCCACGACGGCTCCCTGCAATACCGTGCGGGTCTGCATCAGGCTGGTGTGGATGGCAAAGTATCGGCGAAGACAGGCTCGCTGCAGGGGGTCTATAACCTTGCTGGCTTCATCACCACGGCAAGCGGCCAACGCATGGCATTTGTGCAGTATTTGTCTGGTTATGCGGTAGAGCCGGCTGACCAGCGTAATCGCCGTATTCCTCTGGTACGCTTCGAGAGCCGGTTGTACAAGGATATTTATCAGAACAATTAGATGGGGTGTTTGATTGCCGGATGGCGGCACTAACGTGCCTTATCCGGCCTACAGAGAGACCTGGAAACAACAACCCCGGCAACATGGCCGGGGTTTTTAATGCGATTAACGCTTGTAGATGAACTCAACGCCTTCGTCGTCTTCTTCATCCCAATCATCATCCCAGTCATCTTCCGCTTCGTCTTCGACTTCAGCGAGCTGCTGGCGGTGATAATCATCCCACATAAACTCAACTTTCTCTGGCTGCTTCGCTTCTTCAGCCTGAACAATCGGGTTCTCGATGATAAAGGTCATCACATCCCAGCAGAGATCTTTCACGCCCAACTGGCTGGCGGCGGAAATCAGGTAATATTTACCTTCCCAACCCAACGCTTCGGCGATCGCTTTCGCTTTCTCTTCCGCTTCAGCCTTGTCCAGCAAATCAATTTTGTTGAACACTAACCAGCGCGGTTTAGATGCCAGATCCTGACTGTATTTTTCCAGTTCGCCAATAATGATACGGGCGTTTTCTACCGGATCGGAACCGTCAATCGGATCGATATCAATGAGGTGCAGCAGCACGCGGCAGCGTTCCAGGTGTTTCAGGAAGCGGATACCCAGGCCTGCGCCTTCAGCCGCGCCTTCAATCAGTCCCGGAATGTCGGCAACAACGAAGCTCTTTTCGTTGTCCATACGCACCACACCCAGGCTCGGTACCAGAGTGGTAAACGGATAATCAGCGACTTTCGGCTTCGCCGCGGACACTGCACGAATAAAGGTCGATTTACCGGCGTTTGGCATGCCCAGCATACCCACGTCCGCCAGCAGCATCAGCTCCAGCATCAGATCGCGCTTATCGCCCGGCGTACCCATCGTTTTCTGACGCGGAGTACGGTTGACCGAGGATTTGAAACGGGTGTTACCCAGACCGTGCCAGCCGCCTTTAGCGACCATCAGACGCTGACCGTGCTTGGTCATGTCGCCCATGGTTTCGCCCGTGCCCTGATCGATAACACGCGTACCGACAGGCACTTTAATCGTGACGTCTTTACCACGCTTGCCGGTGCAATCACGGCTTGCGCCATTCTGACCACGTTCCGCACGGAATGATTTTTCAAAACGGTAATCGATCAGCGTGTTCAGGTTTTCGTCGGCTTCCAGCCAAACGTCACCACCATCACCACCGTCACCACCGTCCGGACCGCCTTTTGGGATGTACTTTTCACGGCGGAAGCTGACGCAACCATTACCGCCATCACCTGCAACGACCAGAATCGATGCTTCATCAACAAACTTCATTTTACTCTCCGTAAATCATTCGCCTGAGCGGGGTTGCGAAACCACCGTTTCATGCTTACGTAAACCGCCCCAAATTCGATGACCAATGGCGGAATACATCGCGCCCGCAACCACGATAAACGCACCGAGATAACCTAATAGGTTTAGCATCGGTCTGGCGAAGAAATCGGGCCAGGCCAGTGATAATAAATCTGAAAATAACAACGTAAACAGCGGTGTGAGCGTGATAATGGCGCTCACCTGCGCCGCCTGCCAACGCGCCATCGCTTCCGCGAGAGCGCCATATCCTACCAGCGTATTCAGGCCGCAGAATACCAGGCATGCCAACTGCCAGTCGCTGAGCTGCGTGATGACACCGGGTTTTGCCAGCGGCAACAACGCAATCGTACATAAAGTGTACAGTAAAAACAGGATCTGCGGTGATGCCAGTCGGCGCAATAACACCTTTTGCGCGACCCCATAGCTCACCCAGACCATCGCCGCACCAACACCAAAGATAACGCCCCAGGTGTAATCGGTGAGTCGGGTAAAAATTTCGATCAGACTGGTATTAAAAAACAGGACCAGACCGCTCAGAAGCATAACGGCGCCAATAACCTGCGTGCCGCGCATCTTTTCTTTCAGGATAAAGACGCTGGCTACCATCATACCAACCGGTGACAGCTGACCGATAACCTGCGAAGCCGTTGGGCTCAAGTATTGCAAGGATGAACTAAACAGAATGAAGTTACCGAACAGCCCACCGGTAGCGATAGCCAACAGTATCAACCAACGCGCTTTGCGAAAAATACGCAACGGAGGGAGCTTTTTTTTAACCGCAAGAATAGCGCCAAGGCCAATACTTGCCATTAAAAAACGGTAGAACACCACGGTAGGAGGCTCCATCACCTCCAGCACTTGCTTCATTGCTATTGGCAAAGCGCCCCAACATACTGCCGTTGTGAGTGCTAACAGAATACCAATGCCTGCCTGCTGCTTCATGCCGTATTCCCTGCAAGGGCTCGTTTCCGGGTTGTCACGGCGCGACGAGCGTATTTACCGGCCGTCGAATGTAAAAAGCCCCGCAACGTGTTGCGGGGCTTTTATCCGTTACCGGGACGCGAAAAACTTATTCAGCAACGATGCTGATGAACTTACGGTTTTTCGGGCCTTTCACTTCAAATTTCACTTTACCGTCTGCTTTAGCAAACAGAGTGTGGTCTTTGCCGCAACCAACGTTGGAGCCAGCGTGGAATTTAGTACCACGTTGACGAACGATGATGCTACCAGCCAGAACTGTTTCACCGCCGAAGCGTTTTACGCCCAGACGTTTAGCTTCTGAATCGCGACCGTTACGAGTCGAGCCGCCAGCCTTTTTATGTGCCATTTAATCTGCTCCCCTTAACTTAAGCGCTGATGCCAGTGATTTTCACATCAGTGAACCACTGACGATGGCCCTGCTGCTTACGGTAGTGTTTACGACGACGAAACTTAACAATTTTAACTTTCTCGCCACGACCGTGAGCAACAACTTCAGCTTTGATAACGCCGCCATCAACGAAAGGAACGCCGATTTTGACTTCTTCACCGTTTGCGATCATCAGAACTTCAGCGAATTCAATAGATTCGCCAGTTGCGATGTCCAGCTTTTCCAGGCGAACGGTCTGACCTTCGCTTACTCGGTGTTGTTTACCACCACTTTGGAAAACCGCGTACATAAAAAACTCCGCTTCCGCGCACACCTTTTTGATGATTCAGAGTGCGCTATAAATATTCACAATAGGGCGCGAATATTACGCAAAACGCGAGCCTTTGACAAGTGCTACCGTCAATACATGAAGAAAAAAAACACAACATGTACGGTAACGTTTATCTACGGCGTTTTTTCAGTACAATCAGCATATATTTATAACCCTAAACCCGACGTTACCTTCTCATACAGTAAGGTAATCGGGGCGAGAAGCCCGGCTTTTGCGATGAATTTAGAAAAAATCAATGAGTTAACCGCGCAAGATATGGCGGGGGTCAATGCGACAATCCTTGAACAGCTCAATTCCGACGTTCAGTTGATCAATCAACTGGGGTACTACATCGTTAGCGGCGGCGGCAAACGCATTCGCCCAATGATCGCCGTACTCGCAGCGCGTGCCGTTGGTTACCAGGATAATGCGCACGTTACGATTGCGGCTCTCATCGAGTTTATCCACACCGCGACCCTGTTGCACGACGATGTTGTGGATGAGTCCGACATGCGCCGCGGGAAAGCCACGGCGAATGCAGCCTTTGGCAATGCGGCCAGCGTGCTGGTCGGCGATTTTATCTATACCCGCGCTTTTCAAATGATGACCAGCCTCGGTTCGCTGAAAGTACTGGAAGTCATGTCGAAAGCGGTCAACGTCATCGCCGAAGGTGAAGTCTTGCAGTTGATGAACGTCAACGATCCGGACATCACCGAAGAAAACTATATGCGCGTTATCTACAGTAAGACCGCGCGTTTGTTTGAAGCGGCGGCCCAATGTTCTGGCATTCTGGCAGGTTGCAGCGAAGAACAAGAGAAAGGGTTGCAGGATTATGGCCGTTATCTCGGTACCGCTTTCCAGTTAATTGACGATTTGCTGGATTACAGCGCTGATGGCGAGCAACTGGGTAAAAACGTCGGCGATGACCTCAACGAAGGTAAACCAACGCTGCCGCTGCTGCATGCCATGCGCCACGGCTCGCCGGAGCAAGCGCAAATGATCCGCCAGGCCATTGAGCAAGGTAATGGGCGTCACCTTCTGGAGCCAGTTCTGGATGCAATGAACGCCTGTGGTTCCCTGGAGTGGACTCGCCAACGTGCAGAAGAAGAGGCTGATAAGGCCATCGCTGCGCTGCAGGTGCTGCCTGATACGCCATGGCGAGAAGCGCTGATTGGTCTGGCGCATATCGCCGTACAGCGCGACCGTTAATTCCTTTCAGCGTCCTCCCTCATCCCGTGCTCTGCGCGGGATGTTCTTATAAGATCCAATAACAACTTTCAAGCTCCCCACAAACAAGCCATAACCTTGGCATATTCTGAATATACTCACACTTTACGTGAACATTTTAGAACATTCGTTCTCCGGGCGTTATAGTGTCGCCACAACCTATCGTGGAACCGTACGTCGTTAACCAAAGGAGAGATGAGTGTATGGAAAGCAAGCTGATTGACTGGCATCCGGCCGATATCATCGCCGGACTGCGCAAGAAAGGGACCTCAATGGCCGCTGAATCGCGCAAAAATGGATTAAGTTCATCAACGCTGGCCAATGCGTTAACCCGACCATGGCCAAAAGGGGAATTGATTATCGCCCGGGCGCTGGGAACCGATCCCTGGGTGATTTGGCCGTCACGCTACCATGACGCAAAAACGCATGAATTCATCGACAGAACACGAATGATGCGAGGACGCAGAGAGAAACAGAGTTCTGAATGAACACCGATGAGGAGTAACCCCCAGCCGACAGAACTGGGGGTTACAAGCGATGTTGACGGTTACTCGCCTTTCACGCGCTCAATGTTTGCGCCCAGCGCGCGCAGTTTATCTTCGATGCGCTCATAGCCGCGATCGATGTGATAAATACGATCGACTACCGTCGTACCTTCAGCAATACACCCTGCCAGCACCAGGCTTGCGGATGCGCGCAGATCGGTCGCCATAACCTGTGCGCCAGAGAGCGTTTCCACACCGTGACAAATCACGGTATTGCTTTCGATTTCTGCATGAGCGCCCATACGGCTCAGCTCAGGCACATGCATAAAGCGGTTCTCAAACACGGTTTCCGTGATGAAGCCCGTCCCTTCTGCCACCAGGTTCAGCAGCGTGAACTGGGCCTGCATATCGGTCGGGAACGCCGGGTGCGGCGCAGTGCGCACATTGACCGCTTTCGGACGTTTGCCGTGCATGTCGAGGCTAATCCAGTCGTCGCCGACTTCGATATCCGCACCCGCATCACGCAGCTTCGCCAGAACGGCATCCAGCGTATCTGGCTGTGCATTACGGCAGATAATTTTACCGCGAGAAATTGCCGCTGCGACCAGGAAAGTACCGGTTTCGATACGGTCTGGCAGAACGCGATAGACACCGCCGCCGAGGCGCTCAACGCCTTCGATGGTAATACGATCGGTACCCTGCCCCGTGATTTTTGCGCCCAGCGCAATCAGGAAGTTCGCGGTATCCACGATCTCCGGCTCGCGCGCGGCGTTTTCGATGATGGTAGTGCCTTCGGCAAGCGTTGCTGCGCACATGATAGTGACCGTCGCGCCGACGCTCACTTTGTCCATGACGATATGCGCACCTTTCAGACGGCCATCAACGGACGCCTTCACATAGCCTTCTTCCAGCTTAATTGTCGCGCCTAACTGCTCCAGACCGGTAATGTGCAGGTCAACCGGACGCGCGCCAATGGTACAGCCACCCGGCAGTGAAACCTGGCCCTGACCAAAGCGGGCAACCAGCGGCCCGAGCGCCCAAATGGACGCACGCATGGTTTTCACCAGATCGTACGGCGCACAGAAGATGTTCACGTCACGCGCATCAATGTGCACGGAACCATTACGCTCAACTTTCGCACCCAGCTGGCTCAGCAGCTTCATTGAGGTGTCAACGTCCTTCAGTTTCGGGACGTTTTGGATCTCTACAGGTTCTTCAGCCAGCAGCGCCGCGAAAAGGATCGGCAGTGCGGCATTTTTAGCGCCTGAAATTGTGACTTCGCCCTGGAGCTTGGTTGGCCCCTGAACACGAAATTTATCCATTATTCTGTTCTCTGTTAAGAATTTATCTTCGCTACCGGCACGTCACCCGTAGCTCAAAAACCGTTAAGTTTGCGATCGCGTGCCCATTCCGCTGGGGTAAACGCCTTAATCGACACGGCATGAATGCGGTTGTCCGCAATGTACTCCATCAACGGGCCATAGACCGATTGCTGCTTCTTGACCCGGCTCATGCCTTCAAACATCTCACCCACGGCAATAACCTGAAAGTGACTGCCGTCGCCAGAAACGTGGACTTCCTGGAGGGAGAGTGCATTCATCAGCACGCTCTGAATTTCATTATTTTCCATGGGATCTTCATTCGTCAGATAGTGAAAACAGCCCAACATCTTAGAGCAAAGTGGCGCTGTCATAAATAAGCAAAAAGCCCCGCTGATAAATCAGACAAGGCTTTAGTGGCAGATACCCCGCAAAGGGGTTGCCGGATAGCATTACAAGACCTTATCCGGCTTACAAAAATTAACGCGGAAGAACGTCGTCAGGCAAATTGTAAAGCTGCGCCAGCGTATACACTTTATCGTTAACGCCAGCGAGCGAAACGCTGTTCCCCTGCTGCTTGCCCTGGTTAATCAGGTGCAGCAGTAATGCCAGACCACCGGTGTCCACCCGGGATACCTGGTTCAGGTCGATGCAGGATACCCCTTTCATCGCCTCAACTCGCGCATCCCATAATGGGTTTAACACGTCCTGATCCAGTTCTCCCACCAGCACCAGCTTGTCGCCTTCACGCGTCCAGGTGAGTGACTGCGTCATTATTTTTTCTCTTCCAGGGTGATTTTCTGCTGAGAAATAGATTTCAGCTGTGCCGTCAGGCCATCAATACCTTTCGTACGCAGCAGGTCGCTCCACTCATTCTGTTTAGTGGTGATCATACTTACGCCTTCGGCAATCATGTCATACGCCTGCCAGTTACCGGTCTGGGAGTTTTTACGCCACTGGAAATCCAGACGTACCGGAGGACGACCGTTTGGATCGATGATGGTTACGCGGATAGGCACGATGGTCGCATCACCCAGCGGCTGCTCAGGGGCAATCTGATAGGTCTGCCCGTGGTACATCGCCAGCGCCTGACCGTAAGCCTGCTTCAGATATTCACGGAAGGCAGCGAAATAGGCGTCACGCTGAGCCGGTGTCGCATCTTTGTAGTAACGGCCGAGCACCAGCGCACCGGCATACTTAACCTGCACATAAGGCAGCAGTTCCTGATCGACCACCTGACGCAGATAATCCGGATTGGAACGAATTTTGGGTTGCTCGTTCTTCAGACGGTCAAAGGTCTTCTGCGCCGCCTCATTCATCAGTTTGTACGGGTTCGTCTGGTCGGCTGCGGTTGCCGCGCTAAGTGGGGCAATCACCAGCATAGCCACCATCATCAATCGTTTAAACATACGTCGATTCTCCTGAGATTATTTCGTTGCGCCCGCAGGCGTAGTGGCTTCATTATTGCCTTCCGTTGCGGCTGGCGCATCGCCAGAATTCTTATTGTCATCACCTTTACTGTTGCTGTTATAAAGGAACTGACCAATCATGTCTTCCAGCACCATCGCGGATTTCGTGTCCTGAATCGTACCGCCATCTTTGAGGATAGACGTTCCCAGCTCAGGATCTTCAAAACCCACATTCAGCGCCAGATACTGTTCGCCCAGCAGACCGGACGTACGGATGCTCAGAGAACTGGTGTCAGGAATATGGTTAAAACGCGATTCGATTTCCAGCGTCACGCGCGGCAGGTACGTTTTCGGATCTAACGAGATGTCCGATACGCGTCCAACTACCACCCCGCCAATCCGCACCGGAGAACGCTCTCTCAGGCCACCGATATTATCAAAGGTCGCATAAATCGTATAAGTCGGCTCAGTACGCATTGAGGTAACGTTCGCCGCCTTCAGGCAGACAAACAGCGCAGCCAGCAGCGCAACCAGCAGGAATAACCCGACCCAAATTTCATTTTTTTTCGTTTGCATGAACTCAATTCCCAAACATCAGTGCGGTCAGCACAAAATCCAGCCCCAGAACGGCAAGAGAGGCGTGCACTACGGTGCGTGTCGTTGCCCGGCTAATCCCGGCAGAGGTCGGGATCGCATCATAACCATTGAACAATGCAATCCAGGTGACCGTAATGGCGAACACCACGCTCTTAATCAGACAGTTGACCAGATCCAGACGCCAGTCGACGGCATTTTGCATCGCCGACCAGAAAAAGCCGGCATCAATACCTTTCCAGCTTACGCCAACCAGCGAACCACCCCAGATCCCCACCGCAACGAATATAATCGTCAGCAGCGGCAAAGAAATGACACCGGCCCAAAAACGCGGGGAGATAACCCGGCGCAGAGGATCGACGGCCATCATTTCCAGGCTGGAAAGCTGTTCGGTCGCCCGCATCAAGCCAATCTCTGCGGTTAAGGCCGACCCCGCCCGCCCGGCAAACAGCAGCGCCGCAACAACCGGTCCTAGCTCACGTAACAATGACAGTGCCACCAGCATACCGAGGCTGGTTTCCGCGCTGTAGGTCGTCAGCACCAGGTATCCCTGCAACCCCAGCACCATACCGATGAACACGCCAGAAACAATAATGATCAGCATCGATAAGACACCGACATTATAGAGCTGGCGTATCAGCAGCGGCGCATGTTTGCGAAACTCCGGCTTGCCGACAACCGCATTGAACAACATTAATCCGGCTCGCCCGAACGTCCTGAGGGTTTTTATTCCCCGATGCCCGAGTGATGCCAGCGCATTTAACAACATGGGTGGCTTAACTCCCTGTTTTGAGTAAATCGATGTGGTAGTCGCCCGCCGGATAACGGAACGGAACCGGCCCATCGGCAATACCATCGAGGAACTGACGCACTCGCGGATCGGCATTTTCTTGCAGCGCCTGAGCACTACCGTAGGCCACTATTTTTTTATCCGCCATAATATAGGCGTAATCCGCAATACTCAGCACCTCTGGCACGTCATGGGAAACGACCACGCAGGTGACGCCCAGCGCGCTGTTCAGTTCTGAAATCAGCTTCACCAGCACGCCCATGGTGATGGGATCCTGGCCGACGAACGGTTCATCAAACATGATGAGGTCTGGCTCCAGCGCGATAGCACGAGCTAACGCGGCGCGACGCGCCATCCCACCGGATAATTCAGAAGGCATTAATTTAGCCGCGCCCCGCAGGCCCACGGCCTCAAGCTTCATCATTACCGTGCTTTTCAGTAGCGGCGCAGGCAGCGTTGTATGCTCACGCAACGGGTATGCGACGTTGTCAAACACGTTCATGTCGGTAAACAGCGCACCGGACTGAAACAGCATGCTCATGCGCTTACGCACGGTAAATAAACGCGAACGGGACATGGCGGGGACGTTTTCGCCGTCAAACAGGATCTCGCCCTTATCCGGGGAGATTTGTCCGCCAATCAGACGCAACAGCGTTGTCTTGCCAATGCCTGATGGCCCCATGATCGCCGTTACCTTACCGCGCGGCACCGTCAGGGAAATATTATCAAAGATGCAGCGGTCGCCTCGGGAAAAGCTGACATCGCGCATATCGACTAGATTCGCCACAGACTGACCCATTGATTCATCCTTTACTATTGCCTCGTTAATCGAAGAGTTTGGCGCTCAATTTAGCCCTGAACCCAACATATTTACAGATTATTGCCTGTCCTGGTTAGCGAAAGCTGGCATTTGTTTTACTTTTTAGCCGCATAAAGTCAAAATTAAGAATTCGTTACGGCTTCCAGAAATCCTTCAAGTGGACCGGCGAGTATACCTGAAGAAAGGACTTTAGATGCTTTTAGCGACGGCGCTGTTAATAATTGGTTTACTTCTGGTGGTCTACGGTGCCGACCGTCTGGTGTTCGCCGCATCCATTTTATGTCGAAACTTCGGTATTCCCCCCATTATCATCGGGATGACCGTGGTCAGCATGGGGACATCGTTACCCGAGATAATTGTCTCGGTTGCCGCATCAATAAATGGACAACTCGATTTAGCCGTCGGTACCGCCATCGGCTCTAACATTACCAACATCCTGCTTATTTTAGGCCTGTCGGCGCTGATTCATCCTTTTACCGTGCATTCTGATGTTCTGCGTCGTGAATTACCGCTAATGTTGCTGGTAAGTATTTTAGCCGCATCTGTCCTGTATGACGGGCAGTTGAGCCGCAGCGATGGATTCTTTCTTCTGCTTCTGGCCGTGCTATGGCTGCTATTCATTGTTAAAATCGCCCGCCTGGCCGAGCGACAAGGCAACGACAGCCTGACCCGCGAGCAGATTGCGGAGTTACCGCGCGAAGGCGGGTTACCGGTCGCATTTTTGTGGTTGGGCATTGCGCTGATTATTATGCCAATGGCAACGCGTATGGTGGTAGATAACGCAACCGTACTGGCGAACTACTTCGCCATGAGCGAACTCACCATCGGGCTAACGGTGGTCGCCATTGGTACCAGCCTGCCGGAGCTGGCAACGGCGATTGCGGGTCTGCGTAAAGGTGAGAACGATATTGCCGTCGGTAACATCATCGGCGCGAACATTTTTAATATTGTTATCGTCCTCGGGCTACCGGCGCTAATTACGCCGGGTGAAGTCAACCCGATGGCCTTCACCCGTGACTATAGCGTCATGCTGCTGGTGAGCGTAATTTTTGCACTACTCTGCTGGCGACGCCCGCGCCAGATTGGTCGCGGCGCGGGTGCGCTACTGACCGGCGGTTTTATCATATGGCTGGCGATGTTGTATTGGTTATCGCCACTTCTCGTTGGATAACTGGAAACGCATTATGTCGCACTTAGAGTTGCAACCGGGTTTTGACTTTCAGCAAGCAGGCAAGGAAGTCCTGGCAATTGAACGTGAAGGCCTGGCGGAGCTTGATCAGTACATCAACCAAAATTTTACTCTCGCATGCGAAAAAATATTCAGCTGCCCGGGCAAAGTCGTGGTGATGGGGATGGGGAAATCAGGACATATCGGACGGAAGATGGCGGCCACATTTGCCAGCACCGGTACCCCCTCATTTTTCGTACATCCAGGCGAAGCCGCACATGGCGATCTGGGTATGGTCTCGCCGCAGGATGTGGTTATCGCCATCTCTAACTCCGGTGAATCCAATGAGATAGCAGCGTTGATCCCGGTATTAAAACGTCTTCATGTACCGCTTATCTGCATGACCGGTCGTCCGGAAAGCAGCATGGCGCGTGCGGCAGATGTGCATCTGTGTGTTAAAGTGCCCAAGGAAGCTTGTCCGTTAGGCCTGGCGCCGACCAGCAGCACAACCGCCACGCTGGTAATGGGCGATGCGCTTGCCGTGGCATTATTAAAAGCGCGTGGTTTTACCGCGGAAGATTTTGCATTATCTCATCCCGGCGGCGCACTGGGCCGTAAGCTTTTGCTGCGCGTTAACGATATTATGCATACGGGAGATGAGATCCCGCATGTGACTAAAAGCGCCAGCCTGCGTGACGCCTTACTTGAGATCACGCGTAAAAATCTCGGCATGACCGTCATTTGCGATGATGCCATGAAGATTGACGGTATTTTCACCGATGGCGATTTACGTCGCGTTTTCGATATGGGCGTTGATGTACGCCAGTTAGGCATTGCCGATGTGATGACCCCTGGAGGCATTCGCGTGCGTCCGGGTATTCTTGCCGTCGATGCCCTGAACTTAATGCAGTCCCGCCATATCACCTCGGTAATGGTTGCTGATGGCGACCAGTTACTCGGTGTGTTACATATGCATGATCTGCTGCGTGCAGGTGTAGTGTAAGAAACTCAAGGATAACGAAAATGAGTAAAGCAGGTGCGTCGCTTGCGACCTGTTATGGACCCGTCAGCGCAGACGTTATCACCCGGGCAGAGAACATCCGTTTGCTGATCCTGGATGTGGATGGCGTACTGTCTGATGGTCTGATTTATATGGGCAACAACGGTGAAGAGCTGAAGGCTTTTAACGTCCGCGATGGTTACGGAATTCGCTGTGCGCTCACTTCCGGTATCGAGGTTGCCATTATTACCGGACGAAAGGCTAAACTTGTAGAAGATCGCTGTGCCACATTGGGGATCACGCATTTGTATCAGGGGCAGTCAGACAAACTGGTCGCCTTTAACGATCTCCTTAGCAAACTGGCAGTCGCGCCTGAAAATGTCGCGTACGTTGGTGATGACCTGATCGACTGGCCGGTGATGGCGCAAGTGGGATTAAGCGTGGCGGTGGCGGATGCGCATCCTCTGCTGATCCCGCGCGCCGATTACGTTACCCGCATCGATGGGGGACGTGGCGCGGTGCGTGAAGTCTGCGATTTATTACTCCTGGCGCAGGGCAAACTGGACGAGGCCAAAGGGCAATCGATATGAGCAAAACCAGACGTTGGGTTATCATTCTACTGTCGCTGGCTGTCCTTGTGATGATTGGTATTAATCTGGCTGACAAAGACGACGCCGCTCAGGTCGTCGTCAATAACAACGAGCCAACCTATAAGAGCGAACATACTGATACCGTTGTGTATAGTCCGGAAGGCGCACTGAGCTATCACTTGATCGCGCAAAACGTTGAATATTATTCGGAGCAAGCGGTTTCGTGGTTTACTCAACCAGTATTAACCACGTTTGATAAAGATAAAGTACCGACCTGGACGATCAAGGCTGATAAAGCCAAATTGACCAACGATCGGATGCTGTATCTGTATGGCCATGTTGAGGTCAACGCCCTGGTGCCCGACTCTCAACTACGCAGAATTACCACCGATAACGCGCAGATTAACCTGGTGACACAAGATGTCACTTCCGATGATCTCGTCACGTTATATGGCACAACATTTAACTCCAGCGGACTGAAGATGCGCGGCAACTTACGCAGCAAGAACGCCGAGCTGATTGAAAAGGTTAGAACCTCATATGAAATCCAAAACAAACAAACTCAGCCTTAATCTTGTGCTTGCCAGCTCACTTCTGGCCGCCAGCATCCCGGCATTGGCCGTTACCGGCGATACCGAGCAGCCGATTCACATTGAGTCGGACCAGCAGTCCCTGGATATGCAGGGCAACGTGGTGACGTTTACTGGTAACGTGATTGTGACTCAGGGCACCATTAAAATTAACGCCGATAAAGTCGTCGTAACCCGCCCTGGCGGTGAAGACGGTAAAGAAGTGATTGATGGTTACGGTGATCCCGCCACCTTTTACCAGATGCAGGACAACGGTAAGCCGGTGAAAGGCCGCGCCTCACACATGCACTATGAACTGGCGAAGGACTTCGTCGTTCTTACCGGTAAGGCTTACCTGGAACAGCTCGATAGCAACATCACGGGCGATAAGATCACCTATCTGGTAAAAGAGCAGAAAATGCAGGCCTTCAGCGATAAAGGCAAACGCGTCACCACCGTTCTGGTTCCGTCGCAGTTGCAGGACAAAAACAAGGCTCCGGCAGAGAAAAAAGGTAACTGATTCGTTATGGCAACATTAACTGCAAAGAACCTTGCAAAAGCCTATAAGGGCCGCCGTGTAGTGGAAGATGTCAGTCTGACCGTCAACTCCGGGGAGATTGTCGGTTTGCTCGGTCCTAACGGTGCGGGTAAGACAACGACCTTTTACATGGTAGTCGGCATTGTCCCGCGCGATGCGGGCAATATTATCATTGATGACGAAGACATCAGCCTGCTGCCTCTGCATGCGCGCGCGCGTCGCGGCATCGGCTATTTGCCGCAGGAAGCGTCTATTTTCCGTCGCCTGAGCGTGTTTGATAACCTGATGGCGGTGCTGCAAATTCGCGACGATCTGACCAGCGAGCAGCGCGAAGATCGCGCTAACGAGCTGATGGAAGAATTCCACATCGAACACCTGCGCGACAGCTTAGGTCAGTCGCTCTCCGGTGGTGAACGACGCCGCGTGGAGATCGCCCGGGCACTGGCGGCTAATCCGAAATTTATCCTGCTGGATGAACCGTTTGCCGGTGTTGACCCGATTTCCGTTATTGATATCAAACGGATCATCGAACACCTGCGCGACAGCGGGCTTGGGGTGCTGATTACCGACCATAACGTTCGCGAAACGCTGGCAGTGTGTGAGCGCGCCTATATCGTGAGTCAGGGCCACCTGATCGCGCACGGCACGCCAACAGAAATACTGCAGGATGAGCACGTTAAGCGCGTATACCTTGGGGAAGACTTCAGACTCTGATAGGGTAGAAGACTTCACGTCACCGCAGGAGAGAACAACTCTGAACATGAAGCAAGGTTTGCAACTCAGGCTTAGCCAACAACTGGCGATGACGCCTCAGCTACAACAGGCTATCCGTCTGTTGCAGCTGTCCACGCTGGAACTTCAGCAAGAACTTCAGCAAGCGCTGGAAAGTAACCCACTGCTCGAGCAAACCGATCTTCACGACGAAATTGATACCCAGGAAAAACAGGACAGCGAATCCCTCGACACCGCAGATGCTCTCGAACAAAAAGAGATGCCAGAGGAACTACCGCTTGACGCCAGTTGGGATGAAATTTACACCGCCGGTACGCCTTCTGGCACCAGCGGAGATTACATCGACGACGAACTGCCTGTGTACCAGGGTGAGACCACGCAATCGCTGCAGGATTACCTGATGTGGCAAGTGGAGCTGACCCCGTTCTCGGATACCGATCGCGCCATTGCGACATCCATCGTTGATGCGGTAGACGAAACCGGTTATCTCACCGTAACCCTGGACGATATTCTCGAAAGCATGGGCGATGACGACGTCGGTATGGACGAAATCGAAGCCGTGCTTAAACGCGTTCAGCGTTTTGATCCCGTGGGCGTAGCGGCCAAAGATCTCCGCGACTGCTTACTGATTCAACTTTCACAGTTTGATAAAACCACGCCGTGGCTGGAAGAAGCGCGCCTGATCATCAGCGATCATCTCGATCTGTTAGCCAATCATGACTTCCGCACGCTGATGCGCGTGACCCGGCTGAAAGAAGATGTGCTGAAAGAAGCCGTCAACCTCATCCAGTCGCTCGATCCCCGCCCAGGACAGTCGATCCAAACCGGCGAACCGGAATACGTCATCCCGGATGTGCTGGTGCGTAAGCATAACGATCGCTGGGTGGTCGAACTCAACGGCGACAGTATTCCACGGCTGCAGATTAACCAGCATTACGCCGCCATGTGCAACAGCGCGCGCAACGATGCTGACAGCCAGTTTATTCGTAGCAATCTGCAGGATGCGAAGTGGCTGATTAAAAGCCTGGAAAGTCGCAATGATACGCTGCTGCGCGTCAGTCGCTGCATCGTTGAACAGCAGCAAGCCTTCTTTGAGCAAGGCGAAGAGTTTATGAAACCGATGGTGCTGGCGGATATCGCCCAGGCCGTCGAGATGCACGAATCGACCATTTCCCGAGTGACCACGCAAAAGTATCTGCACAGTCCGCGCGGCATTTTTGAATTGAAGTATTTCTTTTCCAGTCACGTTAACACTGAAGGCGGAGGCGAAGCCTCGTCCACAGCTATCCGTGCGCTGGTGAAGAAATTAATTGCTGCGGAAAACCCCGCGAAACCGCTGAGTGACAGCAAGTTAACCTCTATGCTGTCAGAACAGGGTATCATGGTGGCACGCCGCACCGTTGCGAAGTACCGAGAGTCTTTATCCATTCCGCCGTCTAACCAGCGCAAACAGCTGGTCTGACCCAACCGATAAGGAAGACACTATGCAGCTCAACATCACTGGAAACAACGTCGAAATCACGGAAGCCCTGCGCGATTTTGTGAATACAAAATTCGCCAAGCTTGAACAATATTTCGACCGAATTAATCAGGTCTATATTGTGTTGAAAGTGGAGAAGGTTACACATATCTCGGACGCAACACTGCATGTGAACGGTGGCGAAATTCATGCCAGCGCGGAAGGTCAGGATATGTACGCCGCCATTGACGGTTTAATTGATAAACTGGCTCGGCAGTTAACAAAACATAAAGATAAACTGAAACAGCACTAACTTGTCCGGGCAGTTAGCGGGTGCAGGACGGCCTGTTGTGTAGCACAACAGGCCATTTGTACAGTTAGCGCTTAGGTGAAATTATGACAAATAACGATACGACTCTACAACTGAGCAATGTTCTTAACCAGGAATGTACACGCGCGGCCGTTCACTGCCAAAGCAAAAAACGCGCACTGGAAATCATCAGTGAACTGGCGGCAAAACAGCTCAGCTTGCCCTCTCAGGTGGTATTTGAAGCCATTCTGACGCGTGAAAAAATGGGCAGTACCGGCATCGGTAATGGTATTGCTATTCCGCACGGAAAGCTGGAAGAAGACACGATGCGCGCGGTTGGCGTGTTTGTGCAACTTGAAACGCCTATTGCTTTCGACGCCATTGATAATCAACCCGTCGATCTGCTTTTTGCTCTACTGGTTCCGGCAGACCAAACCAAGACGCATTTGCATACGTTGTCACTGGTCGCCAAACGTCTGGCAGATAAAACCATCTGCCGCCGCCTGCGCGCCGCACAGAGTGACCAGGAGTTGTATCAAATCATCACGGACACCGAAGGTGGACAGGATGAGGCATAACAACCCAATGGCATCCTTTTTTGTCGTTGTGAGGAGAAACAGTACATGGTACTGATGATCGTCAGCGGTCGTTCGGGGTCAGGTAAATCTGTCGCCCTGCGTGCGCTGGAAGATATGGGTTTTTACTGCGTGGATAACCTTCCCGTAGTGCTGTTGCCCGATCTGGCTCGTACTCTGGCCGATCGCCAGATTTCTGCGGCCGTCAGCATTGATGTGCGCAACATGCCTGAGTCCCCGGAAATTTTCGAGCAGGCGATGAACAACCTGCCTGAAGGCTTCTCACCGCAGTTGCTGTTCCTTGACGCCGATCGCAACACCCTGATTCGCCGCTACAGCGACACCCGTCGCCTGCATCCGCTTTCCAGCAAGAACTTATCTCTGGAAAGTGCTATCGATAAGGAAAGCGATTTGCTGGAGCCCCTGCGCTCTCGTGCTGACCTGATCGTTGATACCTCCGAAATGTCCGTGCACGAACTGGCGGAAATGTTGCGTACCCGACTGCTGGGCAAGCGTGAACGCGAATTGACAATGGTATTCGAATCCTTTGGTTTCAAACACGGTATCCCGATTGACGCGGATTACGTCTTTGACGTGCGCTTCCTGCCTAACCCGCACTGGGATCCGAAGCTGCGCCCGATGACCGGTCTTGACCGCCCCGTCGCTGCCTTCCTCGACAGGCACACAGAAGTACACAATTTTATCTACCAGACTCGCAGCTATCTTGAGCTATGGTTACCCATGCTGGAGACCAACAACCGCAGCTACCTCACCGTAGCCATCGGCTGTACCGGCGGGAAGCACCGTTCGGTGTATATTGCAGAGCAGCTGGCTGACTACTTCCGCTCACGCGGTAAAAACGTGCAGTCACGCCATCGCACGCTGGAAAAACGTAAATCATGACCGTGAAGCAAACCGTTGAAATCACGAATAAGCTGGGTATGCATGCCCGCCCAGCCATGAAACTGTTTGAATTGATGCAGGGCTTCGAAGCAGAAGTGTTGCTGCGTAATGATGAAGGAACGGAAGCCGAGGCCAACAGCGTTATCGCTCTGCTGATGCTGGATTCCGCCAAAGGGCGTCAGATAGAAGTTGAAGCCACGGGTCCACAGGAAGTTGAAGCCCTGGCAGCGGTAATTGCCCTGTTTAACTCAGGCTTTGACGAAGATTAATCGAGTACACAGAACGTAGCCAGTAGGCCGGATAAGGCGTTTACGCCGCATCCGGCAATAACTCAGCTAATACAGCTTATGTTCCCGCATAAACGACTCACCGCCTAACTGGCGCATTTGGCGCATAATCCACGCCTGACGGCTACGTACATAACCAGAAGGCGCATTCGCCTTAAAACGCATAGGATTGGGTAACACCGCCGCCAGCAAGGCCGCTTCAGACAAACTCAGCCGGCTGGCTGGCTTATGGAAATAGCGCTGCGCAGCGGCCTCCACGCCAAAAATTCCATCGCCAAACTCCGCAACGTTCAGATAGACGGTCAGAATACGTTTCTTGCTCCAGACAGTTTCCATACCCAGCGTTAGCCCGGCTTCAAGGCCCTTACGCACCCAGCTACGTCCATCCCACAGAAAGAGGTTTTTCGCCGTCTGTTGCGATAACGTCGACGCCCCGCGAATACGGTTCTCATTACGTTCGTTGTGCGCCAGCGCTTTCTCTATGGCGGAGACATCAAATCCCCAGTGCTCGGGAAACTTCTGGTCCTCTGCGGCAATCACCGCCAGCCCCATCCACACAGAGATCTCATCCATGCTCACCCAGTCCGAGTGCGCCACATAACCGAAATCACCGGACAGCCATGCACCCAGTTGCCGCTCGACCATTACCGCCGAGAACGGCACCGGCATCACGCTGAAAAGTGCGATGCCCCCGCCCCAGAATACGGCGAGGACAACGACCGTCCGCAGAAAGATACGCCGCAGAAAAGCGGTAACGCCTTTTCTCATTCAGCCAGCACCAGTACACGCGATACCAGTTTATCGATACCACTCGCAGCCTGAGCGATATCCTGCGCCAGCATATAGGCAGGCGTAGTGACAATTTTGTTGTCTTCATCGACGACAATGTCATCAACCGGACAAGGCACATGCTCAGCGCCCATCTCTTCCAGCACCTCTGCCGTATCGATATCAGTACCGATGGTCAGACGCAGCGGAAAGTCAAAAATTTTAGGTAACATGGCGGGCGCAATGCACATAAATCCCAGTGGCTTACCCGCCTGATGCATAGCCAGCGCCAGCGCAGCTAAATCACTGTCAACCCGGCATTCACTGCCCTGACTGGCAAAATTGCTCAGATTTTTAGCCGCGCCAAACCCGCCAGGCACTATCAACGCGTCCAGTTCTGTTGAGACTGCCTGAGCCAGTGGGCGAATCTCGCCGCGTGTAATACGTGCGGCTTCAATCAGCACATTACGCGTTTCCTGCATCGGCTCGCCGGTCAGATGATTAATCACATCCGCTTGTTGTTTATCCGGTGCGAAACAGACAGCCTGAGCGCCGTTGCGGGCAATGGCCAGAAGCGTGAGAACCGTTTCATGGATCTCTGCGCCGTCATACACGCCGCATCCGCTGAGCACTACACCCACTTTTTTCATCGCGATACTCCTTTTCTAAGCTGGCTGAAACATATTAGTTATTATGATTTAAATGCTACGCTTCACACATTTAACTGATTCATGTAACAAATTATTTAAGATTTGCTATCTTAACTGCGTGCGGCCTGAAAATTAGGGCTGCGCCCTTGTAAATAATGATAATAATTTACGGCGCAGCCACGATTTCCCTGGTGTTGGCGCAGTATTCGCGCACCCCGGTTAAGCCGGGGTCATTTTTTTTCCACGCTCGCCACCCAGGCCTTCAATACCGCCACATCGTGCTGCCACTCCTGCTTCATCTCTTCAATCCATTCAGCAACATTATCTTCCCAGGCAGGAAGATCCGGCGACTGGATCTGCTGGCCTAACTGTTGCAGGTGGCGCAGCCCAACAGAACCTGCCGCGCCTTTAATTTTATGGCCTTCCTCAACAACGCCTTTTTTGTCCCGAGCGGTCAGATTTGACTCCAGCACGCTCAAATATCCCGGCATCATCTTCTCAAACACCGCCAGCCCGTCGGTAATTAACTTCGGTCCCACCAGCTCGAGGTATTGTTCCAACATAGGAATATCTAACAGCGCTTGCGATTTACTGCTCTCTTCAGATGTCACAGTGCTCTCCTCTTTGTTTCGGGTATCCCAGTATTTTTTAATCATGGCGGTTAACGCTGGAACCGACAGCGGCTTACTCAGCACGTCGTCCATTCCCGCGTCCAGATACTCTTTTTTATCTTTCAGGACGTTGGCGGTAAGCGCAACCAGCGGCGGCAGGTCCTCACGGGCATATTTTTGCGTCAGCTCGCGCGAGATATCCAGGCCGGTCATATCCGGTAGCTGAATATCCAGCAGCACCAGGTCATATTCGCCCGGCGTGAACATTTCCAGCGCGGCTTTCCCGGTCATGGCGACATCCACGCTGTTGCCCAGTTTTTCCAGCACTGAACGTGCGACAATAACGTTCAGTTCAATGTCTTCCACCAGCAGCACATTCAGGGCGGGCAGCGGCATGTCATCGTCTTCAAAAGCGTCTTCAATCTCTTCCGCTACCGCAGGCGCATGCACGGTCAGCGTAAAAATGGAACCTTTGCCAGCCTGGCTTGAGACCGTAATATCACCGCCCATGTTTTTCGCCAGACGCTTCGATACGGCCAGTCCAATCCCGGTTCCCGTTGCCGGTTTGCCGCCGTTGCTGTCCTTAACCTGATAATACATGGCGAAGATTTTATCCTGCTCATCCTGCGGAATGCCGATCCCGGAATCTTCAACCTCGAAATGCAGCATGTTCCCCTGGTCATAGCGCGCGCGCACGGTCACCTGCCCCTGCTGGGTAAACTTCACGGCATTGCTGATAAGATTCCACAGAATCTGGCGCAAACGCGTGCCGTCGGTAATGACCTTATGCGGCAGCGGCAACGTTGGTTCAAGCACAAAACGCAGCCCTTTTTGCTGCGCCTGCAGGCCAGAGAGGTTTTCCAGATCCGCCATAAAACTGGTGAAATCAACAGGCTGGTTATCGAGCTGGACTTTACGTCGCTCCATCTTATCCATATCGATAATATCGTTGAAAATATTCCCCAGCGTCACGGCAGAGACGTGGATAGTTTTCAGGTATTTTTCCTGCTCAGCGGTCAGGTCCGTATCCAACAGGATCCGGCTTAAGCCGACAATGCCGTTAAGCGGGGTGCGCAGCTCGTGACTGATAGTTGAAATGAAGGTGGTCTTATCGCGGCTGGCGCGCTCAAGCGCGTCCTGATAACGCTTACGCTCGGTAATATCACGCCCAAAGCCCATCAGGCCATGTCGCTTACCTACGCGGTCATAGTAAGGCACCTTGCGAATTTCAAAGCAGGCTTTGCGTCCGTCCGGGTAGTCCAGCCACTGTTCGTAGGTGAGCGAAACGTTATGACGGAATACCTTCTCGTCGGTTTCAATAACCTTTTCAGCCGCCTCAGGGGAGTAAACATCAGCAGGTTTTAAATTCACCAATTGCTTTTCGCTTTTGCCGGTCAGCAGCTCCATGGCGCGGTTACAGCCGGAAAATTCTTTATCTTCATTACGATAAAAAACCAGATCCGGCGAGGCATCGAGGAAAGAGCGTAAGAAGGAAGACTGTTGCTCAAGCTGGATCTGCGCTTCCTCACGCTCTTTAATTTCGACCTTCAGCTGCTCGAACGTTTCCTGGCGCTCCGCTTCGGCTTTTTCGCGCTCAACAATTTCCTGATTGAGCTGGGCAATATTGTCTTTCAACTGCACATTGAGCTTGAGATCGCGCTCGCGCATCTCTTCCAGCTTTTGTACCAGTCGTGACAGGCGCTGCCGGGACTCTTCCAGTTGCTCCACCACCACTGACAGGAAATAGACGGCCCAGGGAGTAATTAACAGACCAAAAAAGATAGAGCGGATAACATCAATGCTTTCTACCTGGCCATGCAGCACCATGGTGACAGCCATCTGCACCACAATTGCCAACACGACCAGAGCCAGCGCCAATAGCAGCGAAAAGCGCACCAGACCCAACTTCATCATCAGGTCGACGTAATATTGCGCCAGCATACGGATTTGCTTCATAGAGAGTTCCTTCACGACAACTTGGCACAATAATACTCAATTCTCGGCGTGACGTTGAAGATTGTGCAAGAAATGCGGAGGTTATCGGTGAAATGACCGGGGAGTGGTTCATCGTAGGCCTGATAAGCGAAGCGCCATCAGGCAAGCAGACGCAGATTGCCGGATGCCGGATTTGCCTTATCCGGCGTCCGACCTACAGAAGATTAGCTCTCCGGCTGCACCCACGGCGTACCCAGCGCCGAGCCTTGCACGCCATGCTCGTTAAGGTATTTGTCCAGTTCGACCATCCCGGTCCAACGGTTTTCGCACCAGAGCGGCGCCAACAGCGTTGGGCGGCGCGCGCTGGCAGAAATGCGATGATAAATCACCTCTGGCGGCGTATGGCGGATCATCTCCCCGGCGGTAACCGTATAGTCGTCCAGCTCAATTCCGTTCAGTCGCCCGGCCTCCCAGGCTTTCGCCATCGTACTGCCTTTCACAATATGCAGCGGATGCAGCTTAATACCGTCAACGCCCGTCTCCACCACACGCTCCATGGTTTGCAGACATTCCGCCTGCCCCTCTCCCGGCAGACCAACAATCAAGTGTGAGCAGACCTTCAGCCCGCGCTCGCGCGCCAGCCGCGTGGTGTTCTGGTAGCAAGCGAAATCATGGCCGCGGTTAATGCGGTGCAGGGTTTTGTCATGCGCAGTTTGCAGACCGAGCTCCAGCCAAACCTCATAGCCGAGGTCTTTATACTCGCAAAGCAGGTCGAGTACCGCATCCGGCACGCAGTCGGGACGTGTGCCAACGCATAACCCGACAATGTTGGCCTGGCTGATCGCCTGTTGATACATCGAACGCAGCACCTGCACTTCAGCAAAGGTGCTGGTATAGGCCTGGAAATAGGCCAAATAGCGTTTCGCGCGATTGACCAGATGTGCCTGATGCTCAAGCTGCTCAGCAATGGAATGGTGCTGCTGCGCTTCATCAGCAAATGAGGCCACATTACAGAAAGTGCATCCGCCGCGACCGATGGTGCCATCACGATTTGGACAGCTAAAACCGCCGTGTAGCGTGAGTTTATGAACCTTTTGCCCATAACGGCGAGAAAGATCCCCACCAAACATATTGACTAATTTCTGTAACTGCATAATCTGGTAGACCGCGCCTTGAAAAGAGGCCAAAGCCTGCCATTTTTTACCCCAGTCGGCGATGACCTGGATCAATCGCCCTGGCGAGCCTTTATTTATTGCATAACAAATCAAAATAATCGGAATTTCATTCACTCGAAATATAATTACTTTTCCTTATATCCGGCAGTTTTTTTTATCTTCTTATACTCTCAGCGTAAAAACAGTATCTTTAAGACGCCAAAACTTTAAAAACCAGCATAAAATGCCAAGCATCTCGATAAACAAAGGCAGGACGAGAGATATCCGGCCTTTCTGACAGTGAGACAGATCACACTTCCCAGGGCATTCCCCTCAGGTTAAATCAATGTAAAAAACCCTTTTATTTCAATAAATTCATAAATTTAATTACCCCATAGCACATTTTTGCATAAATAAGATTGCCATTTGACCTGTGTGTGGATTCCCGATAACTTGGAAATCCGCTGGAAGCTTTCTGGATGAGCAGTCTGCTCATCATATTTATGCAGTAATTGAGATTCCCTCTGAAGCAAGTCCTCAAACTTGTTTGACCTGTGCGAAAAGGATAAAGAGGGCGAATGCGAGGTAAGCGTATGACACGCAAACCCCGTCGCCATGCTCTTGGTGTGCCCGTGCGCAACGGTCCAGATGGGAATCCCGCAGAGCCTGGGGAGGTTCACTGATATGTTGTACGATAAATCCCTTGAGAGGGATAACTGTGGTTTCGGCCTGATCGCCCACATAGAAGGCGAACCTAGCCACAAGGTAGTGCGTACCGCCATACACGCACTGGCCCGTATGCAGCACCGTGGCGCAATTCTTGCCGATGGAAAAACCGGCGATGGTTGCGGCCTGCTGTTACAAAAACCGGACCGCTTTTTCCGCATCGTGGCGCAAGAGCGCGGCTGGCGTTTAGCCAAAAACTACGCCGTCGGCATGATCTTTTTAAATAAAGACGCTGAGCTGGCCGCGGCTTCTCGTCGCATTGTTGAAGAAGAATTACAGCAGGAGACCCTGTCGATTGTCGGCTGGCGCGACGTGCCGACCAACGAAGGTGTTCTCGGTGAAATTGCGCTCTCCTCCCTGCCTCGTATCGAGCAAATTTTTGTCAACGCCCCTGCGGGCTGGCGCCCGCGTGATATGGAACGCCGCCTGTTCATCGCGCGCCGTCGTATTGAAAAACGTCTCCAGGAAGATAAAGACTTTTACGTCTGTAGCTTGTCGAACCTGGTCAATATCTATAAAGGTCTGTGTATGCCGGCGGATCTGCCGCGCTTTTACCTGGACCTCGCGGACCTGCGTCTGGAATCGGCCATCTGCCTGTTCCACCAGCGTTTCTCCACTAACACCGTACCACGTTGGCCGCTGGCGCAGCCGTTCCGCTACCTGGCGCACAACGGTGAAATCAACACCATCACCGGCAACCGCCAGTGGGCACGCGCACGTACCTATAAATTCCAGACGCCTTTGATCCCGGATCTGCACGACGCTGCGCCGTTCGTTAACGAAACCGGCTCCGACTCAAGTTCAATGGATAACATGCTGGAACTGCTGCTGGCAGGCGGGATGGACATCATCCGTGCCATGCGCTTACTGGTGCCGCCGGCCTGGCAGAACAACCCGGATATGGATCCGGAGCTGCGCGCATTCTTTGACTTTAACTCCATGCACATGGAGCCGTGGGACGGCCCGGCTGGCATCGTCATGTCCGACGGTCGCTTTGCCGCCTGTAACCTCGACCGAAACGGCCTGCGTCCGGCGCGCTACGTCATCACCAAAGACAAGCTGATTACCTGCGCTTCTGAAGTTGGGATCTGGGATTATCAACCGGATGAAGTGGTTGAGAAAGGCCGTGTCGGGCCTGGCGAGCTGATGGTTATCGATACCCGCAGCGGGCGCATTCTGCACTCTGCCGAAACCGATGACGATTTGAAAAGTCGTCATCCGTACAAAGAGTGGATGGAGAAGAACGTCCGTCGTCTGGTGCCGTTCGAAGATCTGGCTGACGATCAGGTCGGCAGCCGTGAACTGGACGATGACACCCTCGCCAGCTACCAAAAACAGTTTAACTACAGCGCCGAAGAGCTGGATTCCGTAATCCGCGTGCTCGGCGAAAATGGTCAGGAAGCGGTCGGTTCAATGGGTGATGATACCCCGTTTGCCGTGCTCTCCAGCCAGCCGCGCATCATTTATGACTACTTCCGCCAGCAGTTCGCGCAGGTGACTAACCCGCCGATCGACCCGCTGCGTGAAGCGCACGTTATGTCGCTGGCCACCAGCATCGGTCGTGAGATGAATGTCTTCTGCGAAGCCGAAGGCCAGGCACACCGCCTGAGCTTTAAATCGCCGATCCTGCTGTACTCCGATTTCACCCAACTGACGACCATGAAAGAGGAGCATTATCGCGCCGATCGCCTGGATATTACCTTCGACGTGACCGAAACCACGCTCGAAGAGACCGTCAAAGCCCTGTGTGATAAAGCCGAACAGATGGTGCGTAACGGCACCGTACTGCTGGTGCTCTCTGACCGTAACATCGCCAAAAACCGCCTGCCGGTTCCGGCGCCGATGGCCGTAGGCGCAGTGCAAACGCGTCTGGTTGAACAAAGCCTGCGTTGCGATGCCAACATCATCGTTGAAACCGCCAGTGCCCGTGACCCGCACCATTTTGCTGTCCTGCTCGGCTTTGGCGCGACGGCCATTTATCCGTATCTCGCGTATGAAACGCTGGGACGGTTGATCGACACTCAGGCGATTGCCAAAGATTACCGGACTGTGATGCTGAACTACCGTAACGGCATCAACAAAGGTCTGTACAAAATCATGTCCAAGATGGGCATCTCGACCATCGCCTCTTACCGCTGCTCGAAGCTGTTTGAAGCCGTTGGTCTGCATGATGATGTCGTTGCGCTGTGTTTCCAGGGCGTGGTCAGCCGCATCAGCGGCGCAGGGTTTACCGACTTCCAGCAGGATCTGCTGAATCTTTCCAAACATGCATGGCTGGCGCGTAAACCCATCAGCCAGGGCGGTTTGCTGAAATACGTCCACGGGGGCGAATACCACGCCTACAACCCGGACGTGGTACGCACGCTGCAACAGGCGGTACAAAGCGGTGAATACAGTGACTATCAGGAATATGCCCGGCTGGTCAATGAGCGTCCAGCGGCCACGCTGCGCGACCTGCTGGCGATTACGCCTGGCGATGAAGCCGTAAGCATTAACGAAGTCGAACCTGCAACCGAACTGTTTAAACGCTTTGATACCGCAGCCATGTCCATCGGCGCATTAAGCCCGGAAGCACACGAAGCGCTGGCCGAAGCTATGAACAGCATCGGCGGTAACTCGAACTCCGGTGAAGGCGGCGAAGACCCGGCGCGCTACGGCACTAACAAGGTGTCGCGGATTAAGCAGGTTGCTTCTGGTCGCTTTGGCGTAACCCCGGCGTATCTGGTCAACGCCGATGTTATTCAGATTAAAGTCGCTCAGGGCGCGAAGCCTGGCGAAGGCGGTCAGTTACCAGGTGATAAAGTCACCCCGTACATCGCCAAACTGCGCTATTCGGTGCCGGGGGTGACGCTGATCTCCCCGCCGCCGCACCACGATATCTACTCTATCGAGGACTTAGCGCAGCTGATTTTCGACCTCAAACAGGTCAACCCGAAAGCGATGATCTCGGTCAAGCTGGTTTCCGAACCGGGCGTTGGCACCATCGCCACTGGCGTGGCGAAAGCCTATGCGGACCTTATCACCATTGCTGGCTACGACGGCGGCACCGGCGCAAGCCCGCTCTCCTCCGTGAAATATGCGGGCTGCCCGTGGGAACTGGGTCTGGTGGAAACCCAGCAGGCGCTGGTGGCTAACGGCCTGCGTCACAAGATTCGTCTGCAGGTCGATGGCGGTCTGAAAACCGGCGTCGATATCATTAAAGCGGCGATTCTGGGTGCGGAAAGCTTTGGTTTCGGCACCGGTCCGATGGTGGCGTTGGGCTGTAAATACCTGCGTATTTGCCACCTGAACAACTGTGCAACCGGCGTGGCGACTCAGGACGACAAACTGCGTAAGAACCACTATCACGGCCTACCGTTCAAAGTGACCAACTACTTTGAATTTATCGCCCGCGAAGTGCGCGAGCTGATGGCCGAGCTGGGCGTGAAACGTCTGGTGGATCTTATTGGTCGTACCGACCTGCTCAAAGAGCTGGAAGGATTTACCGCCAAACAGCAGAAGCTGGAGCTGTATCGTCTGCTGGAAACCGCTGAACCACATCCGGGTAAAGCGCTGCATTGCACCGAGAACAACCCGCCGTTTGATAACGGCGTACTGAACGCCCAACTGTTACAGCAGGCGAAACCGTATGTCGACGAGCGCCAGAGTAAAACCTTCTGGTTCGATATCCGCAACACCGACCGTTCAGTTGGCGCGTCGCTGTCGGGCTATATCGCTCAAACGCATGGCGATCAGGGGCTGGCATCTGACCCGATCAAAGCGCACTTCAGCGGTACCGCAGGCCAGAGCTTCGGCGTGTGGAACGCAGGCGGCGTGGAGCTGTATCTGACCGGCGATGCCAACGACTATGTCGGTAAAGGCATGGCGGGCGGCCTGCTGGCAGTGCGTCCTCCGGTTGGCTCCGCTTTCCGTAGCCATGAGGCGAGCATCATTGGTAACACCTGTCTGTACGGTGCCACCGGTGGCCGCCTGTTTGCCGCGGGTCGTGCGGGTGAGCGCTTTGCAGTACGTAACTCCGGGGCTATCACCGTGGTTGAAGGTATTGGCGACAACGGCTGCGAATATATGACCGGCGGCATCGTCTGTATTCTCGGCAAAACGGGCGTCAACTTCGGGGCGGGTATGACGGGCGGATTCGCCTACGTGCTCGACGAAGACGGTGAATTCCGCAAACGCGTGAACCCGGAACTGGTAGAAGTGCTGAGCGTGGACTCGCTGGCTATTCACGAGGAACACCTGCGCGGTCTGATTACCGAGCACGTCCAGCATACCGGCTCTTCACACGGCGAAGAGATCCTGGCTAACTGGCCAGCATTCTCTGCGAAATTCGCGCTGGTAAAACCAAAATCCAGTGATGTGAAAGCACTGTTGGGTCACCGTAGTCGTAGCGCAGCAGAGCTGCGTGTGCAGGCGCAGTAAGGGGTAGCAGCAATGAGTCAGAACGTATACCAATTTATCGACCTGCAGCGTGTTGATCCGCCGAAGAAGCCGCTGAAGATCCGTAAGATCGAATTTATCGAGATCTACGAGCCTTTTTCTGAAGGTCAGGCCAAAGCACAGGCAGACCGCTGCCTGTCTTGCGGCAACCCGTACTGCGAGTGGAAATGCCCGGTGCATAACTACATCCCGAACTGGCTGAAGCTGGCAAATGAGGGACGTATCTTTGAAGCGGCAGAACTGTCGCACCAGACCAACACCCTGCCGGAAGTCTGTGGTCGTGTGTGCCCACAGGACAGACTGTGCGAAGGATCCTGTACGCTGAACGATGAGTTCGGCGCAGTGACCATCGGCAACATCGAGCGCTATATCAACGATAAAGCGTTCGAAATGGGCTGGCGTCCGGATATGACCGGCGTGCGCCAGACTGACAAGCGCGTAGCGATCATCGGTGCGGGTCCGGCGGGTCTGGCCTGTGCCGACGTGTTGACCCGCAACGGCGTGAAGGCGGTGGTATTTGACCGTCACCCGGAAATCGGCGGCCTGCTGACCTTCGGTATCCCGGCCTTCAAGCTGGAAAAAGAGGTCATGACCCGTCGTCGTGAAATCTTCACCGACATGGGCATCGAGTTCAAACTGAATGTGGAAGTGGGCCGCGATGTGCAGCTCGACTCCCTGCTGAAGGATTACGACGCCGTGTTCCTTGGCGTAGGTACCTATCAGTCGATGCGTGGTGGGCTGGAAAACGAAGACGCTTCCGGCGTATTTGATGCCCTGCCGTTCCTGATCGCCAATACTAAACAGTTGATGGGCTTTGGCGAAAGCAGCGATGAGCCGTACATCAGCATGGAAGGCAAACGCGTCGTCGTTCTCGGCGGTGGCGATACCGCGATGGACTGCGTGCGGACCTCGGTTCGCCAGAACGCAGCACACGTCATCTGCGCCTATCGTCGTGACGAAGAAAACATGCCGGGTTCTAAGCGCGAAGTGAAAAACGCGCGCGAAGAAGGTGTAGAGTTCCAGTTCAACGTCCAGCCGTTAGGCGTGGAAGTGAATGCCAACGGTAAAGTATGCGGCGTGAAAATGGCGCGTACCGAAATGGGCGAACCGGATGCGAAGGGCCGTCGCCGCGCGGAGATCGTCGCCGGTTCCGAGCACGTTGTTCCGGCTGATGCGGTGCTACTGGCGTTCGGCTTCCGCCCGCACAGTATGGAGTGGCTGAAAGAGCACAGCGTCGAACTGGATTCTCAGGGTCGTATTATTGCGCCGGAACGCAGCGATAACGCCTTCCAGACCAGCAACCCGAAAATCTTCGCCGGTGGCGACATCGTGCGTGGTTCGGATCTGGTAGTTACCGCGATTGCCGAAGGTCGAAAAGCGGCGGACGGTATCCTGAACTACCTGGAAGTGTAATACTTCTGGCTCCCCTGCCACAGCCTGACGCTGATGGATGGGGAGCCAATATTTCTCCGCAAAATACATGCGGAATCATTCTTCGAAAACCGCTCGCAAACCATGCTGGAAACTCAACTCGCACGCGGTGGTTCACTGACGACGGAGAAAAACCAGCGAACCATTAACCCCACAAATAATTATCAAGAAAACATCACACGGAAACGTTTGCTTTATTCTGAGAACTGTATATTATGCGGCGGATTTTTTGGGCAAAATTCATGGAGGCGTTGTGTCGCAGGACAACAATTATAGCCAGGGCCCCGTCCCTCTGGCGGCGCGGAAAGGCGTGATTCCACTAACATTTGTCATGTTGGGGCTCACATTTTTTTCCGCCAGTATGTGGACCGGTGGCACACTCGGTACCGGTCTTTCTTATAATGATTTCTTCCTGGCAGTTCTCTTCGGTAATCTTCTCCTCGGTATTTACACTGCATTTCTCGGCTTTATCGGCGCAAAAACAGGTCTCTCAACCCACCTTCTGGCGCGTTACTCATTTGGTTTGAAAGGTTCATGGCTTCCTTCACTGCTGTTAGGCGGCACACAGGTAGGTTGGTTTGGCGTGGGTGTAGCCATGTTTGCTATCCCGGTCGGCAAAGCGACGGGGCTTGACGTCAATATCCTGATTGCGGTTTCCGGTCTGTTGATGACCCTGACCATCTTTTTTGGTATTTCGGCCCTGACCGTTTTATCTATCATCGCCGTACCTGCCATCGTCATTCTTGGCAGCTACTCCGTCTGGCTGGCGGTGAGCGATGTAGGCGGTTTAGATCATTTAAAAGCGATAGTGCCGCAGACGCCGCTTAATTTCTCCACCGCGCTGGCGCTGGTGGTCGGCTCGTTTGTCAGCGCTGGGACGTTAACTGCCGACTTTGTTCGCTTTGGCCGCAACGCCAAAGGCGCGGTGCTGATTGCCATGGTGGCGTTTTTCCTTGGCAATTCGCTGATGTTTATTTTCGGCGCAGCGGGTGCCGCCGCTGTTGGACAGGCAGATATCTCTGACGTGATGATTGCCCAGGGACTGCTGCTGCCCGCAATTGTGGTGCTTGGCCTGAATATCTGGACCACCAACGACAATGCGCTATACGCCTCAGGCCTTGGATTTGCCAATATTACCGGCCTTTCCAGCCGTACGCTGTCAGTGGCTAACGGAATTATCGGCACACTGTGCGCGCTGTGGCTTTACAATAACTTTGTCGGCTGGCTGACATTTCTGTCGGCAGCAATTCCCCCAATTGGCGGGGTGATTATCGCCGACTATCTGCTGAACCATCGCCGGTATGCCGACTTCCGCAAAGCGCAATTTATTTCCGTAAACTGGATAGCTATCCTGTCCGTTGCACTGGGCATTGCCGCCGGCCACTATATCCCCGGCATCGTGCCCGTCAACGCCGTACTCGGCGGCGTATTCAGCTATATCCTGCTGAATCCCCTTTTCAATCGCAGCCTTGTTAAATCACCAGAGGTCAGCCATGCAGAATAATAACATCACCATTCGTCAGGCGCGTTTACAGGGACGCGAAGGATTGTGGCAGCTCACGATTGAAGACGGGCGCTTCAGCCGGATTGAGCCTCAGGACGCAGCTACGTTGCCACAGGGTGAAGTGCTTGATGCCGAAGGTGGTCTGGCAATTCCCCCGTTTGTTGAGCCACATATCCATCTCGACACCACGCAAACCGCGGGGGAGCCGAGCTGGAACCAGTCTGGTACATTGTTTGAGGGCATTGAGCGCTGGGCCGAACGTAAGGCAATGCTCACTCACGAAGACGTCAAAGCGCGCGCCATGCAGACCCTGAAGTGGCAAATGGCCAACGGCATTCAGTATGTCCGTACTCACGTTGACGTTTCCGACCCTACGTTGACGGCGCTAAAAGCCATGCTGGAGGTGAAGCAAGAAGTCGCTCCGTGGGTAGAACTGCAGATTGTGGCGTTCCCGCAAGAGGGTATTCTTTCTTACCCCAACGGTGAGGCGTTATTAGAGGAAGCCGTGCGTCTGGGTGCCGATGTCATTGGCGCGATCCCCCACTTCGAATTCACGCGTGAATATGGCGTGGAGTCGCTGCACAAAATTTTCGCCCTCGCGCAAAAATACGACAGGCTTATCGACGTGCACTGCGACGAAATTGACGATGAGCAATCACGCTTTGTTGAAACCGTCGCGGCGCTGGCGCATCGCTACAATATGGGCGAACGCGTGACCGCCAGCCATACCACGGCAATGCACTCCTATAACGGCGCGTATGCTTCCCGTCTTTTCCGCCTGTTGAAAATGTCCGGCATTAACTTTGTCGCCAATCCACTGGTGAATATTCACCTGCAAGGGCGCTTTGACACATATCCTAAACGCCGCGGCGTAACGCGCGTCAAAGAGATGCTGGAGGCGGAGATCAACGTCTGCTTCGGTCATGATGACGTCTTCGACCCGTGGTATCCGCTGGGTACCGCGAATATGCTGCAGGTGCTGCATATGGGGTTACACGTGTGCCAGTTGATGGGGTACGGGCAGATTAACGATGGGCTGAACCTGGTCACCACCCACAGCGCGAAAACCCTGCACCTGCAGGACTACGGTCTGAACGTGGGGAATTCCGCGAATCTGGTGATTTTACCGGCAGAGAATGGATTTGATGCAGTTCGTCGCCAGACGCCTGCCCGTTATTCCATTCGTCACGGGCGAGTCATTGCCGAGACTGTGCCAGCTCGGACTACGCTGCATCTGACCCAGCCAGAAGCGGTGACGTTTAAACGCTAGGTCGTTATATTCCATGTCGGATGGCGCAAGCCTTGCCATCCGACACGGTCTCTCATCGTCAGGCTTGTAATAAGCTGGCGCGCACCTTGATCACCACCTTTTTGATATCCATCGGGGCCTGCGCCACGCAACCCGGTTTATGCGGCTCGCCCGGCATAAAAATCACAAATCTTCCCGGCTTCAGTACCATAGCCTGCTCATCGGCAATCTGGCTGCACAGCTGATAATCATCCTCAACGTGCATCTCTTCGCACTGACGAGCAGAATCGGCCATCCCAAACAGAATACGTTCTTCGCCGGATAGCAGCACCTGAATGTCAATGTACTGCTGATGCAGCTCCGCTTTCTTGTGCTCTGGGCTCTGCGTTGCAAATTGCATGACATTCATAAAAATATTATCGCCCTGCAACTCGTAGCGCCCAGGCGTCTTCTCCTGCGGATTCGCCGCAACGGCAAGCGTTAATGCCTGCTGCAAGACCGGATGTAATCCGGCAGAAGGCAGTGAACGCAACTCATCTGACATCATAATCAATCTCCCTGGGCCAACAGCGCGGCCCCCAGTAATCCAGCGTCATGACGGTAATGCGCCGCCAGTAATTCCACGTGATAGGCCAAAGGCTCTTGTGCCAGATAATGTTCCACCAGCGCCAGATACCCTTCAGCCAACCCAACGCTGCCGCCAATCACCACGATCTGGCAATCGGTCGTGGCCTTAACATCGGCGACAAGCCTTGCCAGGGTCCGCGCTGAACGATGGATCAACCGGCTTGCTTGCTCATCCCCCTGCCCGGCGCGGCTAAAAATGGTTTTGGCGTCGCATCCAGCAAGCGCGCCTTCGGCTGCCGCCGCTATTCCACGTCCGGAAGCGATCGCCTCAACGCAGCCCACACGCCCGCAGCCGCAAACAGGCCCATGCGGATCAGCCAGCGTATGTCCCAGATGCCCGGCCAGACCGCCGCTGCCGGTCAGCAGTTTTCCTTCGCTGACCACCCCACCGCCCACGCCGGTGGAAACGGTAATAAACACCATATCACGGTACTCGCCGCCAAGCGCATGATACTCAGCCCATGCCGCTGCCTGGGCATCATTGACTGCCAGCGTCGGCAACGCGGTAAGATCTTTTAGCGTTTGTACCAAAGGAAAATGCAGTAGCCCGCCGAGATTGTACGGATTCAGCGCCAGTAGAGAACCTTCGCGGATAATCCCCGTCGAAGCGATCGCCACCCGCGTTGCCTGCCCCTGTAACGGCGCAATCAGAGCATATAACGCGGCGCGCAGTACATCCGGCGTTTTGCTGGCAGGCGTTGGCAATTCACGCCGCTCGCGGATTTGCAGATTACTGTCTATCAGCGCGGCAGCCAGTTTGGTGCCGCCGATATCAATCGCCAGCGTGGTCATGACACAGCCTTCTGCATCGCGGTGATAATCTTTTTATCCTGTTGCTCAAATAGCGACATCGTTCTTCCCTTACGTCATTGCCCGGTTTAGCGCCGGGCAACCCGATTAACTTTTGGATTTCACCATGGTGCTTTTGTCACCGCCGAACGGCACGGCCCCGCTAAACGGTCGACCATCAATGGCATCATGCGTACGCAACGCTTCAGGGCGCAGCCAGCGCTGTACGCGGGACGGCATATCGAGACCAATCAGCAGGATCACCACAAATGTCAGACCGAAAGAGAGCGATCCCAGCGCGGTTCCGAGATCCAGACGTTGGGCAATCAGCGCGCCGATGATCGGCGCCAGTGCCCCGCCCAGTGCGCCCACGTTGTAGGTGAAGCCCAGGCCCGCCGCACGCTGGTCGGTATCGAAATAGCCACCGATCAGTTTTGGTAAGATCCCGGAGATCCCTTGACCAAGCATTTGCTGGAAAAACAACAATAAACCCAGTACCCAGACGTTTGAGCCGCCAATCGCGAACACTGGAATAATCAGCAGTTGCGAAGCCAGTAGACTGCAGACATAAGCTTTACGCGTGCCCAGCCAGTCACCAAGAAAACCACCGACGCAACAACCGACCGCCGCGCCAAAGCCGCTAAAGAAGAGCACTCTGGCAACCGTTGAGGGGTCATACATGAGTTCGGTTTTCAAATATGTAGGCAGCAGCGCCTGAATCGGCCACGAGTACAAGAAGGCGAATAGCACGACCACCATCAGCATGACGCCCGTCGGCCAGCGTTTCCCGCTGCTTTGCACCATAAAGCTAATGAAGATAAACGCGCAGATCAGTCCAAGAACCGCCACGATAGCCGCATTTTGCAGGTTGCCAGCAAAGCAGAACCACAGCGCGGTTGCGGCGGCGAGCGTCATCAGAATATTAATTACCCGATGCTCACCCCGGTAGAGAATGTCCACCATCGTGCGTACCGGCGCTTTGCCTTCGTGTTTCTCTTTCCAGTCTTCCGCTTCCGGAATATTTTTACGCAGCCAGAGGGCGAAGATAATGGGCAAAATGCCGATGAAGAACAGCGCGCGCCACCCCCAGATCGGGACCACCAGGCTGTAAACCTGGGCGGCGATAACTGCGCCAACGGAGAAGCCGGAAATCAGGAAGCCGCTGGCTTTGTTTCGCAGGTGTTTTGGCCAGCTTTCAATAACATAGGTTGCGCTGGAGCCGTACTCACCCGCCATTCCCATACCGATAACCAGGCGGGCGATAAACATGGTGGTGTAGCCCGGCGCGAAGCCGCAGGCCAGCGTCCCCACGGAGAACAGAATGATGCTGGTGACCATCGCCAGGCGGCGTCCGTAACGATCGCCCATGGCCCCCAGCATTAATCCGCCAAACCAACGGGAGATAAAGGCGGCCGAGATCAGGCTGGCAGCCTGCACCGTCGTCAGTCCGAATTCACCTTGTACTTCAGTTAGCACAAGGGCGATTAATACAAAATCAAAACCATCAAGTAAATATCCCAGCCAGGCGGCGGAAAATGCCCGCCATTGCGCCCGATTGAGATGGCGATACCACGGGATGCTCTGGGTAGAAGTACTCATTTTACTCTCCCGACGATTTTTGTTGTTGTGCCGGACGGCGGCTTTGCCCTATCCGGCCTAAAGTCGAAAAATCCAGGCCGGGCAAGCGAAGCGCCCCCGGCGACCCGCGATTACGCCTTTTCCGCCAGCAGTTGGTTTGCCAGCGCTTTCAGTTCCGGCAGATATTGTTCATCTACCGGGGCAAATGGTTTACGGCACAGTGGGACAGAAACCACATCCATATAGTGCAGTACCGTTTTCAGGCCGCGGAACACGCCAACCTTAATAAGCAGATCGATAACTTTATTGCACTCGGTTTGCAGCTTTTGCGCCGTCCGGATGTCGCCTTCTTTGAGCGCTTTCACAATTCCCTGATAACGCCATCCCATGATGTTGTAAGTGCTACCGATACCGCCATCTGCCCCCGCAAGCAGACCAGAAGCGAAGATCTCGTCATAGCCGTTATAAAGCACCAGATCGGGGTGAGCGCGGCGGATCTGTTCCATCTGATAGAGATCGCCTGAAGTTTGCTTCAGCGCACCAACGCCCGGCAACGTCACCAGCGTGTTGATCTGCTCCAGCGTCAATTTCACACCGCTCAGCGCCGGAATGTTATAGACCACCATCGGTAAACCATCAGCGGAATCAATAATCGCGCGATAGTGATCGCAATGCTCTTCAAAGCTGAACGGATAGTAAAACGGCGTGACGGCCGAAACCGCATCAAAGCCGTAGCGATGCGCGGCGCTCGCCAGCTGTTGGCTCTCTTCGGTGCTTACCGTGCCAACGTGGGCGATAAGCGTCACCTTGCCTTTCGCTTCTTCGGCAACAATTTCCAGTACCTGCTCTCTTTCAACGCGGTTTTGGACAAAGGCCTCACCCGTTGAGCCACCGACATAGAGCCCATCTACACCTTGACCAATGTTGAAACGAACCAGGCGGCGCAGACTCTCGATGTCCAGTCGCTGTTGATTATCGAATGGGGTTAACAATGCTGGCATTACGCCTTTTAAATCTCTTGCCATAACGACCTCTGACGATGATTAGTGTTATCTGACTGCATACCTTTATACCTGTTATACCAGATCAAATAAGCAGCAATACAATACAGAACGCTTATAGTGCGATCTACTTCACTAAACACTTCATTCTTCAAGCCGCCTCTGCGTAGCTGCGTTCGCTCACTCCTGTCACATAGTTACCTATGCTCCAGGGGGCTCGCTCTCTTGCCGCCTTGATGCAACTTGAATGATTTTGTGTTTAAACGATCGTCAGGATCGCGATCACTTACGCAATTTTTTACTTTTGCTGAAGGCGTGCCAGGTCGCGGAAACGCTGTTGAGGTGTTCTTGCAGTGCGCGGTCCGCTTCTTCAGGATCGCGCTGGCGAATTGCGTCGACAATAGCTATATGCTGCTGATAACTCACGTTATTGTGCTCATACAACTCTTGATCGGCGACGGCCGGACGAGCTGCAATCAGCCAGTCTAACAGCGCAACATGGATGGCCATAAAGATGGGGTTGCCCGGGATCTCCGCCAGCACACGGTGAAAATCAACATCCGAGCGAATGAACAACGCATTGTCATCGAGCGACTGGCTGTTGATCTCCAGCGCTTTCGCCAGTCTGTCGATTTGCTCGTCCGTCGCATGTTCGGCGGCGTATCGGACCAGGCTTGATTCAAAGAACAGTCGCAACTGTTCGAAGTGGGCAATGCCGCCGGGATGCGCGAGGAAATCTTTCGCCATACCGGACAGCTCGCTGATAATAGTATCAGCCGAAGGACGCGAAACGCGGGCGCGCTCGCCGTTGTTGATTTGTACCAGACCTTTGCGTTTTAACGCTGCCAGCGCTTCTCGTACAGAAGGACGGCCCACGTTAAAGAAGGCCATCAGCTCCCGCTCAGACGGCAACTGTTCGCCCTCGCCAAATTCCCGACGACGAATCATCTGCTCCAGTTCTTCTTCAACCATCTCAGACAGTTTTTTACGCGCCAGCGGGCGATTGCGTAAGCTACGGCCAATGGTGGATGGAGAGTCTTCAGCTTGCGAATCAAATGCGTTCATAGGGTCCATTCAGCTAAGTCGTGGTGACAAACAACAGCAGGTTTATCCTAACACAGGATCGAAAGCAGGGTGAAATGATGGTCAATCGGGCTGGGCGACTTATTGGTAATATCTATCTTCAGGATATTTTATTATGTTTAAGCATTACACTTTTCTTTAATTAAACAGCATCATATTCGCTTCATGAAATTTATGAATATGAACGTGATAAATTATCATAACCATCTATTTTATAACGATAAATAATTTAAACATCGAATTAAAAATAAGATATTCACTCCATAAAAAGCACCCGAAAAAATATAACATCCGTTTTGACAACAGCATTATTACCGGATTTATCTTCTTCTCTGGCATGGAGTGAAACAATGTTCGGCATCATTATCTCTGTCATCGTTTTATTAACGATGGGTTACCTGATCCTCAAAAACTACAAGCCGCAGGTCGTGCTGGCCGCCGCCGGGATCTTCCTGATGATCTGCGGCGTCTGGCTGGGCTACGGCGCGCTGGTTGCTGACGACAAGAGCAGCGGCTATCTGCTGGTCGATATTTACAACGAAATTCTGCGGATGCTTTCCACCCGGGCGGCCGGACTGGGGTTATCAATCATGGCGGTCGGCGGTTATGCCCGTTATATGGACAAGATGGGAGCCAGCAGAGCGATGGTTAGCCTGTTAAGCCGCCCATTAAAGCTAATCCGCTCACCTTATGTTGTTCTTGCTGCCACCTATGTGATTGGTCAGATCATGGCTCAGTTCATTACCAGCGCTTCCGGTTTAGGCATGCTGCTGATGGTGACGCTGTTCCCGACGCTGGTCAGTCTTGGCGTTAGTCGTTTATCCGCGGTGGCGGTCATTGCCACCTCGATGTCAATTGAGTGGGGCATCCTGGAAACCAACTCAATTTTTGCCGCGCAGGTCGCAGGCATGAAAATCGCTACCTACTTCTTTCAGTATCAGTTACCCGTCGCATCGTGCGTGATCGTTGCCGTCGCTATTGCGCATTTTTTCGTTCAGCGGCAGTTCGATAAAAAAGCATTCCCGGAAAGCAACGGATTCGCTGAACAAAAGACGCTGGAAAACGTACCTCCACTCTATTACGCCATTCTCCCCGTTATGCCGTTGCTTCTGATGCTGGGATCGCTTGCCCTTGCACATATGGGGCTAATGAAAGCAGAGCTGAATCTGGTGGTGGTGATGCTGATGAGCATGACGCTGACCATGTTTGTAGAATTCCTGCATAAACATAATCTGCGCGAAACGATGGATGATGTGCAGGCTTTTTTTGACGGCATGGGGACGCAGTTTGCCAACGTTGTCACGCTGGTGGTCGCCGGTGAGATCTTTGCGAAAGGGTTGACGACTATCGGGACTGTCGACGCCGTAATAAAGGGCGCAGAGCATTCCGGTCTCGGCGGCATCGGCGTGATGATCATCATGGCCGTGGTTATTGCCGCTTGTGCGATCGTTATGGGGTCAGGCAACGCGCCGTTTATGTCTTTTGCCAGCCTGATTCCGGATATAGCCGCCGGACTACATATTCCTGCGGTAGTGATGATTATGCCGATGCATTTTGCTACTACGCTGGCCCGGGCGGTGTCCCCCATTACTGCGGTAATTGTAGTGACATCGGGTATTGCCGGCGTATCGCCCTTTGAGGTGGTAAAACGTACGGCTATCCCGATGGCGGTGGGATTTGTGGTGAATATGATAGCCACCATCGCACTGTTTTACTGACCCCGAAGCCAGAAAACAGAACAGGCCCCAAAGGGCCTGTTTTTTATTTCACTACGCGTAGCGCTGGGCGCCCACCGCGAGGCGGCGGCGGCGTGTCATCCGGATCGTTGTCGTCGCCATTATCAGGCTTATCGCCATCAATAACCGACATAACCGGTTCACTCTCAAAACCAGGCGCGTCGTTGTCGTCATCATTTAAGCTGGCGACATCTTCGTCGTAGGCGGCTTCCGGTTCGAACATAGTACCGGCGCCATTTTCACGAGCATAAATTGCCAGAACTGCCGCCAGCGGTACAGAAACCTGACGCGGCACACCACCGAAGCGCGCGTTAAAACGCACTTCATCGTTAGCCAGCTCCAGGTTACCCACCGCACGCGGTGCAATGTTCAGAACAATTTGCCCGTCACGCGCATATTCCATCGGAACCTGCACGTCCTGAAGCGTCACATCCACCACCAGATGCGGCGTGAGCTGGTTGTCTAATAACCACTCATAGAATGCGCGCAGCAGATACGGACGGCGTGGTGTTAGCTGTGGCAAATCCATACAGGTTAACCCCGGCCCAGACGCATTTCACGTTCAGGCTCAGTCAGAGAAGCCAGGAAAGAGTCACGCTCAAAGACGCGAGTCATGTACCCTTTCAGTTCTTTCGAACCTGCACCGTTGAATTCAATACCCAACTGCGGTAAACGCCACAGCAGCGGCGCCAGGTAGCAGTCTACCAGGCTGAACTCATCGCTCAGGAAGTAAGGTTTCTGGCCAAATACTGGCGCAATTGCCAGCAGTTCTTCGCGCAGACGCTTACGCGCGACTTCGGCTTCAGAAGCAGAACCGTTCACGATGACGTTCATCAGCGTGTACCAGTCTTTTTCAATACGCTGCATGTACAGGCGGCTTTCACCACGCGCAACCGGGTAAACCGGCATCAGCGGCGGATGCGGGAAGCGCTCATCCAGGTATTCCATAATGATGCGAGATTCCCACAGGGTCAGCTCACGATCCACCAGTGTCGGTACGCTCTGATTCGGGTTGAGGTCGATCAGATCCTGAGGTGGATTGTCCTTCTCCACATGCTCAATCTCGAAACTAACACCTTTCTCAGCCAGCACAATGCGGACCTGATGGCTATAGATGTCAGTAGGACCAGAAAACAGCGTCATTACCGAACGTTTGTTGGCAGCGACAGCCATGAAAACCTCCAGGTATATTCAGAATTTTTACTGCTACCAGCCACTCAGTGGCCAGCCAGAAGTGATGTCACCCAGATTCGGAAAAGCCATTACTGTTCAAAATACAAACAAAAAATGAACGATACCGGACATTTGGGCAGAAAATTGGATGATAGTTTACCAGATTTTGTGACCTTTGTGGTGAGTCGATTCTTGAAATGGGGAAAAAGAGGTGGCAATCAGCGGATTACCGTGGATCTACGGGAAGAAAAACGATAAAAAAACCCGCCGAAGCGGGTTTTTTCGCAAATTGTTGTCTGCCGAAGCAGAGTACAATTAACGTTTGGAGAACTGAGGACGACGACGTGCTTTACGCAGACCGACTTTCTTACGTTCAACCTGACGAGCATCACGAGTAACGAAGCCAGCTTTACGCAGTTCGCCACGCAGGGATTCGTCGTACTCCATCAGAGCGCGGGTGATACCGTGACGGATCGCACCAGCCTGACCAGAGATACCACCACCTTTAACAGTGATGTACAGATCCAGTTTCTCAACCATGTCGACCAGTTCCAGCGGCTGACGAACTACCATGCGGGCAGTTTCACGACCGAAGTACTGTTCCAGAGAACGTTGGTTGATTACGATTTTACCACTGCCCGGTTTGATGAAAACGCGAGCTGCGGAACTTTTGCGGCGACCAGTGCCGTAGTATTGATTTTCAGCCATTGCCTATAATCCCGATTAGATGTCAAGAACTTGCGGTTGCTGTGCCGCGTGGTTGTGCTCGTTGCCAGCGTAAACTTTCAGTTTACGGAACATAGCACGACCCAGCGGGCCTTTTGGCAGCATGCCTTTAACCGCGATTTCAAGCACACGCTCAGGACGGCGAGCAATCATCTCTTCAAAGGTCGCTTGTTTGATACCACCGATGTGACCGGTGTGGTGATAGTACACTTTGTCAGTACGCTTGTTGCCGGTTACAGCAACTTTGTCAGCGTTCAGAACGATGATGTAATCACCGGTATCTACGTGCGGAGTGTATTCCGCTTTGTGCTTACCGCGCAGGCGCAGAGCCAGTTCGGAAGCCAGACGGCCCAGAGTTTTACCGGTCGCGTCAACAACATACCAGTCGCGTTTTACGGTTTCTGGTTTAGCTGTAAAAGTTTTCATTAAAAGCTTACCCAAATAAATAAGTTACACGTTGGTGAACACCCAAACGTTTTGTCAGTTGAGGTTCACACGACATTGTCCAGCAAACCTACCCCTTCGAATAGCCTATGCCGGCGCATAGAAAGTTTTGGGAAAAAAACTCTCTCGTAACGTGGGGTCGCAAGATTATAGAGAAGTCAGGGTCAAAGATCGACCCCTTTATGTGATTTGCGGCAGGTTTAACCGGCTAAATGTTCCCGCTTCAGATACTCTTCGCTTTGCATCTCCTGCAAACGCGACAAACAGCGCTGAAATTCAAACTTCAGACGCTCGCCCTGATAAATTTCATAGAGTGGTGATGCCGCACTGATCACCAGCTTGACATGGCGTTCATAGAACTCATCCACCAGCGCGATAAAACGCCGCGCTTCGCTTTCCATCAGCGAGGTCATGACCGGCACATCAAACAACAGCACCGTGTGAAACAGACGCGACAGCGCAATGTAGTCATGTTGGCTACGCGCATCGACACAGAGCGTGGTAAACGACACCGCCAGCGTTTGGTTTTCGACGGCCAGCGTCTGCATCGGACGATGATTGATCTCCAGCATCGGCGCATGTTCACCTTTGGTTCCCGCTAATGCCAGCCAGAGTTTATCCATCTGCTGGCGGGTTTCCTCATTCAGTGGCGACAGCCACAAATGCGCCTGCGTTAAGGTGCGCAGACGATAATCGACCCCAGCATCAACATTCATGATGTCGCAATGCTGTTTGATGGCATCAATGGCAGGAAGAAAGCGCGTGCGTTGCAAACCGTTACGATACAGATCATCTGGCGGAATATTGGAGGTCGCCACCAGCGTAATACCACGGGCAAAGAGCGCTTTCATCAAGCCGCCGAGCAGCATGGCATCGGTGATATCGGAAACAAAAAATTCGTCAAAGCACAGCACGTCGGTTTCGGCCTTAAAACGGTCGGCAATGATTTCCAACGGATCGCTCTGCCCCTGTAAGGCAGTAAGCTCTTCATGGACGCGCAGCATAAAACGGTGGAAGTGCAAACGCTGTTTACGTTTGCCCGGCAGGCTATGGTAGAACAGATCCATCAGCCAGGTTTTTCCGCGCCCAACCCCGCCCCACATATACAAACCACGCACCGGCGCGTTGGTCGGTGACTCACGCTTGCCCAGCAATTTGCCAAAACGCGCCATCAGTCCGCTCTCCTGCGGTGCAGGACGTGTCGGCGTCGTAAGCGCCTGGAAAATTGTTTCCAGTCGATTCACGGCTTCTAGTTGTACATTGTCGGGTTGATGACTGCCGTCTTTGAGTGCTTGCTGGTAACGCGATGTCGGGGAAAGGCTTTGCATGATGTTATTGTTATTCCTTGAGAATCGATGTGCCGTCGCTCACGGTTGACGAAAAAAAGGCCGTTCTACATTACGTGATATAAACACGGGATTCCACTTCTACGGGATTAGCGGTTATAGTGGCATAATCAGGCGCGGGCATGGAGCCTAAAGCCAACACCCTACGGAAACACAAGACAACGGGAGATGTTCATGACCTGGGAATATGCGCTAATTGGGTTAGTCGTCGGTATCATTATTGGTGCTGTAGCCATGCGTTTTGGTAATCGTAAATTACGCCAACAGCAGGCATTGCAGTACGAACTGGAAAAAAATAAAGCTGAGCTGGAAGAGTACCGCGAAGAGCTGGTGAGCCACTTTGCCCGCAGCGCTGAATTGCTGGATAACATGGCGGACGATTATCGTCAGATCTACCAGCATATGGCGAAAAGCTCCAGCAACCTGCTGCCGGGTATGTCGCCAGAAAACAACCCGTTCCGTAATCGTCTGGCAGAGTCCGAAGCAGGCAACGATCAGGCGCCGGTTCAGATGCCGCGTGACTATTCTGAAGGGGCATCAGGCCTGCTGCGTAGCGGCGCAAAGCGCGACTAACCGCACATCGTTAAGAAATTTATTGGGCGCAGCAATTGCGCCCTCCGCTTCTCTTCCCGTCCCAGCTATTATTTAGTCGTTAACCTCATTGTGACCAAACCGAAAATTCAATAACATCAAACTGTTTTGAATCATCTTCCGTTTACTCAAGGTACGAGAGCAGGATCCATGAAAAAACAAACCCAGCTGTTGAGTGCATTAGCGTTAAGTGTCGGGTTAACTCTCTCGGCGCCATTCCCGGCCGCAGCGTCAATTCCCGGCCAGGTTCCCGGTCAGGCTGCGCTTCCCAGCCTCGCCCCGATGCTGGAGAAAGTGTTACCTGCCGTGGTGAGCGTAAGGGTCGAAGGCACCGCCACTCAGGGACAGAAAGTCCCGGAAGAGTTCAAAAAGTTTTTTGGTGATGAACTTCCCGATCAACCTTCTCAACCTTTTGAAGGGCTGGGTTCAGGGGTCATTATTGATGCTGCCAAAGGCTACGTCCTGACCAATAACCACGTCATTAACCAGGCGCAAAAAATCAGCGTTCAGCTTAATGATGGCCGTGAGTTCGACGCTAAGCTTATCGGCAGCGACGATCAGAGCGATATCGCTCTGCTGCAAATTCAACATCCCAGCAACCTGACACAAATTGCTATTGCCGACTCCGACAAACTCCGCGTGGGTGATTTCGCGGTGGCCGTGGGTAACCCGTTTGGTTTGGGGCAAACAGCCACCTCCGGCATCGTATCGGCGTTGGGTCGCAGCGGGTTGAACCTGGAAGGTCTGGAGAACTTTATTCAGACCGACGCCTCCATCAACCGGGGCAACTCCGGCGGCGCGCTGCTTAACCTCAACGGTGAGCTGATTGGAATTAACACCGCGATTCTGGCCCCGGGCGGCGGCAGTATCGGCATTGGCTTTGCAATCCCGAGCAACATGGCGCGCACGCTGGCGCAGCAGCTGATGCAGTTTGGTGAAATTAAACGTGGCCTGTTGGGCATTAAAGGTACCGAAATGACCTCCGACATCGCCAAAGCGTTCAAACTGGACGTGCAGCGCGGCGCGTTTGTCAGCGAGGTTCTGCCTAACTCCGGTTCCGCAAAAGCAGGAGTAAAGTCCGGCGACGTCATTACCAGTCTCAACGGCAAGCCGCTCAACAGCTTCGCCGAACTGCGTTCACGCATTGCGACAACCGAACCAGGGACCAAAGTCAAACTGGGTCTGCTGCGTAACGGTAAACCGCTGGAGGTTGAAGTCACCCTGGATACCAGTACATCATCGTCCGCCAGTGCGGAGATGATTGCACCTGCGTTACAAGGGGCTACGCTCAGCGATGGTCAGCTAAAAGACGGCACCAAAGGCATCAAAATTGATAACGTTGAAAAAAGCAGTCCAGCCGCGCAGGCCGGTTTGCATAAAGATGACGTTATTATTGGCGTTAACCGCGATCGCGTAAACTCGATCGCCGAAATGCGCAAAGTGCTGGAAGCGAAACCGTCGATCATTGCTCTGCAGGTGGTTCGCGGAAACGAAACTATCTACCTGCTCCTGCGTTAACGCCTGCAACCGGACATCAGCCCCCCGTGTGATGTCCGGTAAACTCGTGATATGCTGCTGCCGTTCCCTTTATTAATGACGCCGCCATCATGTTTGTGAAGCTTTTACGTTCGGTCGCGATTGGTTTAATCGTCGGCGCTATTCTGCTGGCCGCGATGCCCTCTCTGCGCAAAATAAATACACTTACCGCACCGCAGTTCGACAGTGCAGATGAAACACCCGCCAGCTATAACCCGGCGGTTCGCCGTGCAGCGCCTGCCGTCGTGAACGTTTATAACCGCAGTATGAACAGTACCGCGCACAACCAGCTTGAGATCCGCACGCTCGGCTCAGGCGTTATCATGGATCAGCGCGGCTATATCATTACCAATAAGCACGTCATTAATGATGCCGACCAAATCATCGTCGCACTGCAGGATGGACGTGTATTTGAAGCACTGCTTGTGGGTTCTGATACGTTAACCGACCTTGCGGTGCTGAAAATCAACGCCACTGGCGGCCTGCCGACAATCCCAATTAATAATAAACGCGTGCCGCACATCGGCGATGTGGTTCTCGCCATTGGTAACCCGTACAACCTTGGGCAAACCATCACTCAGGGGATTATCAGCGCCACCGGCCGTATTGGCCTGAACCCGACTGGGCGGCAAAACTTCCTGCAAACCGATGCCTCCATCAACCACGGTAACTCTGGCGGCGCGTTGGTTAACTCGCTGGGCGAGTTAATGGGTATTAACACGCTGTCATTTGATAAGAGCAACGATGGCGAAACCCCGGAAGGGATCGGCTTTGCCATTCCGTTTCAGTTGGCGACTAAAATCATGGATAAGCTGATTCGTGACGGGCGCGTGATTCGCGGCTACATCGGCATCAGCGGTCGTGAAATTGCCCCACTGCACGCTCAGGGTGGCGGAATGGATCAAATTCAGGGGATTGTGGTTAACGAAGTAGCGCCGGACGGTCCGGCGGCACAGGCAGGCATTCAGGTTAACGACCTGATTATCTCGGTCAATAACAAACCGGCGGTATCTGCGCTGGAAACGATGGACCAGGTGGCAGAGATTCGCCCTGGTTCGGTTATCTCCGTCGTCGTGATGCGTGATGACAAACAGCTGACGCTGCAGGTAACGATTCAGGAATACCCGGCTACCAATTAACGTCACGTCTGGCTGTCCACTTACCATAAAAAAACCGGAGCACATTGGCTCCGGTTTTTATTAGGCGATATCGTAGGGAGTTAGCACGTAATGCCTGATGGCGCGCAGCTTTCAGGCCAACAAATACACGCAGGCCTCTCTTCGGCTTACTTAACGAACTCTTCGCCCAGAGTGATATCTTTCTTCAGCGTATCCAGCATACCTTCCAGCGCAGCTTGTTCAAACGCGCTCAGCTTGCCGATAGACTGACGTTCTTCTACGCCGTTTTTGCCCAGCAGCAGCGGCTGAGAGAAGAAGCGAGCATACTGACCGTCGCCTTCAACGTAAGCACATTCAACCACACCTTTTTCGCCGCTCAGTGCGCGAACCAGTGACAGGCCGAAACGAGCTGCAGCCTGACCCATAGACAGGGTTGCAGATCCGCCACCAGCTTTAGCTTCCACAACTTCAGTACCCGCATTCTGGATACGTTTGGTCAGGTCAGCGGCTTCTTGCTCGGTGAAGCTTACGCCAGGAATTTGTGACAGCAGCGGCAGAATGGTCACGCCAGAGTGGCCGCCAATAACCGGGACTTCAACGTCGCCAGGCTGCTTGCCTTTCAGTTCCGCAACAAAGGTGTTGGAGCGGATGATGTCCAGCGTGGTCACGCCAAACAGTTTGTTCTTATCGTATACGCCTGCTTTTTTCAGCACTTCTGCAGCGATAGCGACGGTCGTGTTTACCGGGTTGGTGATGATACCGATACACGCTTTCGGACAGGTTTTAGCAACCTGCTGCACCAGGTTCTTCACGATACCCGCGTTGACGTTGAACAGGTCGGAACGATCCATACCCGGTTTACGTGCGACACCCGCAGAGATCAGTACCACATCAGCACCTTCCAGTGCAGGGGTAGCGTCTTCACCGCTGAAGCCTTTGATTTTCACAGCAGTAGGGATATGGCTCAAATCAACGGCCACACCAGGCGTTACTGGAGCGATGTCGTACAGGGAGAGTTCTGAACCTGAAGGCAGTTGGGTTTTTAACAGTAATGCTAGCGCCTGACCGATACCACCAGCAGCGCCGAGGACTGCAACTTTCATCCTAAACTCCTTATTATATTGATAAGCAAAGTGTCTATTGCTCCGCGGCGGCGACCTTAATTCACAAATCCAACGAATACAACAACCACGCGTCAAGAATGCGTAGTCACGCAAATTTGGCTTTTATGCATTTAACTTACGTAAAATAAAACCTAAGTTACGTAATTCAAAACCACCCGCACAGTAGAGCAACTTTCCAACAGGTGCTGACAATATACCCTACCCACCTCTCAAAACAACATCAATTTGATAACATTTAATTTACTTTTAAGCTTATTTGCGAGCCGTGACACAGGCATGTTTCTTGATAACGAAATTTGATAAAATTCCGCTCTTTCATAACATTATTTCAGCCTTGAACAAGGCAGACTGTTTGCATAAAAATTCATCTGTATGCACAATAATGTTGTTTCTACCGCCATATTACGGGTGACTTATGCGAAGCTCGGCAAAACAAGAAGAATTAGTAAAGGCGTTTAAAGCGCTGCTTAAAGAAGAAAAGTTCAGCTCTCAGGGCGAAATCGTCCTCGCGTTGCAGGATCAGGGCTTTGATAATATCAATCAGTCCAAGGTTTCTCGCATGCTGACCAAGTTTGGCGCCGTGCGTACCCGCAATGCGAAAATGGAAATGGTGTACTGCCTGCCGGCAGAGTTAGGAGTACCTACTACCTCCAGCCCGCTGAAAAATCTGGTACTGGATATCGACTATAACGATGCGGTCGTGGTTATTCATACCAGCCCTGGCGCTGCTCAGTTGATCGCACGTCTGCTGGATTCATTGGGTAAAGCGGAAGGTATTCTGGGTACGATTGCCGGTGACGATACCATCTTCACCACCCCAGCTAAGGGCTTTACGGTAAAAGATTTGTACGAAGCCATTCTGGAACTGTTCGAACAAGAGCTGTAATGTCTCCTCCCCGTCGCTTCGCGGCGGGGAAAAACCTCTGATTCCTCCCTCCTTCCTCTACTTTCCACTGTCATTCATTTAACAAATGGTGCGTTTAACCGTCAAAAGTCATTCACGTAGTGAATGTGCATGTTCAAAAGCGCACATTTTGCAAAATTTTATATCTGCATGATTTTATTGCATTTACTCAACAACCGGCGTTTATAACTCTCTTTTTAATTCTATTTGGTTATAAAAAATATTTTTCTTAACACTTAATACGCCGGGAAACAATTAGCGTGGTATTAATTTATCGCGTGATTAGTGTATACTTGATTTTGTGATGAGGGTCACGAAACGCAGACCCCTATAAAAGAATTCGACGAGGTAAATATCATGAAAATCAAAACTACTATTGCAACCTTAAGCCTTCTTTCTGTTCTCTCTTTCGGCGCAAGCGCCGCGGTTACTCAGGTGAACTCACAAGAAGCACAGAACCTGCAATCCATGGGCAGCATCTCCGTATCTCAGATCGGTAGCTCACCAATGGATATGCGTCAGGCCATCGCCGCTAAAGCTGAAAAAGCGGGCGCCAGCAGCTATCGCGTCACCGAACTCCGTGAAGGCGCTCACTGGCACGCAACTGCAGAACTCTACAAATAAACCCTCGTCGTCTAAGTCCGACGACTTGCCCCCGCCTGCCGGGGGCTTTTTTATGCCTTACGTTGAGTGGCGAACGTTAAAGCGCAGCTGTCCTTCCAGCTCTTCTTCCGCTTCATCGAACAGTAAAATCAGCGCGCCGTATCGCCTGCGCAGCTTGTCCGGTAAATGGACAAATTCAATCTCCAGCGGCAGCGGTAAAACTTCCCCGATAACCACCTCCCACAGAGAATCTAAATCAACCACCTTTTCCCGGGCGAGACCGAACGTGCGCGTAAACTCGCGATAGAAATCACCCTGGTCTTCTATCTCGTCAAAATCAAATGTATAGATGTTCATCTATAGCCACCATCCCGACGCCAGCCACTCTACAGACCGCCAATATGCAAGGGTCTCTCGTATTTTCAGGTAAGTATAGCCATAAAAAAACCGACGCTTTTAGCGTCGGTTTTCAACTCTTAATTACTGACCAGCGCATGCTGATATTTATGCAGCATCCCACTGAGCCGTTTTACCGGTTCGGTCACCTGCGGTGGAGCTTGCCAGATGATTAATTTTTCCTGGTAGATATCAAGCTCCTCCAGCAACTGGCTAAAATAGCGTCGGCGCTTGTCGTCGTTTCCTGCGGAAATCACGCGATCGGCAGTACGGCGAAGCTGACGGTGGAATGCGGATAAATCCTCGTTCACCGGTACCGGCGCATCGCGCAGGCGCTGATGTGCGATGATCATTGTCAGCGCCAGGCGAAACTTCGGCAGATCGCCTGGAAATTTGTTCATCAGTAAAAACAGCTGCTGATAAAGCGCCGGGAGGTGGTTTTCTTTACGACGTACCACGTTGGTGGTCATTGCTGAAACCGCCGCCGAGACAAACTGGTTGAGCAACACACGCCCCGTTCTGTCACGAGAGTTATCGCGCACCAACATAATGACAATAAACGCCAGCACACAGCCAACAATCTGCCCCAACGCACTGTCAAGGAACTGGCTAAAGTGGAAGGTCATCGGGTTATCCAGCACAATGATATTAATGGTGCTGGCCAGCGCTCCCATCGAACCCAGTCGTCGTTTCTGTACCTCAATCCCCAGAAAGAATCCCAGCACCGCCAGGCTCAGGCACAGTAACAGCATACTTTGCTGCGTATTGGGGATAATCACCAGGAAATAGAGCGCCCCAAGCGGTAACGCCGCCAACGTACCGTAAATAAAGTCTATCGCCACCATGCGAGGATTGGGCAAACGCATTGCCAGCGAGGTGACAACCGCAATCATCACCATTGCGCCGCTGCCAGAGGTCCAGCCGGTCCACAGCCAGAATAAGGTTCCCAGCACACAAGAAAGCGTGGTGCGCCAGAAGTTGACCATTGCATGATGGCGCTCGGCAGACTCCACTTTCACCACCGGCTCGCCTTGCAGGATCTCTTCTTCCGTAGCGCTAATCTTGGTATTACTCACCACACCGCGTTTGAGCAGCAGGTAGCGCGTCGCAGCGCCTGCCCAACTATATATCGTAACCGGCGTTTCGCGCTCGCCGGTCCAGGCAATCACACGACGCATCCGCTTCAGCTGTTTATGGACATCCTGCACCGTTTCAACCGGTGTATCGAACAACTCGCGGAAGGTGTCAGTGATCAGTTCCGGTCGGGTGTTCTGAATAAGATAGGTTTCGCAGGACTGCGTGATAAGCGTGAGCGACAGCGTGTTCAATGCTTTCAGTCTGCGGTTAGCGCGCACCCAGCGTGAGGACTCCATGTTCAGGTTACTGCGCATACCTTCCAGCGCCGCCGTACGCCTGACTAAATCGCCCCAGGCTTTGTCCACTTCCTCACTGTCGCCATGCTTTATGCACAACTGCATAAGCTGATACTGCGCCACCAGCAGACTGTCCAGTTCAACATCAATCTCTTGTTTCACCGAACGGGGCGAAAAGAGCAGATCGGCCACAATGGCGCAGACAATCCCCATCACAATTTCACTACAGCGTTCGAGCGCAAATTGTGGCGTCAGCAGCGGTTCAGCCTGGATGGTAATGACGATGATCAGCGCCGTATAGCCCGAAAGTCCCCATGCGTAGGAGTTTTCGATCTTCACTAGCGATGAGATCCAGGTACAAAACCCGGCCCAGATACAACACACCAGGATCATCAATAACGGGGCGCGGATCATGCTGATGATAATGATCAGTGCGGCAATACAGCCAATAAATGTCCCGACAATACGCAGCATGCCGCGATAGCGGATAGCGCCTGAATAAGGTTCTCCGCCGGCGGCAAAAGCCGGGCCCGCCGCCACAATGGCTGCGGTTAGCACCGCCCAGCGCGGGGTCTCAAGTTGGAAGTGAAAACCAACGAACAGCGCCAGTACAATCGCGCACGCCAGTTTTACCGCAAAGCGGATATGCTGGTTGGCAATGGAGAAAATACCCATCGCGATTAACCAAACTCGCGCAGGCGGTGCGCCATTTTACGGAAGAAGGATTCCTGGCTTGCATCGCGATCTCGCTTGCCGGTAATAACGACGGTAGCCGTAGTCCCGGCAGGCCACAGGGTTCCCTGCTGCTCATCAAGACGAATTCGTACCGGCACACGCTGTGCCAGACGCACCCATTCAAGATTGGAATCAATGGTTGCCATACCCTTTGCATCCCGCGTACTGCTGGCATTCGTTACGCCAGCCGCAACGCTATCAACAGTGCCCTTCAGTACATTATTACTGCCAAGCGGGGTGATCTCGGCGCGATATCCAGGGCGAACGCCTTCCAGTTTGGTTTCTTCCATATAGGCCAGCACATAGAAAGAATGCTGTTTGACCAACGCCACCGCCGTGGAGCCACGCGTAATAAATTCGCCGCTATAGACATTCAGGTTAGTCACCCAGCCATCTGCTGGCGCGCGAATCACGGTACGTTCCAGATCTAATTTTGCCAGATCGCGGGTCGCCTGCGCCTTCGCAAGCTGGTGTAATACGGTTTGCAGGACGTTGTTTGACTGGTCAATCTCTTCACGAGACATGGCCTGTACGCCCAGCCGGTTACGACGACTGGCCTCCTGGCGTTTTTCCTGCGCCAGAACCTGGTAATAAGAGACATCAGCTTCAGCCTGCTCAAGGGCTTTTTTATAACGAGGCTGATCGATAGTGAACAGGATCTGATCCTTTTTCACCAGTTGGTTATCATGGATGTTAACGTTGGTAATAAGACCCGCCACGTCCGGCGCAATGGCAACGACATCGGCGCTGAATCGGGCGTCACGCGTCCACGGCGACTCGGTGTAGAACACCCATGCGCGGAAAATGGCAATGAAGGCCAGAATGACCAGTACGAGAGTCGTGGCCGTACGGGAGAGTTTTTTTGTTAGTGTTTTCACTTCAACCTCAAACGAACAGGCGCGTTATTAAATAGAACAGACAGCAATACAGCGCGGTGTTAAACAGAGCCGGATGCCAGACAAAATCATAGATGCCAGTCGGAACCAGTACCCGGCGCACCAGCCAGAAAATCGCCAGTGACAAAAGTAATTCGAAAAAAATCGGTGGGAAGGACAGACCAAACACCACGATAACGGGAAACAGACTCATGTTGACCTTGGTAGCTTAAGAGAGTGCAGATGATAGATTTTCTAGCGTATGTCACCGCAGAGAAGGGCAAGGATGAGCCAGGCGAGAGCGACATAGCTGTTATTTGAATAATAATATATTAACGTAACTGTTATGCTGTTATCTATATTATGTGATCTAAATCACTTTTAAGCCAGAGTGAACAATGGAACGATTAAAACGTATGTCGGTGTTTGCCAAAGTTGTCGAACTGGGCTCCTTCACCGCCGCCGCAAGACAGCTACAAATGAGCGTATCATCGATAAGCCAGACGGTCTCTAAACTGGAAGATGAGCTACAGGTCAAGCTGCTAAACCGCAGCACACGCAGCATTGGGCTAACCGAAGCTGGAAAAATTTATTATCAGGGCTGCCGCCGAATGCTGCACGAAGCACAGGATGTTCACGAGCAGCTTTATGCCTTTAACAACACCCCCATCGGCACCCTGCGCATTGGCTGTTCTTCAACCATGGCACAAAATGTCCTCGCTGGGTTGACCGCAAAGATGCTGAAAGAGTATCCAGGATTGACCGTAAATCTGGTAACCGGCATCCCGGCACCGGATTTAATCGCCGATGGTCTGGACGTGGTTATTCGCGTCGGCGCGTTGCAGGACTCCAGCCTGTTTTCACGTCGCCTGGGTGCTATGCCGATGGTGGTCTGCGCCGCTAAAAGCTATCTCGCGCAGTTTGGCGTCCCGGAGAAGCCCGCCGATCTCAGCAACCACTCGTGGCTGGAGTACAGCGTGCGCCCGGATAATGAGTTCGAGCTTATTGCTCCGGAGGGGATCTCTACCCGGCTGATCCCAGAGGGGCGATTCGTGACTAACGATCCGATGACGCTGGTTCGCTGGCTGGCCGCAGGCGCGGGCATCGCCTATGTGCCGTTGATGTGGGTGATCAATGAGATCAATCGTGGCGAAGTGGAGATCCTGCTTCCCCGCTATCAGTCGGATCCGCGTCCGGTCTATGCGCTGTATACCGAAAAAGACAAACTGCCGCTCAAGGTCCAGGTGGTTATTAACTACCTGTCGGATTATTTTGTCGATGTGGTCGGCGTTTTTCAGGGCGTCCGAGGATGACGAAAGGAATAATTAAAACATCCCGAGAAGAATATTTCTCATGAATATTTCCTGGATTGTCCTCTGACAATTCAGAATTCACTCCAGCACCCTATCAAAAATAGATAATTGACACCACCGCCACTCACCATTTACCGTGTAAGTGGCCTGACATACAGGCAGTTATTTTATTGTTAGCAGCATGAATAATAATATATTTTTCAGGATGTCTTAAAGCAAGGATCAGAAATGAATCTATTTGAACAAACACAACCTTCGCGCAGGCGCTACGGGCTCGCCGCGTTTATTGGCTTGATTGCAGGGATCGTCTCCTCTTTCGTCAAATGGGGAGCAGAGGTTCCACTTCCTCCACGCAGCCCTACTGATTTATTCACCGGCGCATGCGGACCGGAACAATTAATAAGAGTGGCCAGCCAGATTGATTGCTCACGCAACTTCTTAAATCCTCCCTATATATTTTTACGCGACTGGTTGGGCGTTGTCGATCCTAACGCCGCTGTATATACATTTGCCGGGCATATATTTAACTGGGTTGGCGTGACGCATATTATTTTCTCTATCGTCTTTGCCGTAGGTTATTGCATCGTTGCAGAAGTCTTCCCTAAAATTAAGCTTTGGCAGGGTTTGCTGGCTGGCGCGTTGGCTCAGCTTTTCGTCCATATGATCTCGTTCCCGCTGATGGGGCTGACGCCTCCGCTCTTTGAACTGCCGTGGTACGAGCACGTATCTGAAATCGCAGGACATCTTATCTGGTTCTGGTCGATCGAAATTATTCGTCGTGATTTGCGTAACCGCATCACTCACGAACCAGACCCTGAAATTCCGCTGGGCAATATACGCTAAAAAAAATGGCGCTACCCAAGAGTAGCGCCATTTTCATACCCTTTCAGTTCAGGCGGTGCCACCTACGGTCAGGTTATCCACCTTCAGCGTCGGCTGGCCCACGCCCACCGGCAGGCTCTGCCCTTCTTTACCGCAAACGCCAACCCCGTTATCCAGTTTCAGGTCGTTACCCACCATCGAAATTTGCTGCATCGCTTCGATACCGGAGCCAATCAGCGTTGCGCCTTTCACCGGTTTGGTCACTTTACCGTTTTCAATCAGATACGCTTCGGACGTCGAGAATACGAATTTCCCGGAGGTGATATCCACCTGGCCGCCGCCGAAGTTAGGCGCATAAATACCGTATTCAACGGATTCGATGATTTCCTGCGGCGTGGATTTCCCCGGCAGCATATAGGTGTTGGTCATGCGCGGCATCGGCAGGTGCGCGTAAGATTCACGGCGACCATTACCCGTTGGCGCCACGCCCATCAGACGCGCATTCAGTTTGTCTTGCATGTAGCCTTTCAGAATGCCGTTTTCGATCAGCACGTTGTACTGACCCGGCGTACCTTCGTCATCGATAGCCACGGAACCACGACGATCCGCCATTGTGCCATCATCCACAACGGTACACAGTTCTGACGCTACCAGCTCACCCATATGACCGCTGAATACCGAGGTGCCACGACGGTTAAAGTCACCTTCCAGACCATGACCGACCGCTTCATGCAGCAAAACGCCAGGCCAGCCAGCGCCGAGTACCACCGGCAGCGTACCCGCAGGGGCTGCAACTGCAGACAGATTGACTAACGCCATGCGTACGGCCTCTTTTGCCCACGCGTCGGCACGAACCTCACCATCAAGGTCACCAAGGAAATAGTCATAGCCAAAACGACCACCGCCGCCGCTGGCGCCGCGCTCACGCTTACCATCCTCTTCGACCTGTACGCTTACGGACAGGCGTACCAGCGGGCGGACGTCAGCGGCCAGCGTACCGTCAGTCGCTGCCACCAGGATCAGTTCATAAACACCGGTCAGGCTGGCGGTCACTTCCTGGACGCGTTTGTCGGCGGCGCGGGCCACGCTGTCTACGCGGCGCAGAATATCCAGTTTCTCTTCACGGCTCATGCTCTGTAACGGATCAACCGAGGTGTAAAGCGCCTGATGCTCTACCGCCCCCAGCGTTTTTACTTTGCCGTCACCGTTATCACGAACGATAGTTCGCGCGGCATGGGCGCTTTGCTCCAGCGCCAGCAGGCTAATCTGGTCTGCATAAGCAAACCCTGTTTTTTCGCCGCTGATGGCGCGCACGCCAACGCCCTGATCGATATTGTAAGAACCGTCTTTAATGATGCGGTCTTCTAAAACCCAGGATTCGTGATAGCTCGACTGAAAATAGAGATCGCCGTAATCAAGACGGCGTTCGGCCAGTTGGCCCAGAATGGCAAACAGATCCTGATGTTTCAGGCCATTCGCCGCTAGCAATTGTTCACTTACCAGGTTCAGACTCATCGTTTTGGTACTCATTAGTTTCTGTTGTAGGCCTGATAAGACGCGCCAGCGTCGCCATCAGGCACTTCAATGCCGGATGGCGGCGTGAACGCCTTTTCCGGCCTACGGACTGCGGTAGAAGATCACTGTACTGAGATTGGGGCAATTACTCGCCCCCGTCAAATCATTGCTGGCTTTCTTTGCGCGGCTGACGCAGAACTTCGTTAATCTGCGGCTTATCGACCGGACCGGTGATGCGATAACGCAGAATCGAGACTTTGCTCCACAGCGGTCCCAGAACCTTACTGGCGGCAAACACCGCCGCACCCACAATCGGGTTGACGGCAAACGCGGCGGCAACCCCTACGGTAGCTGAGATTTCTGGTGCGACGATGGCTTCCATATCCAGTTCCCGGCGCACCAGGTTCACTGAGCCTTTCATCGCAATGTCAGCTTCCAGACCGTCCACCAGCGTGTCATCGGTATGCATCACGCCATCTTTGATCCACGCCGTGCTGCGAATCGAGTCGAAATAGAAGCCTTCACTGAAGGTGTCGCTGAAATCAAAACGCAGTTTACGCAGCAACGCATCAAAGCTAAGCAGGCGTAATAGCTGCCCCGCATGCCCGGTGCTGAGTTCGGTTATCTCACCTTTGCCCAACCGGGCACGCAAAATGCCATTCAGCGAGGCTTCATCTGGATCCCACGGCGGGTTACGCCAGTGCAGATCGTACTCCACGTTGAACGAAGAATTGCGAATCGGCGTTGATACGCCAAAGAAGCCGGCCGCGGAGTCAATTTTACTGCCGCTCAGTTTACCTTTCAGCGACGTCCGCTCCTTGCCCGGCGTATTCACCCATACGCCGTCGGTGGTCAGTCTGGCAAAACCGGTATCCAACAGACCGTTATTCAAGGTGAGCGTGTCGCCTTTAATCGCTACATCGGCGTCAATGCGCCCGTATTTCTGTCCCCACATCCAGCATTCTGCACAGCGTAGCTGAAGGTCCGGCCAGCCACGGAAGCTGACGTTGTCGATGGCGGAGAACGGCGAGGCAGGCGTGCTATTCGGTGACGGTTTTACCGCGCTTGGGTTGTAATAAAGATACTTAATATTGGCCAGCCACGGCGCATTATTGCGCATCGCCAGCGTGGCGTTAATTTCACGACCCTGCGCCTGCACGATGGAACCGTTGCTCGCAGGCTCAGAGACGATACTCAAATTATTCCACTGCTGACCACCCAGGGATAACGATGGCGTCCGCACCGTGATCCGTTGAGGGAAGTTGGCGTTGGTACCAACATTATCTGCAGCGCCTTTCTGGAACAACGCCAGCCACTGCGCGCCATCCATAGGGGGAAGGTTAAGCTCAATGCCTTGCTGATCGGGTAACGCGGGCACGGTGCGGCTTTCCGACGTCCAGATTGCGCGGTCAAGCGTCAGTTTCTGATTCAGTAGCCAGCGGCTGTTAAAGTGATTCTTACTGCCAGCGTTGCCGGTCAGATCAAAGCTGCGCAGATTGCCCCTGGCCTTAACGTTCACCGGCAACGCCTCACCGGTAGCTTTATTCAGCGGAGCAGGTAAGTGACTACTTACATTCTTAAGGTCGCCCTTTAGCTCAATGTCGTAGGTCGGCCCGGCATGATACGGAAGATCGATTCCCACTTTGCCATTCCACGCCATGCTTCCGCTCAACGCGTCGTTGACCTGCGCCGGTAAAATCCCCATGTGGGTTGGCTGCCAGTCACCTTGTAGATTCACGGCGACCTGGTAGGCTTTCGCTCCTTCGGTCGTAGAAAAGTCGACGTTCAGCGGCTGATTAAACCAGTTCGCCGTCATCGGCTCACTTTGCAGATCGCCGTTGATAAAGCTGAATTTGCCGTTCAAATTCTTCAGCGTGCTGTCGAGCGGTTTAATAAACAAGCTGTTATTACGCAGGTTGACGTCGCCTTTAGCGGTAACCAGCGAGCCGTCCAGCGGAATATCAAGATGTAAGCGAGCATTCACATCGCCGTCAATTTGCAACTGCTCGAGCGTGGCGCCGAGAGAATCCTTTAATGGCGTCTCATCAAAATAAGGTCCGACCGCCTTGCCCGGCCCGTTGATATCGGCATCAATCAGCAGTTTTTCTTTTGCATAGTCGGGGATGTTGGCCGTCAGATTACTGGCCTTCACACCACCCAGATTAACGCTATCCGTCTTCATCCACAGACCGTCGTTAATGAAGTTCAGTTCAATATTGAGGTCAGTCAGCGCGGGCCAGTCGGGCTGGAAAGCAAACTTCGCATTGCGAAGCGGCACCAGGACCTGAAACTGCCCTTCATTATGGAGATAGGGGAACAGATGTGGGTTGCCGCCATACACCAGCGTGGCGTTATCCGCTTCGCCGCCCTGAATAGCGCCACTGAGATAGTCAACCAGCTCTTTGCCCATCAGGTTTTCCGGGAAATAACGCCAGGCCTGAGAGCCATCGTCGGTGCTGATGCCTGCCAGAATGCCCAACCATGGCTCATCACCGGCGGGCTGCAGATAGCGAAAACCGCCGCGCGCGCGTACCGCTTTCGCTTTAACATCGATGTTGCGTCCATCTAACTGAAAGCCTTTATCATTTTTCAGCCAGCTTAGCGTCGCCACGCCGTTCTCTATTTCCAGCGGTGCGCGAAAGACGGTTTCATACGGCATTTTGGCTTGCGTCATGGAAGCGGTTAGCGCCCCATCTTCAACGCTTCCCACAAGCGTACCGGAGAAGTGTTCTGCCCCTGGCAGCAGCTTCCACTGTTTCCAGGCCAGATCGGTCCACGAGGACTGGAAGCGGGTTTTTTCTGTCGCCTGTAACGGGATATCCAGCGCCAGCACATCTATCTTGCCGCTCGGCTGCGTAGCTCGCCAGATATCCCCCAGCGCAGGCGATAGCCTGGATGCCATCGGACGCAGCCCTTCTAACCCGGCCAGATCCAGATTGCTGGCACGAATGCGAAGCTCGTCGCTGCGTTTGTTATTCTCACCACCGACTTCCTGTTCTGGTATCCAGGCCAGCGTTAACGCCCCGCTCGGCCAGGGTTTATCATCCATGGTGATACGGGTATCGGGAATAGAGAATTGCCAGCCCGGCCCTTCATGGCTGATGTGCGCCGTCAGATTATCGACGGAGAGCGTGTGCGTAAGATTTTCACCCAGCCAGCTTGCCCCGCCTTTTTTCAGCCAGACATCGCCGCCGGAAACCACGCCTTTGCTGATCGTCATCCATGCTTCCAGGCTAAAACGCGCGGTCTGCAGCGCAACGTTATCCTGCATCCATTTATTCAGCCACGGCTTGACGTCGATGTCGTCGGCCTGTAGCCAGACCCGACCGTTATTCAATAGTCCGTTGTCGTCACGCAGATCCATACGCACCTGCATAACGCCGTGCTGCCCGGTCAGACTGGAGAGACTGACCTGCCCCTCAGCGCGATGCCGGTTTTTACCGTTCAGCCAGGTAAGCTGTGGGATCGCCAGTTCAGCACGCTGGCCTGAGAGGGTTAAAAAGCTAATCTGACTGTCGCGCAGATCGAAATGATCAAACTGGCGCAGGAAGAGATCGCTGAGGTGATCGGCTTCAATTCCATCACCGCTTTCGCTGCGCTGGATGGGGGTATTGGTGCGCAGTTGTAACTGCCAGAAGGTGAGATCGCGAAACTGCCAGCGCATGTGCAGCAAGCTTTGCCAGACATCCAGCGCTAACGTGACGCGCTTGACCGAAAATTCCCCACCGTCTTTCAGCTGCGCATGGATATCGCGCGCTTCAAGCGTAGGACCGAAACTTTGCCAGTTAGCGGAAAGTTGGCTGGCGGAAACGGGCAGGCCAGTGGCGGATTCAATCTTGCTAAGGATCGCCGGGCGCCAGCTATCAAGATGAGGTAGCGCAAGGCGCAGTCCACTGACCAGCAGCGCTGCGATGACAACGAATGCGGCTCCAGTGAGCAGTAATATCCCCGGCAATCGCCTCACGCGCCTCTCCTTGTCTACCAAAAAATGTGACTCACAAAACCGTCTTGCCGGATGGCGGCGTGAACGCCTTCTCCGGCCTGCAAAGTATCGCCATTTGGCGTCTACCAGGCCAGATTACATCATAACGACGTCGAACTGCTCCTGGTTATACAGCGGTTCAATTTGTACTTTGACCTGTTTGCCGACAAAGATTTCGACTTCCGCCAGCGCATGTGACTCTTCACCTTTCAGGGTCTCAGCTACTGCCGGTGAAGCATAGACCAGGAAACGATCGGAATCATATGCATGGTGTACCCGCACGATTTCGCGCATGATTTCATAGCATACGGTTTCCACCGTTTTCACCGTACCACGCCCGTGGCAGGTCGGACACTCGTTGCACAGCACATGCTCCACGCTTTCACGCGTGCGTTTGCGCGTCATCTCTACCAGACCCAGCTGTGAAAAACCGTTGATACTGGTTTTAACGCGATCCTTGCTCAGAGCCTGTTCCAGAGAGTGCAGCACCCGGCGACGGTGATCTTCATTATTCATGTCGATAAAATCGATAATGATAATGCCGCCGAGGTTTCGCAGACGCAGCTGACGAGCGATAGCCTGCGTTGCTTCAATATTAGTATTAAAGATAGTGTCGTCGAGATTACGATGCCCAACAAACGCGCCGGTGTTGATATCGACGGTGGTCATCGCTTCGGTTTGATCGATGATCAGATAACCGCCGGACTTCAGCTCTACTTTGCGTTCCAGCGCGCGCTGGATTTCATTCTCAACGTCAAAGAGATCAAATATGGGCTGGCGTCCGCTGTAATGTTCCAGCTTGCTGGTCATTTCGGGGATATATTCCGCCGTAAATTCCAGTAACGCTTCATAGGTCAAACGGGAGTCGACGCGGATCCGGTCAAGCTGCGCATCGGCAAAATCACGCAACACACGCTGCGCCAGCGCCAGTTCGCCATACATCTGATAGCGCGTTTGCGGGCGCTTTTTACGCTCCATGACTTTCGTCCAGACGCGCTTCAGGTAGGCAGCATCCGAGGCCAGATCCTCTTCACAGACGCCTTCCGCCGCGGTACGAATAATGAATCCGCCCTGCTCATCGCAGTAATCCGCTACCACTTTTTTAAGGCGCTCGCGTTCGGTTTCGCTTTCAATACGTTGGGACACGCCGACGTGCGAAGCACCCGGCATAAAGACGAGATAACGGGAAGGAAGCGTGATGTCCGTCGTCAGACGTGCGCCCTTAGTACCCAACGGATCTTTTACCACCTGCACCATGAGATCCTGGCCCTGGCGCACCAGTTCAGATATGTCGCGCACGGTGAACTGTTTTTGTTCTTCACCCGCCACGCATTCAGTGTGCGGCATGATGTCTGAAGCGTGAAGAAATGCGGCTTTATCCAGCCCAATATCTACAAAAGCCGCCTGCATACCCGGAAGTACACGACTTACACGACCTTTGTAGATATTGCCTACGATTCCGCGTCGCGCCTCACGTTCAATATGAATTTCCTGCAGAATACCGCCATCAATGTAAGCCACCCGAGTTTCCGATGGCGTTACGTTTACCAACAATTCAGCCGTCATGTTTATCCCTTTTCTCACGCAGTGCGTTAAAATTGGTCAGCAACTCATACGTTTCTACCAGCGGTAAGCCGACTACGGCGTGATAGCTGCCATTTATCTTCCTGACAAAACAGCCACCCAACCCTTGAATACCGTATGCACCTGCTTTATCCATTGGTTCACCGCTGGCAACATAGCCCGCGATGTCCTCATCGGTTAGTGCTCTGAACGTCACTTCCGTCACCACCAGACAGTCCAGACTGTGCTGGCGGTCGGCCAATGCCACAGCGGTCATGACCTGATGCGTTTTGCCCGACAGTTTGCGCAGCATGGCTGCAGCATGAGCGGCGTCGCGGGGTTTTTCCAGCACTTCGCCATTAAGGATAACAATGGTATCCGCCCCCAATACCGGCAAATCGCGCTGGGCCAGCGCCACACCAGCCTGCGCTTTTTCGCACGCCAGACGCGAAACGTACTGCTGCGCGCTTTCCTGCGGGTGCCGCTGCTCTTCAATCCCAGGCACCAGTCGTTCAAAAGTAACACCAAGCTGAGCGAGCAGCTCCTGACGACGTGGAGAACCTGAAGCAAGATACAGAGTATTCATATCAACCTTATTGCACCGCAAACTGCTGACGGACTTTACGCATCAGTAAGAATAGCCATGGCCAAAGCACACCATTCACTACACTACTCCAGAACACTTCGGGTCTGAAAGAGACATTGATCACTAAAAACTCGGCCCAGAAAACAATAATATCCACGACCAGTGATAACAACATGACCACCAACGCCTGCTGCCAGAGCGCGAGGTTGCGGAATAGCTGGAATTTCAGCGCGACCAGATAAGCAATGATACTCATAGACAATGCGCGCACGCCAAGCGTAGAGCCGCTGATGAGATCCAGTATGGCACCCACCACAAACCCTGTACCCACATTTACGCGATGCGGCAGCGCCAGGATCCAGTACAACAAGATGAGCAGCACCCAGTTTGGCCGGAAAACCAGAATGTCGTCCGGCCAGGGCATGACCTGCAGCAACAGTGCAATAAGGAACGAGAGCCAAATCACCCAACGTCCCTGGCTACGATAGCTTGCCACTTACTGTCCTCCCGGCTTACGCGGAGCAGATTGTGGCGAGGTGGTATCCGCAGGCGCTGGAGTCACGCCTGTTGCGGGAGCTGGCACTGGCGCAGGCGGCCCCATGGCATCTGGTGCCGGCAGAACTTGCGGCATCATTTGCATCAGACGTTCATTGGCAACGCGGTGCACTTCTTCTGGCGTCATCGGATTTGCGCCATTACGATCGGCGCCCCACAACAGCAGCAGATAGCGCAGACGTTGCAGACCCGCGGTCGGGCGTGCCTGAATCACAGTATAAGCGCGCTGAGTATCCAGCTTAACGGAAGAAACAACAGCAACCGGATAACCCTCAGGGAAACGGCCACCCAGGCCCGAGGTAACCAGCACATCGCCAACGCGAATGTCGGTATTGGCCGGCAGGTGTTCGAGCTGAAGATCGTCGGTGCAACCGTTACCGGCAGCGATCACGCGAATATCGTTACGCAGTACCTGAATAGGCAACGCATGTGTTGCATCGCAAATCAGCAGCACACGGCTGGTCAGTTTAGCCACCGCAACGACCTGACCTACTACGCCTTTGTCGCTAATAACCGGCTGACCTTCGTAGACGCCGTTAACGCTCCCTTTGTCGATAACCACCTGATCGCTGTAAGGGTCATTAACCGTTGAGATGACCTGCGTCACCATCTTTTGTTCGTCCTGGCGCAGCGGCGATCCCAGCAGCTCACGCAAACGCGCGTTCTCCTGTTTATATTGCCCCAGCATCAGCAGTTCGCTATTTTTCAGCAGCAGTTCCTGACGCAACGCCCGGTTTTCAAGTTCGAGTTGGTCACGCGAAGCCAGCGTTTGCGAAACGCCGTCGAGTAATTCACGGGGACCATTTGAGATAAAGTAGAAAGGACTGACGGCGGTATCCATGTACGTTCGGATTTGACTGAACGTCCCCAGGCGGCTGTCGGCAATAATAACGCCGAGCGCCACCAGCACCGCCAGAATAAGGCGAATCTGTAGCGACGGGCCACGGCTAAAAATTGGCTTCATAGTCTATGCGTATTCTCGTATCAGAGCGGAAGGGTAACCCGCTGGCTACCCTACCTGCATCCGATTACTCTTCGCTGAACAGGTCGCCGCCGTGCATATCGATCATTTCCAGTGCCTTGCCGCCACCACGCGCCACGCAGGTCAGCGGATCTTCAGCAACAACAACTGGAATACCGGTTTCTTCCATTAACAGACGGTCAAGATTACGCAGCAGCGCGCCGCCACCGGTCAGTACCATGCCGCGTTCGGAGATGTCAGACGCCAGCTCTGGCGGGCACTGTTCCAGTGCAACCATGACTGCGCTCACAATACCGGTCAGCGGTTCCTGCAGAGCTTCCAGAATCTCGTTGGAGTTCAGGGTAAAGCCGCGCGGAACACCTTCAGCCAGGTTACGACCGCGAACTTCAATTTCGCGCACTTCGTCACCCGGATAAGCGGAACCGATCTCGTGTTTGATACGTTCTGCGGTAGCTTCACCGATCAGAGAACCGTAGTTACGACGAACATAATTAATGATCGCTTCGTCGAAGCGGTCGCCGCCAATACGTACAGAAGAAGAGTAAACCACGCCGTTCAGAGAGATAACGGCAACTTCAGTAGTACCACCACCGATATCCACAACCATAGAACCGGTTGCTTCAGAAACTGGCAAACCCGCACCGATCGCAGCCGCCATCGGCTCTTCAATCAGGAAGACTTCACGGGCGCCTGCGCCCTGAGCGGATTCACGGATCGCACGGCGCTCAACCTGAGTTGCTCCAACCGGTACACACACCAGTACGCGCGGGCTTGGGCGCATGAAGCTATTGCTGTGCACTTGTTTGATAAAGTGCTGGAGCATTTTTTCAGTCACGAAGAAGTCAGCGATAACGCCGTCTTTCATTGGGCGAATTGCAGCGATATTGCCCGGTGTACGACCCAGCATCTGCTTCGCATCATGACCTACTGCAGCCACGCTTTTCGGCGAACCGGCACGATCCTGACGAATGGCCACAACAGAAGGCTCATTCAATACGATGCCTTGTCCTTTTACATAAATAAGGGTATTCGCGGTACCCAAGTCAATGGACAGGTCATTGGAAAACATGCCACGAAATTTTTTCAACATACTAAGGGATAATCCTGAAAGCTGGGGCGGAAAACAAAATCCGCTTACTTTACCAACCACACGCAGCAGCGACAAGGCGCAAAAATCATCTGCTACGGTGAAAATTAGTGCAGTTCGTTTCCTTTGTTACAAAACCGGCCTGAGTCCATCAGGGCTGAATAAATCAGCAGCATTCCTCGCTTTTGTTTGCAACCTGTCAAAGGTCATTCACCTGCATGTTTGCTGTTACAACCTGGCGAGCAGACAAGCACACCCCCAGAAGGCACAGCGCGCGTTATTCTACGTGAAAACAAATTAAACGGCAGGTTAAACCGAGTATCTTTGCGAATATTTTTTCACGTTAGTGTCAAGTGGCTGTGATGCGGCAAAAAAATCCCCTTGCCCACCCGCAACTCCGCGTTCCGTCAGCGTATGCCACTCGCTACGCGAACGAACGCCCGTGGCGTAAACCTGCGTTGGTGTTCCAGAACAGGCTTCCACCAGGCTTTGAACCAGGAGCTGGTTTTCAGTCCGCTTTTCAATATTCCTCACCAGGCTTGGATGGAGCTTCAATAACTCAACGTTAAGCTCTTTGATCCAACTGGTGCTCACCAGCGTTAAACCCGCCTGCGTAACGGCAATTCGCACACCCAGCGCATTCATCAATCTGATGACAGGCTGTAACCGGCTGATATGTTGACAGACATCTGCCTCCGCAAGTTCAATAATTATGCGTTTACGTAATGATTTTTCGCACTGCATCAGCGTATCACGTAGCCAGCGCTGAAAACGTGGGCGAATTAGCGATTCAACCGTTGTCTGCATCGCCAGGTTTTCCTGCGGCCAGTAGCCCAACAGTAGGATCAGACGGCTGATTTGCAGGCGGTCATACTCTTCAGCCAGGCCAAACTGCAGCACCATCGGCATATATTCCGCCGAGATGACCTCTTCGCTGCCATCAAAAATCCGGCACATCAGCTCCCGATGGTGTACCCGACCTTCGCGTGTTACCGCAGGCTTTTGATAAATTCTTGGTCCGCCCCGGCTGAGCATCTGTTCGATCAGCGTTCGCCAGCGTACGTTTCCCCGCCCTTTTTCCGGCAGTGAGTCATCATAGACCGACCAACTGTTTCCGCCCTGCAATACCGAATTCCGCGTAGCCGCTTCGGCGTGATCCATTACTTGTTCCGTCGACTGTCCGCTGCGGCAAACGCAAATACCGATATGAACCATATCGGCACGATCGATCATTTTATTAGCCGGAAGCGCATCTACCGCTTTTAATAATTGCCCGGCGATGCTTTCCGCCTCCTTCAGCGTGCGGTGTGGCAGCAGGATGGCAAAATCGCTACGGTGGTAGCGTGCCAGCAACGCGCCCGGATAGCGCGTCATGAAAGTCGACAACAAATTAATTAACGTCGAAATTTGTTCTTCCGCGAGGGTGATTCCCCAGCTATCGCGCAGCAGAGTAAAGTCCGGCAGACGCACCATCATCACGACGCCATGCGATCCCACTTTTTCCTGATCTTCCAGCAGCGTTGCCAGTTGGTTATCAAAGAACAGGCGGTTGCTCAGTCCGGTTTTTGTATCCTGCGCCACATAGGAGCGAATCAGCGTATCGAGGCGGCTGCGTTGTTCGCGAGCATTTTGAATTTCGGTCAGTAACATATCGAGTGCGCTACTGGTACGCGCTGGCCATTCATAGACTGTTCCCCGCACGTTCGGTCCACGTTCGCCATTCAGAATGCGCGTGGAACGAATCTCCAGCAGTTCCTGACCTGAAAGTTGACGCTGAAGCCAGCGCACCGACAAAAAGAGCATCAGTATAATGAAAGCAATCGCCAGCGTGAGTGGCGCGGTGGTCATCAGCGAATGGAAATAGTTGCCCATCGGATCCTGATAAACCAGACGCAGCGACATGCCAGGATGTTTGACCAGCGGGACGGTGATGTCACGATACAGATTGTTCGTCCCCGCCGGGCGATAACTGCTGGTACGGGAGTGGTCATACACCACGTTTTCGCCCTGTAGCAGTTCAACGCGCACGATATCAGCAGAAACCATCAGTTCATCTATTTGCGGGGTTAACGCCACAACATCGCGGGAAACAAGGTGCGTATCAATTGCCGTCGCCACCGCCTGAACACGGGTAGTGAACTTATATTGAATCGCGTTATAGAAACTCAGCGAGCAGCCGATCAGAGTCACGAAGATCGTTAACCCAGTAAGCAGCGTGACAAAAGCTGAAAATTTCGTCGTTAATCGCATCCTTGTGTTAACTCCGACAGTTATGAAACGGGCATGAAAGTGATATAGCGACCCAAAAATGCAAAACTGAACGCAAAATCCGTCCATTTATACAAACAGTGTGGGCATACTACCAAATCAGGTATATCTGGCAATTTATTGCGCAGAATCGGCATCATGTTTTGATTAGCGAGTATAGTCTTCATTAATAATTTTCCAATCCACTATACGAATTGAGGACAGGTTATGCAGGCTTTGATCTTAGAACAGCAGGACGGAAAAACCCTCGCATCCGTTCAACCCCTCGACGAAAATCAGCTACCTGAAGGCGATGTGACGGTGGATGTCCACTGGTCGAGCCTGAACTATAAAGACGCTCTGGCTATCACTGGCAAGGGTAAAATCATTCGTAATTTTCCGATGATTCCTGGTATCGATTTCGCCGGTACCGTGCGTGCAAGCGAAGATCCCCGTTTTCATGCGGGTCAGGAAGTGTTACTGACCGGTTGGGGCGTGGGTGAAAATCATTGGGGTGGACTGGCAGAACGCGCACGCGTGAAAGGCGACTGGCTGGTTGCCCTGCCAAAAGGACTGGATGGGCGTAAAGCCATGGTCATCGGCACCGCCGGCTTTACCGCTATGCTGTGCGTAATGGCGCTTGAGGATGCAGGTATTCGCCCGCAAGACGGTGAAATTGTCGTCACCGGCGCCAGCGGCGGCGTGGGCAGCACAGCCGTTGCGTTACTGCATAAGCTGGGTTATCAGGTTGCGGCGGTTTCGGGCCGTGAAAGTACCCACGACTACCTGAAGAGCCTGGGCGCCAGCCGTATTCTTGGTCGCGATGAGTTTGCAGAATCACGCCCGCTGGAAAAACAGCTGTGGGCTGGCGCGGTTGATACCGTTGGCGACAAAGTTCTGGCAAAAGTTCTGGCGCAGATGAACTACGGCGGCTGCGTTGCCGCCTGCGGCCTGGCTGGCGGTTTCGCTCTGCCAACCACGGTGATGCCATTCATTCTGCGTAACGTTCGTTTGCAAGGAGTGGACTCGGTGATGACCCCGCCAGCACGCCGGGCAGAGGCCTGGGCGCGTCTGGTTAAGGATCTGCCGGAATCTTTCTATGCTCAGGCCGCCACGGAGATTACGCTGGCGGATGCGCCGAAGTTCGCCGATGCCATCATCAATAACCAGGTGCAAGGCCGTACGCTGGTGAAGGTGAAGTAACAGGCGCTGGCGCAGATATTTACACTTAATTAACGAAATTTCGCGGCATATTTCCAGACTCCCTGCCATATTAACTACGCGTCCCCTGTCAGTTATGACGCGTAAGCCGGGAGTCTGTTATGAAGAAACTACGTCCATTTACAGAAGCCGACGTCACTGACGAGTCGGCTTTTTTTATGCAGCGTCGCCAGGTACTGAAAGCATTAGGGATCAGCGCTGCCGCATTGTCCTTGCCCCACTCTGCGCAGGCTGACCTTCTTAGCTGGTTTAAAGGGAACGACCGCCCACCCGCGCCCGCAGGTAAGCCACTTGATTTCAGTAAACCCGCCGCCTGGCAAAATTCGCTTCCTTTAACGCCAGCGGATAAAGTTTCTGGCTACAACAACTTCTATGAGTTCGGTCTCGATAAGGCAGATCCGGCAGCCAACGCAGGTAGCCTGAAAACCGATCCGTGGACGTTGCAAATCAGTGGCGAAGTGGCAAAACCACTCACCCTCGATCACGATGCGCTGACCGCCCGTTTCCCGCTGGAAGAACGGATTTACCGGATGCGTTGTGTGGAAGCCTGGTCAATGGTTGTGCCGTGGATTGGCTTTCCGTTATATAAACTGCTGGCACAGGTTGAACCCACCAGCAACGCAAAGTATGTCGCGTTCGAAACGCGCTACGCGCCGGATGAGATGCCAGGACAAAAGGATCGTTTTATTGGCGGCGGGCTGAAGTATCCCTATGTTGAAGGCCTGCGTCTGGACGAAGCGATGCATCCACTCACGTTGCTTACCGTGGGGGTTTATGGAAAAGCCCTCCCGCCACAAAATGGCGCGCCCATTCGTTTAATTGTGCCGTGGAAATACGGATTTAAAGGCATTAAGTCGATTGTGAGTATCAAACTCACCCGCGAACGCCCGCCGACCACCTGGAACCTGGCCGCCCCCAATGAATATGGGTTTTATGCCAACGTGAATCCGCATGTCGATCACCCCCGTTGGTCCCAGGCCACCGAGCGTTTCATTGGCGCTGGCGGTATTCTGGACGTTCAACGCCAACCCACGCTGCTGTTTAACGGTTACGCCGATGAGGTTGCATCACTGTACCGTGGTCTTAACCTGCAGGAGAATTTTTAGGTGCGTCTGACTGCGAAACACATTACCGGGCTGAAAGTTTGCCTGCATCTTGCCGGCTTTTTGCCGTTTGTCTGGCTATTTTGGGCGGTAAATAACGGCGGCCTGAGCGCCGACCCGATCAAAGATATCCAGCACTTTACCGGTAGGACAGCTCTGAAATTCTTACTGGCGACCTTGCTGGTCTCTCCTCTTGCGCGCTACGCTAAACAGCCATTATTGATACGCACGCGTCGCCTGTTAGGGCTATGGTGTTTCGCCTGGGCAACGCTGCATTTAACCAGCTACGCGCTTCTGGAACTGGGTATTAATAATCTGGCGCTGTTAGGACGCGAATTAATCACACGACCTTATTTGATGCTGGGCATTGTCAGTTGGGTCATATTATTCGCCCTCACATTAACATCCACGCAGTTGGCGCAGCGAAAGCTGGGTAAAAATTGGCAGTATCTGCACAACTTCGTCTATCTTGTGGCGATCCTGGCACCCATACATTATCTGTGGTCGGTAAAAATTATCTCCCCGCAACCGATCATTTATGCCGCACTCGCTGCGGTGCTGTTAGCCTGCCGATACAAGAAGTTTCGCCAGTGGTGGCGGTAGTTTCACGATATGTGCAGTACGTTGCAAAATGCGGACGATCCGATTTTCTTTACATGTTAACGGTTGATTATCTTCCCTGATAAGACCAGTATTTAGCTGCCAATTGCTACGAAATAGTTATAATGTGCGACTTTGCTATCCCCGGTAGCGTTTTTAGAGCGCGGAAAGGGTGACATTCGCATGTTGAAGGTATATTTTGTCTTTTACCCGAAAATGGCAGAAGATAGCCGCACAATGACTAACAAGTCTGGCAATCTCACTTAATGGCAACCGCACCCAGTGCAACGCCTGAGATGCGTGGCATCTTGTCACTCACTGTTATAAAAATGCTATACAGACGGCGGTAAAACGCTTGTCACAATCTCACTAAACAAAGAGTACGGAACCCACTCATGGATATTCGTAAGATTAAAAAACTGATCGAGCTGGTTGAAGAATCAGGCATCTCCGAACTGGAAATTTCTGAAGGCGAAGAATCTGTACGCATCAGCCGTGCGGCGCCAGCTGCAAGTTTTCCAATGATGCAACAGGCTTATGCTGCACCAGTGATGCAGCAGCCAGCTCTGTCTAACGCTGTCGCACAAACTGCCTCTCCAAGTATGGAAGCTCCGGCAGCAGCGGAAATCAGTGGTCACATCGTACGCTCCCCAATGGTTGGTACGTTCTACCGCACCCCGAGCCCGGATGCGAAAGCGTTCATCGAAATCGGCCAGAAAGTGAATGCGGGCGATACCCTGTGCATCGTTGAAGCCATGAAAATGATGAACCAGATCGAAGCCGACAAATCCGGTGTCGTTAAAGCGATTCTGGTAGAAAGCGGTCAACCGGTAGAATTTGACGAGCCGCTGGTCGTCATCGAATAACGAGGCGAACATGTTGGATAAAATTGTTATCGCCAACCGTGGTGAGATTGCCCTGCGTATTCTTCGTGCCTGTAAAGAACTGGGCATCAAGACTGTCGCGGTGCACTCAAGCGCGGATCGCGATTTAAAACACGTATTGCTGGCGGATGAGACGGTTTGTATTGGCCCGGCTCAGTCCGTAAAAAGCTATCTGAACATCCCGGCTATCATTAGCGCTGCTGAAATCACCGGCGCGGTGGCAATTCACCCGGGCTATGGCTTCCTTTCTGAGAACGCCAACTTTGCTGAGCAGGTAGAGCGTTCCGGCTTTATCTTCATCGGCCCGAAAGCCGACACTATCCGCCTGATGGGCGACAAAGTGTCCGCAATCACCGCGATGAAGAAAGCTGGCGTACCGACAGTCCCTGGCTCTGACGGCCCGCTGGGCGATGACATGGACGCTAACCGCGCTCATGCTAAACGCATCGGCTACCCGGTTATCATCAAAGCCTCCGGCGGCGGCGGCGGTCGCGGTATGCGCGTCGTGCGCAGCGATGCCGAGCTGGCGCAATCCATCTCCATGACCAAAGCGGAAGCGAAAGCGGCTTTCAACAACGACATGGTCTACATGGAGAAGTACCTGGAAAACCCACGCCACATCGAAATTCAGGTGCTGGCAGACGGTCAGGGTAACGCGATTTATCTGGCAGAACGTGACTGCTCCATGCAGCGTCGTCACCAGAAAGTCGTCGAAGAAGCACCAGCGCCGGGCATTACACCGGAACTGCGTCGCTACATCGGCGAGCGTTGCGCCAAAGCATGCGTTGATATCGGCTATCGCGGGGCGGGTACTTTTGAGTTCCTGTTTGAAAACGGCGAGTTCTACTTCATTGAGATGAACACCCGTATTCAGGTTGAACACCCGGTAACCGAAATGATCACCGGCGTTGACCTGATCAAAGAGCAACTGCGCATCGCAGCGGGACAACCGCTGTCCATCAAGCAGGACGAAGTTGTGGTTAAAGGCCATGCGGTAGAATGCCGTATCAACGCCGAAGACCCGAACACCTTCCTGCCAAGCCCGGGCAAAATCACGCGTTTCCACGCGCCGGGTGGCTTTGGTGTGCGTTGGGAGTCCCATATTTACGCAGGCTACACTGTACCTCCGTACTATGACTCAATGATCGGTAAGCTGATCTGCTATGGCGAAAACCGCGACGTAGCGATCGCCCGTATGAAAAACGCATTGCAGGAACTGATCATCGACGGTATCAAAACCAACGTTGATCTGCAGATCCGCATCATGAATGACGAGCATTTCCAGCACGGTGGAACCAATATCCACTATCTGGAGAAAAAACTCGGACTTCAGGAAAAGTAAGCGTGCGTTAACCGAAAAGGCCGGAAATTCCGGCCTTTTGTTTTTCTCCCCTCCCGCACGTGCCATAAGGTACAATCCCCGCTTTCTTTATCCACAAGGGACAAAAAATGGACGCTCGTTTTGTTCAGGCCCATAAAGAGGCGCGCTGGGCGCTGTGGCTGACCCTTTTATATCTTGCCACATGGTTAGTGGCCGCTTACTTACCAGATTCTACACTCGGTATTACCGGCTTACCGCACTGGTTTGAAATGGCCTGTCTGCTAACGCCACTGGTTTTCATCTTACTGTGCTGGGCGATGGTGAAGTTTGTCTATCGCGACATTCCGTTGGAGGATGACGATGCAGCTTGAAGTTATTTTGCCGCTGGTCGCCTACCTACTGGTGGTCTTCGGTCTTTCTGTTTACGCCATGCGTAAGAGAGTGACCGGTACTTTCCTGAATGAATATTTCCTCGGCAGCCGCTCCATGGGCGGGGTCGTGTTAGCCATGACGCTAACGGCAACCTATATTAGCGCCAGCTCATTTATTGGTGGTCCTGGCGCCGCTTACAAATACGGGCTGGGATGGGTGCTGCTGGCGATGATCCAGTTGCCTGCGGTATGGCTCTCTTTGGGGATTCTTGGTAAGAAATTCGCCATTCTGGCGCGCCGCTATAATGCCGTTACCCTCAACGATATGCTGTTTGCGCGCTACCAGAGCCGCCTGCTGGTGTGGCTGGCGAGCCTCAGCTTACTGGTCGCGTTTGTCGGGGCGATGACCGTACAGTTTATTGGCGGCGCACGTTTGCTGGAAACCGCTGCGGGTATCCCTTACGAAACGGGTCTGCTGATTTTTGGCGTCAGTATCGCTTTATATACGGCATTCGGCGGTTTTCGCGCCAGCGTACTGAACGACACCATGCAGGGCATGGTGATGCTGATTGGTACTATCGTTCTGCTGGTCGGCGTCGTTCACGCTGCCGGCGGCCTCAGCAACGCGGTAGTAACCCTGCAAACCATCGATCCTAAACTGGTTTCGCCGCAGGGTGCTGATGACATTCTGTCACCCACTTTCATGACCTCATTCTGGGTACTGGTGTGCTTTGGCGTCATTGGCCTGCCGCACACGGCGGTACGCTGCATCTCTTATAAAGATAGTAAAGCAGTGCACCGCGGCATTATCATCGGCACCATCGTGGTGGCAATCCTGATGTTTGGTATGCATCTGGCGGGGGCGTTGGGACGTGCGGTGATCCCTGACCTCACGGTACCGGATCTGGTTATCCCTACGCTGATGGTCAAAGTGTTGCCGCCGATAGCTGCCGGGATCTTCCTCGCGGCCCCGATGGCCGCGATCATGTCGACGATCAATGCCCAATTGCTGCAAAGTTCCGCTACGATCATTAAGGATTTGTACCTGAACCTTCGTCCGGAACAGCTGAAAAACGAAACCCGGCTGAAGCGTATGTCGGCAGTCATTACCCTGCTGCTCGGCGCATTACTGCTGCTGGCCGCCTGGAAACCGCCAGAGATGATTATCTGGCTTAACCTGCTGGCGTTTGGCGGGCTGGAAGCCGTTTTCCTGTGGCCGCTGGTGCTGGGCCTGTACTGGGAGCGGGCAAACGCGGCTGGCGCATTGAGCGCGATGATTGTCGGCGGCGTACTTTATGCCGTCCTCGCTACCTTTAACGTTCAGTACCTGGGCTTCCACCCGATTGTGCCCTCGTTACTGATAAGTTTGCTGGCTTTCCTGATTGGCAACCGTTTCGGTTCCGCCGTCCCGCAAGCCGCCATATTGACTACTGATAAATAAAGAGTTTTGCCATGCCATGGATCCAACTGAAACTGAACACGACCGGCGCCAACGCTGAAGAATTGAGCGATGCGCTGATGGAAGCGGGCTCCGTTTCCATTACTTTCCAGGATACGCATGATACGCCGGTGTTTGAACCTCTGCCCGGCGAGACTCGCCTGTGGGGAGATACCGATGTGATCGGCTTGTTCGATGCAGAAACCGACATGAAAGAAGTGGTTGCCATCCTGGAGCAACATCCGCTGTTGGGCGAAGGCTTCGCGCATAAAATCGAACAGCTCGAAGACAAAGACTGGGAACGCGAATGGATGGATAACTTCCACCCGATGCGCTTTGGCGAACGTCTGTGGATTTGCCCGAGCTGGCGCGATGTCCCGGATGAGAATGCCGTCAACGTGATGCTGGATCCGGGTCTGGCATTTGGCACAGGTACTCACCCCACCACCTCTCTGTGCCTGCAATGGCTGGACGGTCTCGATCTCAACGGCAAAACGGTTATCGACTTTGGCTGCGGCTCCGGCATTCTTGCCATTGCGGCGCTGAAACTGGGCGCAGCGAAAGCTATCGGCGTGGATATCGATCCGCAAGCGATTCAAGCCAGCCGGGATAACGCCGAGCGCAATGGCGTTTCCGAGCGTCTGGAGTTGTACCTGCCAAAAGACCAGCCAGAAGCGATGAAAGCCGACGTGGTGGTCGCTAACATTCTTGCCGGCCCATTACGTGAGCTGGCGCCGCTAATCAGCGTACTGCCCGTTGAGGGCGGTTTACTGGGGCTTTCTGGTATTCTTGCCAGCCAGGCGGAAAGCGTTTGCGAAGCCTATGCCGATCTCTTTACGCTCGATCCGGTTATCGAGAAAGAAGAGTGGTGCCGCATCACCGGTCAGAAAAAATAATCCCTTCTCGTTACCGTTGGTAACGCAATAATCGCTCTTTTTTTCGCAAAAGGATTTGCGGAAATGGGAGCGAGATCGCATTACAAAGTCACTATTTGCTCACAAAAACAGCTTTTTATCCTGATAACTTGAGTCTGGCCGTAATAAAAAAAGAGAAGTTTTTGGAATTTATAAACGGATGAAAAATTAGCACAACATCGTATCCAAATGATTATTAAAGATTTTAATTTGAAACTGTGTACTTAACCAGCAATTCATTGATCCACCTCAGTGGATTGGTCAAAGTTTGGCCTTTCATCTCGTGCGAAAAATGCGTAATATACGCCGCCTTGCAGTCACAGTATGGTCATTTCTTAACTCATGCGCATCGGACAATATCAGCTCAGAAATCGCCTGATCGCAGCACCTATGGCTGGCATCACTGACAGACCATTCAGGACGCTGTGCTATGAGATGGGAGCCGGATTGACGGTATCCGAGATGATGTCTTCTAACCCGCAGGTTTGGGAAAGTGACAAGTCTCGTTTACGGATGGTGCACGTTGATGAGCCAGGAATTCGCACGGTGCAAATTGCCGGTAGCGACCCTGTTGAGATGGCCGATGCCGCACGTATTAACGTGGAAAGCGGCGCCCAGATTATTGATATCAATATGGGGTGTCCGGCTAAAAAAGTGAATCGTAAGCTCGCAGGTTCAGCCCTCTTGCAGTACCCGGACTTAGTGAAATCAATACTAACCGAGGTCGTCAATGCAGTGGACGTTCCTGTCACACTCAAGATTCGCACCGGCTGGGCTCCGGAACACCGTAACTGCGTAGAGATTGCCCAACTGGCTGAAGACTGTGGCATTCAGGCTCTGACCATTCATGGACGCACCCGCGCCTGTTTGTTCAATGGAGATGCTGAGTACGACAGTATTCGGGCAGTTAAGCAGAAAGTTTCCATTCCGATTATCGCGAATGGCGACATTACTGACCCGCATAAAGCCAGAGCTGTACTCGACTATACGGGGGCGGATGCCCTGATGATAGGACGTGCAGCTCAGGGAAGACCCTGGATCTTTCGGGAAATCCAGCATTATCTGGACACTGGGGAGCTGCTGCCCCCGCTGCCTCTGGCAGAGGTGAAGCGCTTGCTTTGTGCGCACATTCGGGAACTGCACGACTTTTACGGTCAGGCAAAAGGGTACCGAATTGCGCGTAAACACGTATCCTGGTATCTCCAGGAACACGCTCCGGATGACCAGTTTCGGCGCACATTCAACGCCATTGAAGATTCCAGCGAACAGCTGGCGGCGTTGGAGGCATACTTCGAAAATTTTGCGTAAACAGAAATAAAGAGCTGACAGAACTATGTTCGAACAACGCGTAAATTCTGACGTACTGACCGTTTCTACCGTTAACTCTCAGGACCAGGTAACTCAAAAACCCCTGCGTGACTCGGTTAAACAGGCACTGAAGAACTATTTTGCTCAATTGAATGGTCAGGATGTTAACGATCTCTATGAGCTGGTACTGGCTGAAGTAGAACAGCCCCTGTTGGACATGGTGATGCAATACACCCGCGGTAACCAGACCCGTGCTGCCCTGATGATGGGCATCAACCGTGGTACGCTGCGTAAAAAACTGAAAAAATACGGCATGAACTGATACTAATCAGCGAAATGTTTGTTTTAAAAGGCGCTACTCGGCATGGGGAAGCGCCTTTTTTATTAACGTCACACGGGAGGCTTTGGCGATGAACGCAAGATGTGAACCTGTCTATTTTGGCGATGAGTCTAAAAAGATAATCCTGGGTGATGCGCTGACCGAACTGAAAAAGCTGCCGTCTGAAAGCATCGATCTCATTTTTGCCGACCCACCTTATAACATCGGTAAAGACTTTGACGGGATGGTGGAATCCTGGGATGAAGAGGCTTTTCTGGCGTGGCTCTTTGAGTGCATTGACGAATGCCACCGCATTCTCAAACCGCACGGCACCATGTACATCATGAACAGTACGGAGAACATGCCGTACATCGACCTCAAATGCCGCCAGATCTTTACCATCAAGAGCCGTATCGTGTGGTCATACGATAGCTCCGGCGTACAGGCTAAAAAGCACTTTGGGTCGATGTATGAACCGATCCTGATGATGGTAAAAGATCAGAAAAACTACACGTTTAATCGTGATGATATTCTGGTGGAAGCTAAAACAGGCGCTCAACGCGCGCTGATAGACTACAGAAAGAACCCGCCTCAACCTTACAACCAGAAAAAAGTGCCGGGCAATGTCTGGGAGTTTCCACGCGTTCGTTATCTGATGGACGAATATGAAAATCATCCGACGCAAAAGCCCAAAGCCCTCCTTGAACGCATCATTCTGGCTTCCTCCTGCCCAGATGACAGCGTGCTGGATCCGTTTGCCGGTAGTTTCACCACCGGTGCCACCGCCGTGGACTTAGGCCGCAAGTTTGTCGGGATTGAAATCAATGCCGAGTACGTAAAAATGGGACTCAGAAGAATGAGTATTGGCTCTCATTTTTCAGAGATTGAGCTTGCAAAGGTAAAAAAGCGGAAGACAAAAAACCTGTCTAAAAAGAGTCGATTAACGGCAAAGAACGGCGATCTTTCAGCAAAGTAAAAGCATTGTAAGTCTGCTTTTCAGCCTACAGATTTCGTGTATATTCCCTGCACGCTTGGGCATGAATACACAGGGCTTGGTAATGATTCGCAAGTATTGGTGGCTGGTTGTTTTTGCGGTCTTCGTTTTTCTTTTTGATGCGCTGCTCATTCAGTGGATAGAACTGATGACAACGGAACACGACAAGTGCCGGAATATGAATTCAGTGAACCCTCTTAAGCTTGTCAACTGCGTCGATCTCGAATAGCACGACGGGAAACACTTCGGCAGTCGTCAGGCCCTGGCGGCCAACTCTACCCAGGCTGATTTTCACTCTGCTTTAATTGCATTACGCAGCCGTCCGGGCTTAACATTTTTAATACGTTATCAACTAATACTGGCGCTTGCCCATACAAATCATAACTCACTGGATTCATTAACCAGTTTTTTATTATTCCGCTAAAGCTACCGTGCAAAATAATGATGATGACATCTAAATCCAGACTGGTGGCAATCAGATTTTCATCCACGCACTTCTGCAGAGCGTCACGAATGCTTTGATGACTGAGACCTATTTTATCGCGAATAGCCTGCTCTGATATCATATCATTATGGAATTCACATTTATGATATAAAATCTGCATTAATGCCTGCTGGCGAGGATTCTGTGCAATATATTGTAATCCCACCACAAACTTTTCACGCAGTCGCTGTAAAGGATTATCCCCCCAACGTCCAATAAGCTGGTCCTGAATAAGATCGCGCAATGGAGGTTGTTGTAACCATAGCTCATTAAACAGTTGCGTCTTGTTTTCGAAATGCCAATACAGCGCCCCCCGCGTCACGCTGGCGGCATCCGCAATGTCGTTTAACGTCGTATTGCTAACGCCGCGCGCGGCAAACTGCACAATCGCTGTATCTATCAGGTGCTGTCGTGTTTTGAGAGCATCAGCTTTCGTTTTTCTGGCCATGGTTTCGACTGTCTGGGGTAGAGTAGAGAATGATTAACTTTCTTATCTAATATTTGCTATACGGAACAAATGTATCACTTAGCATTTATTTAAACGAGGTCTAAACGCGTTAATTGCAGACATTACACACAAATAAACAAAACAAATAACAACCATCAATATATTCACCAATTCAATATCTATTTCAATATGTGTTTATGCGCATCATAGCATTGCTATTAACGCCATAATGAAACGGCAGTAGATTAATCTTTTTTTGTTTTTACGTGCCGTGTATTGCGCTTATAAATAAGTATTGCTTACATCGCAAGCTAATAATTTGTAGGATAGCCAACTATTATTTTTTCTTGTGCGCGTTATCGCCTCTGCGTTACCCGGTTAATAACGAGCGTTCGGTTTTTTAAGGAATAGAAATGACGAAAAATGCCAGGTTTTCACTCCTGCCCTCATTCATCATCATCTCCGCAGCATTACTCGCCGGTTGTAACGATCAGGGAGAAACACAAGCTCATCCCGCAGAGCCACAGGTGACTGTTCATGTCGTCGAAAAGGCGCCTTTAGCTGTGACGACTGAATTACCTGGACGCACAACGGCATTTCGTATTGCTGAGGTCCGTCCTCAGGTCAGCGGGATTGTTCTTAAACGGAATTTTACCGAGGGGAGCGATGTTGAAGCCGGTCAGTCGCTTTATCAGATCGATCCCGCGACTTACCAGGCGGACTATGACAGCGCCAAAGGCGAACTGGCAAAGAGTGAAGCGGCTGCCGCTATCGCGCATTTAACGGTAAAACGCTATGTCCCGCTGGTTGGCACCAAGTACATCAGCCAGCAAGAGTACGATCAGGCGATTGCTGATGCCCGCCAGGCCGATGCCTCCGTAATCGCGGCAAAAGCGGCGGTCGAAAGCGCACGTATCAACCTGGCCTACACCAAAGTGACATCGCCCATTAGCGGACGTATCGGTAAATCTAACGTCACCGAAGGCGCATTAGTCACGAATGGTCAGGCAACTGAGCTTGCTACCGTGCAACAGCTTGATCCTATTTACGTCGACGTAACACAGTCCAGTAATGACTTTATGCGCCTCAAGCAATCCGTTGAGCAAGGAAGCCTGCATAAAGACAGCGCCAGCAGTACCGTCGAACTGGTGATGGAAAATGGTCAGTCGTACCCGCTGAAAGGCTCATTGCAATTTTCTGACGTGACGGTTGATGAAAGCACCGGATCCATCACCCTCAGGGCCGTATTCCCTAACCCGCAGCACACGCTGCTGCCGGGCATGTTTGTGCGCGCGCGCATTGATGAAGGCGTCCAGCCAAATGCCATTCTCGTTCCGCAACAGGGTGTGACGCGCACGCCTCGCGGCGATGCCACCGTGATGGTCGTTAACGACAAGAGTCAGGTTGAGTCTCGCGCAGTCGTCGCCGCACAAGCCATTGGCGACAAGTGGCTCATCAGCGAAGGTCTGCAACCGGGTGACAAAGTTATCGTGAGCGGCTTACAAAAAGCACGCCCTGGCGTTCAGGTTAAAGCAACTGCCGATACCGAAACCCCTGCCACGAAAGCCCAATAAGGTAACCGGACATGGCTAACTTTTTTATCAGGCGTCCTATCTTTGCCTGGGTGCTGGCTATCATTCTGATGATGGCGGGCGCTCTGGCAATCATGCAACTGCCTGTGGCGCAATACCCAACTATCGCCCCCCCTGCGGTCGCCATTTCCGCCACCTACCCAGGTGCGGATGCACAGACGGTACAGGACACCGTTACGCAGGTTATCGAACAGAACATGAACGGTATCGATAACCTGATGTATATGTCCTCCACCAGCGATTCCGCGGGGAGCGTGACCATCACGCTGACCTTCCAATCCGGTACCGACCCCGATATCGCGCAGGTTCAGGTACAAAACAAACTGCAGCTCGCCACGCCACTCCTGCCGCAAGAAGTTCAGCAACAGGGGATTAGCGTCGAGAAATCCAGCAGCAGCTTTTTAATGGTTGCGGGTTTTGTTTCTGATAACCCACAAACCACGCAGGATGACATTTCCGACTACGTCGCCTCGAACGTGAAAGACTCAATCAGCCGTCTTAATGGCGTAGGTGACGTGCAGTTGTTTGGTGCGCAGTACGCCATGCGCATCTGGCTGGATGCAAACTTGTTGAATAAGTACCAGCTCACGCCGGTTGATGTGATCAACCAGTTGAAGGTGCAGAACGATCAGATTGCCGCAGGTCAATTAGGGGGTACGCCCGCATTACCAAATCAGCAGCTTAACGCCTCTATCATTGCGCAAACGCGACTGAAGGACCCTGAAGAGTTCGGCAAAGTGACTTTACGTGTGAACAGCGATGGTTCAGTTGTTCACCTGAAGGACGTTGCACGGATCGAATTGGGTGGTGAGAACTACAACGTCGTGGCGCGTATTAACGGTAAGCCTGCTTCCGGCCTCGGTATTAAGCTGGCAACCGGGGCAAACGCGCTGGATACCGCTAACGCCATCAAAGCTAAGCTGGTTGAGCTGCAGCCGTTCTTCCCTCAGGGAATGAAGGTAGTCTATCCGTACGACACGACGCCGTTTGTAACCATCTCGATTCATGAAGTGGTAAAAACGCTGTTTGAGGCGATCGTACTGGTGTTCCTGGTCATGTATTTGTTCCTGCAAAACATCCGGGCGACGCTCATTCCAACCATCGCTGTCCCCGTCGTATTGTTGGGCACATTCGCCGTACTTGCCGCGTTTGGCTACTCGATAAACACCCTGACGATGTTCGGGATGGTGCTCGCCATCGGTCTATTGGTCGATGATGCGATAGTGGTGGTGGAGAACGTGGAACGCGTGATGATGGAAGATCATCTGCCGCCTAAAGAGGCGACGGAAAAGTCCATGTCACAAATTCAGGGGGCGCTGGTCGGTATCGCCATGGTGCTGTCTGCGGTCTTTATCCCCATGGCCTTTTTTGGCGGCTCAACCGGGGCTATCTATCGGCAGTTCTCCATTACCATCGTTTCCGCCATGGCGCTTTCTGTACTGGTCGCGCTGATCCTGACTCCTGCACTTTGTGCAACGCTGTTGAAGCCGGTATCGGCTGAGCATCACGAGAAAAAAAGCGGTTTCTTTGGCTGGTTTAATGCCAAATTCGATCACAGCGTTAATCACTATACCAATAGCGTCAGCGGTATTGTGCGTAAAACCGGGCGTTACCTTGTCGTCTATCTGATCATCGTGATCGGAATGGCGGTTCTGTTTATGCGCCTGCCGACCTCCTTCCTGCCAGAGGAGGATCAGGGTGTGTTTATGACAATGATTCAACTTCCGGCAGGAGCGACGCAAGAGCGCACCCAGAAAGTACTGGATCAGGTTACTCAGTACTACCTGACCAAGGAGAAAGCTAACGTCGAAAGCGTCTTCACGGTTAACGGTTTTAGCTTCAGCGGTCAGGGGCAAAACTCAGGTCTGGCATTCGTTAGCCTCAAGCCCTGGGATGAACGTAGCGGTGAGGAAAATAGTGTTGAAGCGGTCATTGCACGCGCTACACGCGCGTTCAGCCAGATCCGCGATGGGTTAGTCTTCCCCTTCAATATGCCCGCTATTGTTGAACTGGGTACCGCAACCGGCTTCGATTTTGAACTGATCGATCAGGGCGGTCTGGGGCATACGGCGTTGACGCAAGCGCGTAACCAGCTGCTGGGGATGGTGGCTAAACACCCCGATCTGTTGGTTCGCGTTCGTCCTAACGGACTTGAAGATACTCCGCAGTTTAAGCTGGATGTTGATCAGGAGAAAGCACAGGCACTGGGGGTATCGCTGTCGGATATCAACGAAACTATCTCCGCATCACTGGGCGGCTATTACGTTAACGACTTTATTGACCGTGGCCGCGTGAAGAAAGTTTACGTCCAGGGGGATGCCAAATACCGCATGCTGCCAGCGGACATCAATAATCTGTATATCCGCAGCGCCAATGGCGAAATGGTTCCGTTTTCCGCGTTCAGTGCATCACATTGGATTTATGGTTCACCGCGCCTGGAACGTTACAACGGTATGCCATCCATGGAAATACTGGGCGAAGCGGCACCAGGGCGAAGCACTGGTGAAGCAATGGCGCTGATGGAAAGCCTGGCGGAAAAACTGCCAAACGGTATTGGTCATGACTGGACGGGTATGTCCTATCAGGAACGACTGTCGGGTAACCAGGCGCCAGCGCTGTATGCCATCTCGCTAATTGTCGTTTTCCTTTGCCTTGCAGCACTGTATGAGAGCTGGTCGATCCCCTTCTCGGTCATGCTGGTTGTGCCGCTTGGCGTGGTTGGCGCGCTGTTAGCAGCGTCGCTACGTGGGATGAATAACGACGTCTACTTCCAGGTGGGCCTGTTAACTACTATTGGCCTCTCGGCTAAGAACGCCATCCTGATCGTCGAATTTGCCAAAGACCTGATGGATAAAGAAGGCAAGGGCTTGATTGAAGCTACTCTGGAAGCGTCACGCATGCGTCTTCGTCCAATCCTGATGACATCTCTGGCGTTTATTCTGGGGGTTATGCCTCTGGTTATCAGCCACGGTGCCGGGAGTGGTGCGCAAAATGCGGTCGGAACAGGCGTAATGGGAGGCATGCTGACCGCGACACTGTTGGCAATCTTCTTCGTCCCCGTCTTCTTCGTTGTCGTCAGACGGCGTTTTAGTCGGCACAACGATTAATTTGTAAAATAAAGGCGTCTTCGGACGCCTTTTTCACCGATGATGCCCCTCTTTATTTATTAATAAGATAGCTATTTATTTGTTTTTAACCTCTCCTGAAAACCCGCCCGCCACCTTTCTTTTTATCCATTATTTTTACAATCCACATGAATTGAGATTATTCCTCATGTCAGTCTTTTTTTAAGAGGTGGTAAAATAATCCCCGAGTTCGCAGATGGCTTAGCGTTTGTCTTTGCTCGATTAGCGAAACGCTTATATTTGAGGTAACACCATGAAAAGATTAATATCCGTTGCATTGCTTACCGCATTGCTGGCCGGCTGTGCACACGATTCTCCTTGCGTACCTGTATACGACGATCAGGGACGCCTGGTTCATACCAATACCTGTATGAAAGGCACCACTCAGGATAACTGGGAAACAGCCGGTGCCATCGCCGGTGGCGCAGCAGCCGTTGCCGGGCTGACGCTTGGGATAGTTGCCCTGACCAAATAAATCTTCATAAAAGCGCGGTGGGTACCGCGCTTTTTGCAATAAGAATTAAATCTTCTTATAAGACAAAACGTTGGTATATAGCACTCAACGTATAATAAAATTATTATAGATTCCCCTCACATATCCACGATTTGAAATTAGCATTTTTTCGGTTCTTCGTAACACCGTGTTTTCTTTTCATTATTCTCACGCCATCAATATTAACGTACGAAATCGTTATCACGCGTTCGGTTTGAATTTTAAATTTTTTGCGCCGAAATGTGGCTTACGTTTCAATTTTGCACCACTTCAGGGCGCTGCATTTATTTATTCCTGTCTACACTCTGCATATTGCGTCGAATAATCGTGCGCAAAAAACCTGGCACTACCTTTGCTTAAAAGAGTATGGCCATCGCCACAGACAGGTAAAAGACGTTTTAAGAACGTTTCCATAACAATAATTCCTCCACACAGGATGCTCTATGAAAAAGATGATAATAGCCAGCCTGGCTGCGGCCGGCGTGCTGCTTGCGGTTACAAATCAGGCACATGCCGGCGCAACACTTGATGCCGTAAAGAAAAAAGGTTTTGTGCAGTGTGGGATCAGTGACGGGTTGCCTGGCTTTTCTTACGCCGATGCAAGCGGTAAGTTTTCAGGTATTGATGTCGACGTATGTCGTGGCGTTGCCTCCGCCGTATTTGGCGATGATAGCAAAGTAAAATATACCCCGCTTACCGCTAAGGAACGCTTCACCGCGTTACAATCTGGTGAAGTCGACATGCTCTCTCGTAATACCACATGGACCTCTTCTCGTGATGCCGGTATGGGTATGTCTTTCACGGGCGTGACGTATTACGACGGCATTGGTTTTCTTACCCACAATAAAGCAGGTCTGAAGAGCGCTAAAGAGCTGGATGGCGCAACGGTTTGTATTCAGGCAGGAACAGATACCGAACTGAACGTGGCTGACTACTTTAAAGCCAACAACATGAAGTACACCCCCGTCACTTTTGACCGCTCGGATGAATCCGCTAAAGCTCTGGAATCTGGACGCTGCGACACGCTGGCTTCCGACCAGTCTCAGCTGTACGCCCTGCGAATCAAGCTGAGTAATCCGGCTGAGTGGATTGTCCTGCCAGAAGTTATCTCTAAAGAACCACTGGGACCTGTCGTGCGTCGTGGGGACGATGAGTGGTTCTCCATTGTTCGCTGGACGCTGTTCGCCATGTTGAATGCGGAAGAAATGGGTGTTAACTCGAAAAACGTTGATGAAAAAGCGGCTAATCCTGCAACGCCGGATATGGCACACCTGTTAGGTAAAGAAGGGGATTATGGCAAGGATCTGAAGCTTGATAACAAATGGGCTTACAACATTATCAAGCAGGTTGGTAACTACTCGGAGATCTTTGAGCGTAACGTTGGATCGGAAAGCCCACTGAAGATCAAACGTGGACAGAACAACCTCTGGAATAACGGCGGCATTCAGTATGCGCCACCGGTGCGCTAATGCGTTGTGATGTAACGGGCGCCGCAACTGCGGCGCTCAGCCCAGAGTCATAGTTACTGAGGTTTTCTTATGTTCCATCGCCGCTCAACCGTAAAAGGATCGTTATCCTTTTCTAACCCTGCGGTCCGCGCCTGGTTATTTCAAATACTCGCCGTCATTGCGGTTATCAGCATTGCGGTGTATCTCATTCATAACACGATAAATAACCTGAACAATAGCGGTATTACCTCGGGATTTTCTTTTCTCGATCGCAGCGCCGGATTTGGTATTGTCCAGCATCTGATTGATTACGAGCAAGGCGATACGTATGGCCGTGTCTTTATCGTTGGCCTGCTCAATACACTATTAGTTTCAGCACTGTGCATTGTTTTCGCATCAATTCTCGGTTTCTTTCTCGGACTGGCACGCCTGTCAGATAACTGGTTATTGCGAAAGCTCTCAACGATCTACATCGAAACGTTCCGCAATATACCGCCGCTGCTGCAGATCTTCTTCTGGTATTTCGCCGTATTACGTAACCTGCCAGGCCCACGTCAGGCCGTTAACGCGCTGGATTTGATGTTCCTGAGCAACCGGGGGCTCTATATTCCTGCGCCGCAAATGGGAGAAGGTTTTTTTGCCTTTTGCGCCGCTGTCATTATCGCTATCGTCATCACCATCGGGTTATTTCGCTACAACAGAATGTACCAGACCAAAACCGGTCAACTACGCCGGACCTGGCCTACGGCTCTGGCATTGATCGTGCTTTTACCGTTGATTGCACAGTGGATGTTTGGTGCTGCGCTTCACTGGGATATCCCCGCGCTTCGCGGTTTTAACTTCCGTGGCGGTATGGTGCTTATACCTGAACTGGCTGCCCTGACGCTGGCGCTTTCAGTGTATACCTCAGCGTTTATTGCAGAAATTATTCGGGCGGGAATTCAGGCTGTTCCATATGGCCAACATGAAGCCGCACGCTCGCTGGGTCTGCCAAATCCAGTGACGCTGCGTCAGGTGATCATCCCGCAGGCGCTGCGCGTCATCATTCCTCCATTAACCAGCCAGTATCTGAATATCGTCAAAAACTCCTCACTTGCGGCCGCCATTGGCTACCCGGATATGGTTTCACTGTTTGCCGGCACGGTACTTAATCAAACAGGGCAAGCCATTGAAACTATCGCCATCACGATGTCGGTGTACTTGATCATCAGCCTGAGCATTTCTTTATTGATGAATATTTATAACCGCCGTATTGCACTGATTGAGCGCTAAGGAGCCATGATGACAAAAGCACTGCTGTCTCACCCCTCGCGCCAGAGCAGTAACCCGGCAAGTCGCAGTCTACTCTGGATGCGTAAAAACCTGTTCTCCAGTTGGTCAAACAGCCTGCTCACGCTGCTGTGCGTCTGGCTGATTTGGTCATTTCTTCCGCCATTGTTGAACTGGGTATTCTTTCAGGCCAACTGGGTCGGTTCAACCCGAGCAGACTGCACCAAAGCCGGAGCCTGCTGGGTGTTCATTCATGAACGCTTTGGGCAATTCATGTATGGACTTTATCCCCACGATCAGCGCTGGCGCGTAAATCTGGCCCTGATAATTGGTTTGCTGTCTATCGTTCCCATGTTCTTGAAAACAATCCCGCATCGTGGCCGCTATATCGCCGTCTGGGCCGTCGTTTATCCAGTGGTGGTTTGGTGGTTGATGTACGGTGGTTTTTTCGGGCTGGAGCGCGTAGAAACCCGGCAGTGGGGTGGATTAACACTGACGCTTATCATCGCATCCGTGGGGATTGCGGGCGCGCTTCCGTGGGGCATTTTACTGGCGCTGGGACGTCGTTCTCATATGCCAGTCGTGCGGATTTTATCCGTCATTTTTATTGAGTTCTGGCGCGGTGTGCCGTTGATTACCGTTCTGTTTATGTCTTCGGTCATGCTTCCTCTGTTTATGTCCGAAGGGACCAGTATCGACAAACTTATCCGAGCGCTGGTCGGCGTTATTCTTTTCCAGTCAGCCTATGTCGCAGAAGTGGTTCGCGGAGGGTTACAGGCCCTACCTAAAGGTCAGTATGAAGCCGCTGAATCACTGGCATTAGGATACTGGAAAACACAAGGGCTGGTCATTCTCCCGCAAGCCCTCAAGCTGGTTATCCCGGGTCTGGTTAACACGATTATCGCCTTATTCAAGGATACCAGTCTGGTCATCATCATCGGCTTATTTGATCTCTTCAGTAGCGTGCAGCAGGCCACTGTGGACCCCGCGTGGTTGGGTATGTCGACGGAAGGATATGTTTTCGCCGCACTGATTTACTGGATCTTCTGTTTCAGCATGTCGCGTTATAGCCAACATCTGGAAAAACGTTTTAACACCGGGCGTACACCGCACTGAGGAATTTATGAGTCAATTATTAATGCAATCTACTGACGCGATGATCACGCTGGAAAACGTCAACAAATGGTACGGACAGTTTCATGTCCTGAAAAACATCAACCTGAAGGTAAAACAGGGCGAGCGCATCGTATTGTGCGGTCCTTCCGGTTCGGGTAAATCAACAACTATTCGCTGTATCAACCATCTGGAAGAGCATCAGCAAGGACGTATTGTAGTGGATGGGATAGAACTCAATGAAGACATCCGCAATATTGAGCGCGTCAGACAGGAAGTTGGCATGGTCTTTCAGCACTTTAATCTCTTTCCTCATTTGACGGTCCTGCAAAATTGCACGCTGGCGCCAATCTGGGTGCAAAAGATGCCGAAAAAAGAGGCTGAGGTACTGGCAATGCACTACCTTGAGCGAGTTCGCATTGCGGAACATGCGCATAAATATCCCGGGCAAATCTCTGGTGGACAGCAACAGCGTGTAGCTATTGCTCGCTCGCTGTGTATGAAGCCCAAAATCATGTTGTTTGATGAGCCCACATCAGCGTTAGATCCTGAAATGGTAAAAGAAGTGCTGGATACCATGATAGGTCTGGCGCAATCAGGCATGACCATGTTGTGTGTTACTCATGAGATGGGCTTTGCCCGCACAGTGGCCGACCGGGTGATCTTTATGGATCTTGGCGAGATTGTGGAACAGGCACCACCGGATGAGTTTTTTGCTCACCCCAAATCCGAACGCACCCGCGCGTTTTTATCGCAGGTTATTCATTAAAGCCACACGCCGTATACAGTTCCGGCGTTTTCCCACGTATAAACGTGAAAAGGCCATCCTGACGGATGGCCTTTTCACTTATTTGATGTCTGGCAGTTTATGGCGGGCGTCCTGCCCGCCACCCTCCGGGCCGTTGCTGCGCAACGTTCAAATCCGCTCCCGGCGGATT